>NZ_CP031841.1:2711071-3022142 GCF_003432385.1 Breoghania sp. L-A4 | reverse complement strand
GTTCCCCGTCGCCCAGGGCCGGTACGCGGATGACGCGCGTCGTGAAGCAAGCGTGCTTTCGCGCTTCGCGAGCCGGCTTTCCAAGCTCCTAATGCTCTCCCCAAACGCTCCGACATGGCCAGGTCAACATCCCTTCCGGTGTACCGGCGCCGATATGCGCCGGCCATGCGTTCGGACCCGTT
The DNA here is from genome assembly GCF_003432385.1 of Breoghania sp. L-A4. Classification (NCBI taxonomy): domain Bacteria; kingdom Pseudomonadati; phylum Pseudomonadota; class Alphaproteobacteria; order Hyphomicrobiales; family Stappiaceae; genus Breoghania; species Breoghania sp. L-A4. The sequence continues at coordinate 3,021,960 of NZ_CP031841.1, read as the reverse complement.
GAACTGGCGGCCGACCCGGCTATGCTGCTCCACTGAAGCCGGGGGCGGCTGACGACTCGCGGGAGGCTTTGATGCGGTCGATTTTGCTTTGCGCCGTGGTGGCGCTTGCGGCTGCGTCGGGAGCGCGGGCGCAGGACAATTTTCTGGAAACGACGGCGGCGGACCGTTCCAACCTGCAATCGTGCATCGAGGCGGCGCACGATATGAACGCCCTGGTCGACCAGTGTATCGGCGCCGCCGCCGACCCATGCATGGATCATCCCGACAATCAGCACACGATGGGCATGAGCGCATGCGCCGTCCGCGAGCAGAGGTTCTGGGACGAACGGCTGAACGCGGCCTACTCGGAACTGAGACGCGTTCTCGGCGAGCCGGTCCGCACTGAACTGCGCGACGTGCAGCGTTTGTGGATCAAGTGGCGCGACACCTCCTGCGCCTTCACGATCGCCTATTACGATGGCGGCACGGCCTACAAGCCCGCGATGGCCCTGTGCGGCATGCGGGCGACGGCGCGCCGCGCGATCGACCTTCAGGAAATTCTCGACCTCTTGAAAAGCCGCTGATCACGCGGCTGTGTTGTCTCTCCGGGCAGCGCCGGTCGCTTTTCCACCGGGAATTGATAAAGTTTACGCATCAATAATCTCTATCCGGCAGATTACGTAACTTGGCGCGCTTGGGGCGTCCTCCGTCAGCCGCTGTGGGTTCCGCCGCTACCATGAATCTTGATATTTCAACCCTGCTGCTGCTGCTGGGCACCCTGTGTTTTCTCGTCGGCATTACTTTGCTTTGGGTCTGGCGCACGACCCGGCAGGAGGTCGGACTTTTCTGGTGGGGGATCAGCTTTCTGGTGCGTGCGCCGGCGTTTCCCCTGATCATGGCGCGTGGATATATTCCCGACTGGATTTCAATCGATGTCGCGGTCGGGTTTCTGATGCTCGGACTTGGAACCGGCTGGTACGGTTCTCGTGGCTTCTCGGGGCGGCCAATGTATGTCCCCGTCGCATTGGCGCCACTCGCGATATGGCTGTTCGCCAGCCAGGTGCCCGCGCTTCACGACGACACCAGCAACAGGATGCTGCTGATCTCCGGCCTGACGGCGATCTACTCGTCGGCCGTTGCCATCGAGTTCTGGCGGTGCGCCAACGACGGTGCGTTCCTGCGCAGGGGGTTGGCCATACTGTTCGCGATCAACGGCGGCCTGCATGCGGTGCGCGGGATCTACTCGCTGGTCTCGGACCTGCCCTATGACATCATGAATGCGGGAAACGGCTTCGCTGCGTCGATGTATTTTCCCTCTGTCATCCTGATGATTGGCGCGCTGCTCGGCGTCGCCCTGCACAACGACCGCACCATGCGTGCGCTGCGCCAGGAGGCGGAGTTCGATTCGCTGACCAACGTTCTGACCCGCAAGGCGGTGTTCACCCTTGCCGACCGGGAGATCAGCCGGGTGCAGCAGGATGGCGGCTTCATCGCCTTGCTGCTGTTCGATCTCGATCACTTCAAGACGATCAACGATTCCCACGGCCACCAGGCCGGTGACATGGTGCTGCTGCGGTTCTGCGAGACCATTGGCGGGCGGTTGAGAAAGAGCGATCTGTTCGGTCGTATTGGCGGCGAGGAATTTGTGGCGATGTTGCCCGACGTCGATGGACCGACGGCTTGCCGTATTGCCGATGAGTTGCGCCGGGCCGTCGACGAGCTGAGCATCGTGCGCGCGGGACAGGTCATTCCGGTCTCCGTCAGCATCGGTGTCGCCTGCGCGCGCGGCGGCGTGGCGGCGCTTGATGCCCTGATGCAGGAGGCGGACGAGGCGCTTTACGGCGCCAAGCAGCAGGGCAGGAACCAGGTTCAATTGGGCGGGCTCGCTCCGGCGTTCGCCGCTCATTCCTGATGCCGGTGTGTGTCGGCGGCAGTAAGGCCGGATCGCCACCCGTCGCGGGTGCTGGATCGTGCCGCGCCGGCGTTGCGGATGTGACGTTTACCAGCTGGTCACCCCGCCGGTGTTGATTGGGCTTTGACGCCACAATTGCCACTTGAGCGTTTGCTAGGGCGTGCGCCATGGCCTAGATATGGGGCATGACAAGCACGCTTCGCCGGTTCGCCGGCTGAACACCCGCAACAGCAGGATTCCCGCATGAAGGATTATGCCGCCACTTCGCCCTCCCGTCTCGACGAGGAAGAGGATGAAGAAAAGACCAAGACGCAGCAGTCGATCCCCGTCGATAAACACCTGTTTGAGGCACGCACCGTTCTCATCACGGGCCAGATCACCATGGAGTTGGCGCGGGACGTTTGCGCGCGGCTGATGGCGCTGGCACAGGTCTCGAACGATCCGATCACCGTGATCGTGTCCTCGCCGGGCGGCCACGTGGAATCCGGCGACATGATCCACGACACCATCAAGTTTATCGTGCCGAAGGTGCGCATGCTGGGCATGGGCTGGGTGGCGAGCGCGGGCGCGCTGATTTTCGTGTCGGTGCCGCTCGAGGATCGCTATTGCACCCCGAACACCCGCTTTCTGCTGCACCAACCGTCCGGTGGCGCAGGCGGCCCGGCAACCGATATCGAGATCCAGGCGCGCGAGATCCTGAAGATGAAGGATCGCCTGAACAAGATCTTCTCCGAAGCCACGGGGCAGCCGGTCGAGCGGATCGACAAGGACACCGACCGGGACTACTGGATGTCTCCCGACGAGGCGATCAAGTACGGTCTCGTCGGCAAGATCGCCGCACAGGCATCCGAACTCGGCTAGCGCGGATACGACAATGCGCGTGTTGTACACGACAGCGCGGGCGGTGAAAGCCGCCTGCGCTGTAGCTTTCCTTGTCGGTTCCGCGGCCCCGGCGCAAGCGTTTTCGCCCGCGCCACACGAGATGCCGTTCCACACTTTGTCGGATATCGAACTGCGTCTGGAAATGGACCCGGATTCCCAGGCGATCGGGACGGTCCGGCGTGGCACCGGCGACATCAGGGTGCTTTGGTGTGAGCCGGCAATCCCCTCGCAAGCGTGGCAGGACGCGACTCCGGATCAGCAGCGGGCCCTGCTCGACACCCGCTGGTGCGAGATCGAGGCCGACGGATTGGTCGGCAATGTGGATGGACGGATGCTGTCCCCTGGATAGGCCCGCGGGTCGGCCCGCCGACGGGTGTCGAACATGGTGTCAATGCAATGAACCGGGCGGCGCAGATGCAACGCCCGGTTCATTGCGTTTTGCGTGTGAATTTCGTCGCGTGTCGTCGCAGCACAGGGTGGAATCAAGAGGCCGATGGCGGTTGCGTCAGGCAGGTTGCGCAACGGGTTTGTCGAGAACGACGTTGCGCATTTGCTCGATGGCGGTGATCGCGTCGTCACGCGCCGCGAGCGAGGCTCGGACCGAGTGCAGGGCGGCGGGGATGAGATTGCAGAAACGGTCGAATTCCTGGTCTGATTGCAGCAGGATCTTGTAGTCCGTGCGCAGGGATTGACCTTCGTAATAGGGTGAGCCCCCGAACGTGAATGTGAGGAAGGCCTCGAGCCTGCCGACCAGTTCGGACTTTCCGATCCGGGCCGCGCGATCGGCGAACTGCGCGTCCTCGCGCAAGTGGTCATACAGCGCGTGTGCGGTCGTCCGCATGGCGGGTAGTCCGCCAAGTTCGAAGTAGAGCGTCGCCATTGTCATCCTGTCCTCCGGCACATTGTCGATGTCCACCATGTTGACAGCGTGCGGACCCGGCGATGCCGCGGGGATGGCGACGCGCTGGTCTCGAAAGGCGCTGACTGGGACGCTATGCGCTGGCAGCACGCTGGGAACGCGCTAAGGAAAACACCGTATGAGGCAATCTCACTGTGAGATATATCACCTCCGTGTAAATTAGTTGTCATAGCGTCAAGTTGGCCACTCGCGCTGTTGAAACTTTATTTCTTTCAATGGGTTTTATAAGGTTCTTGAATTCCGCTCCGCACTTGCACGATTGCGTCCGAACTCTGGAGGCGCGTCGTGAGCATGCGTGCTGCGGTGTGGCGATCGCCGGACGGTCGCCACGGCGTGTTTGGGCTTAGACCTGGTTGTTCTCGCCAGTCGGCGTGCGCGCCGCCTCCAGCGCATTCGAGAAGAACTGCCTGCGTGTGAGCACCAAAGTGACGCAACTTGTGACGGCGACGAACGGCAACGGCCCGGCGAACCAGCTCATGAAGCCGATGGAAAAGAACAGCGCCCGCTGACCCTGGTTGAAGTGACGGCCGGCGAGAATGTTCATGGCCGCTGCCTTTTCCGCCATCGCGAGCGCGTGCGGGGTCGGGGTGGTGTCGTGCGGCACGGCGCCGACCAGGATCGAGCAATAGTTGAACAGACGGTAGGCCCAGCCGAACTTGAAGAACGTGTAGGCGAAGATCATCATCAGGCCGAGGACCTTTGCCTCCCACTGGCCGCGGGTCATGGCGATGGAAAACGGCAGGTCGGCGTAGAGTTCCAGCACCCGCTCGGTCGCATTGAGCATCGCGAAGCCGCCGCCCAGTGCGAGCAGGGCGGTGGAGGCGAAGAAGGCGGTTCCCTGCTGCAAGCCGGAGATGATCTGGGTATCCACCATGCGCATCGGGCGTTCGCGCATCGCCAGCATCCAGGCATGGCGATAGCCGTCCATGGTGTGCGACAGGGTGCGGTGTTTCCAGCGGCTGTGCCCAACGAGCCAGTTGAAGGCCGTCCAGCAGACAAGGAACCAGCCCAGCGCGGCCGCGTCGATGGGGGAGAGCGAAGTCATGATGCCAATCCGATCAGGGGCATGAACAATACGCGGGAACGGGTTCGGGGCATAGGGCGTGCCCTCTCTGAGGACCCTCGCATGCGCGGAAGGCGGCTTGCCCGGACGCGTCAAAACCCTTGGTTTGCGCGGGGTTCTGAACCGCGGGAGCATGACGCCGGTTATGCACAGGGAGCGTGACAGCCATGTGCATAAGGCCGCGCTTCGGGTTTGTTCGCACTTGCGAAAGCGTTACCATGGCGTTAAATCGCTGTACGGAAACAAGCGCGCCGGTTTCTCCCGGCCAGGCGCGCGCCATATGCGGATAGGAGTTTCATGGACGATCATGCGCAGAAGTCCTGCTGGGGTGTGATGACCTGGACGGTCTTGACCCTCGGAGGCGCTCTGATGCTCGTGTATCTGTTTGGTGGATTTGATCCTGCTGCGACGACGCTCGTCGCGCGCTGACACCGACCACGATAGCGACAAGAATATTCCGGGAATTTGGCGAAAGGCGCGGCGCAATCCGCGCCTTTTGTCGTTCTGCGCGAGGCGCTTGCGTGCTGATGCTCCCAGGAGCGTCGATCGGGACCCTTGTTATTCGATTGCCGAGTCGCGACACTCGCTTCCATATTCGCTCGTTGTGGGCGTATCGGAAGGAACAGCAATGGCAATGAAGCGCGGCTACAAGGATCTCGTTGAAGAGGCCGAACGCGAGATCGTCACGTTGAGTGCCGGCGAGGCTTTGGCGCTTTCGGGCGATCCGGGCGTCGTCCTTGTCGATCTGCGCGACATCCGCGAACTGGCGCGCGAGGGCAAGGTGCCGGGTGCCGTTCACGCGCCGCGCGGCATGCTGGAATTCTGGGTCGATCCAGACAGCCCGTATCACCGTGAGGTCTTCTCCCAGGACAAGCGCTTTGTGTTCTTCTGCGCCGGCGGCTTGCGTTCGGCTCTGGCCACCAAGGCCGTGCAGGATATGGGGCTGGAAAACGTGGCGCATATCGCCGGCGGATTCGGCGCCTGGCGGGACGCGGGCGGCCCGGTGGACAAGCCGGAACAGCGGTAGCGCGGGTCTCAAGCTGCCAGATTCTCGATAAAAAGATCGATTGCAAGGAAAGGCTTACGCGTGGCGGTTGTGAAATCCGATATCTCCCCGGCATCCGATGCATTCCGCCACCAGGCGGCCGACATGCAATTGCTGATCGACGATTTGAAGGCCAAGCGCGCGGAGGCAGCCGCCGGCGGACCGGCGCGTGCCCGCGAAAGGCATCTTTCGCGCGGCAAGTTGCTGCCGCGCGAGCGCGTCCTGCGGCTGATCGATCCGGGGACGCCGTTTCTCGAACTCTCGCCGCTCGCCGCGCACGGTCTGTACAACGACGCGATCCATGGTGCGGGACTGATCACCGGGATCGGCCGCGTCTCGGGGCGTGAGTGCATGATCGTGTGCAACGATGCGACCATCAAGGGCGGGACCTATTACCCGATGACGGTGAAGAAGCACCTGCGCGCCCAGGAAATAGCGCGCGAGAACCGCTTGCCGTGCATTTACCTGGTGGATTCAGGTGGCGCCAACCTGCCGAACCAGACCGACGTGTTTCCCGACCGCGAGCATTTCGGCCGCATCTTCTTCAACCAGGCCAACATGTCGGCGATGGGAATCGCCCAGATCGCCGTGGTCATGGGATCGTGCACCGCCGGCGGTGCCTATGTACCGGCCATGTCCGACGAGACGATCATTGTGCGCAGGCAAGGTACGATTTTTCTCGCCGGTCCGCCGCTGGTGAAGGCGGCGACGGGTGAGGAGGTTTCCGCCGAGGATCTGGGCGGCGCGGACGTGCATGCCAGGACATCCGGCGTTGCGGATCATTATGCGCTCGATGACGAGCAGGCGCTGGCCATGGCGCGCCGCTGTATTGCAAATCTGAACGGCGAGAAGCGCCCCGATATTGCGTTGCAGCCGCCGCGCGCGCCGCTCTATGACCCTTCGGAACTGGACGGTGTCGTGCCGGCGGATCTGAAAAAGCAGTATGACGCGCGTGAGGTGATCGCGCGGCTGGTCGACGGCTCCGAGTTCGACGAATTCAAGAAGCTCTACGGCACGACGCTGGTCACGGGCTTTGCCAGGATCGAGGGCATGCCTGTCGGGATCATCGCCAACAACGGCATCCTGTTTTCTGAATCCGCACTGAAGGGCGCGCATTTCATCGAGTTGTGCTGTCAGCGGCGCATCCCGCTGCTGTTTCTCCAGAACATCACCGGCTTCATGGTGGGACGCGACTATGAGGCCGGCGGCATCGCCAAGGACGGCGCCAAGCTGGTCACCGCCGTCGCCTGCGCGCAGGTCCCAAAGGTCACCGTCATCGTCGGCGGTTCGTATGGGGCGGGCAACTACGGCATGTGCGGACGCGCCTACAGCCCCCGGTTCCTGTTCATGTGGCCCAATGCCCGGATTTCCGTGATGGGCGGCGAGCAGGCGGCGTCGGTGCTTGCGACGGTCAAGCGCGACAACATCGAAGCGGACGGCGGCGCATGGAGCGCGGAGGAGGAGGAGGCCTTCAAGGCGCCAATCCGGGATCTCTATGAGCAAGAGGGGCATCCTTACCATGCCACCGCGCGGTTGTGGGACGATGGCATCATCGCGCCGTCGGAAACCCGTCGCGTGCTGGGACTGGCGTTTTCCGCCGCGCTCAACGCACCGGTTCCAGAAACAAAATTCGGCGTCTTCAGGATGTAATATTAAATAAAATTCTAGTTACTTTGACTATAAATCAAGAATAAGTATTTTCTCATACGTATAAATTTCCTTATTTCCATTTTTTACTTATGTTTAACTGGTCAGGCCGGATAGTCGCTCTGCAAATTTTAGTTGTGGAGGATGTAGTGAGTCATGGCAGGCGAGCATTTCATTGCCGAGAGCGACCAGCTGCTTCCTCTGCTGTCGCAGCTGCTCGATACAACCCATCAAGGTGTCTCTGTCATCGACAAGGATTTCAAGCTGTTGTTGGCCAATCAGCGCGCGGTTGAGCTTCTCGATCTGCCGCAAGCGCTGCTTGATGGCACCTACAATTTCGCGGACATGATCGCGGAACATGCGCGCCGCGGCTACTATGGACCGGGCGATCCGGAGGAAGTTGCGCGGGAGCGTATCGCCATTCTGAAGAATGGCGAGGCGCACGATCTGGAAAAGCAACATGCAGACGGCACGGTGCTGCGGCTGCGAGGCACGCCGCTGGAGAACGGCGGTTTCATGACCATCGTGACCGATGTGACCATCGAGCGTGCGGCCGAGCGCTATCTGGCCGAGAACCGGGACGATCTTGCCGGCCGGTTGGAGGTGCAGGCGCGGGACCTGAAGGCAAGTCACGACCTGTTGTCCAGCGCGGTGGACGCCATCCCCGACGGTCTGGTGATGACCGACCGCGATGGCGTGCTCACGCTGGCCAACGACGCCATGAAGCGCCTGTTTCCCGAAATCGAAGGCCATATCCGCGACAAGCGCACAATTGCCAGCGTCATTCCGCTTGGCTCCGCGGCGGCCAGGACTGTCGATCACTCCGAGGGAGTGGACAAGGATGCGTTCTTCGAGCATGTCGCGGTGGAAAGCGACCACCGGATGTTCGCCAACAAATGGATCCGCGTACAGAGTTCGCCGGTATCCCACGGCGGCCACATTGTCGTGTTTGCCGATATCTCCGACTTCAAGAAACAGAACAAGACGTTGCGCGCTCACGCGGATCAACTGGTGAAGCATTTGCGCAAGGAGAAGCGTCTCAACGAGATGCAGCGCGAGTTCGTTTCCATGGCCTCGCACGAGTTTCGCACCCCGCTGGCGATCATCGACGGTGCGGCCCAGCGGCTGAAGCGGCGTATCGACAGGCTGGAGCCGCTGGACGTACTGGAGCGGGTCACACGAATTCGTGATGCCGTCGGCCGCATGCAGTATCTCATCGACCGGTTCATCGACTCCTCCGGCGCACATTCCGGAAACATGGAAATCGAACCGACGCTACAACCGCTTGACGCGCTGCTTGGCGCGATCTGCCGTCAGCAGGCACAGGTCCACACCTCGCACCGGATCGAGACGTCCTTCGACATTGACGGTGTGGTGCTGAACATCGACAGGCGGATGATCGAGCAGTGCGTGCTCAACGTGCTTGGCAATGCCATCAAATATTCGCCTGGCGGGGACAGGATCGAGGTCAAGGCGCATGTCGAGGGCCGCTACGTGGAGATCAGGGTGAGCGATTTCGGCGTCGGCATTCCGAAAAACGAGATCAGCAAGATTTTCGGCCGCTACTTCCGTGCCTCCACCTCCAGCGGCATCCCGGGTACGGGCATCGGGCTGAATTTGACCGAGATGGTCATGGAGCAGCACCACGGCAAGATCGAGGTGGAAAGCACCGTTGGCGAGGGGACGACCGTTGTCCTCAAGCTGCCATATGCACAGGACGAGGCGATCGGCGCGCAGGCAGACTCAGGCGCGCTTGTGGTGAAAACGGCTGCGGCGGGGGCGAGGTAGAAGGCAATGGCAGACAAATACAAGGTCCTCTGCGTGGAGGATGAAGAGCTGATCCGGGCGGATCTGGTCGATGAGCTGACGGACGCCGGATACGAGGCGATTCCAGCCTGCAACGGATTGGACGCGATCGAGAAGCTGAAGGGCGTGCAACCGGACCTGATCCTGTGCGACATCATGATGCCGGAAATGGACGGTCCCGCACTGCTCACGCATGTCCGCGCGACGATGCCGGAATTGGCGCGCGTACCGTTTATTTTCCTCACCGCTCGCGCCAGCCGCGGGGATATCATCGATGGCAAGCAGGCGGGGGCGGATGACTATCTGACGAAGCCGCTCGATTTCGACATGCTGCTGGCGACACTGAAATCACGTTTTGGCGAAGTCGAGCGGATGACCGCGATCGCCAGCCAGGAACTGGTCAAGCTGTATCAATCCATCGGGTCCAGTCAAAAGGTGAAGACCGCGCTGAAGGTTTCCATCGTCACCGGAAACTCCAGCATGGTGGGGCCGATCAGCTCCGCGCTCACCGAACTGGGCTGCGAGGTCTCGGTGCATCATGAGGAGACGCTCAAGAACTCTGTGTTCCGTAGCGATCATGCCGATGTGAATTTCCTGATCTACGGCAAAATTGTGCACTTCTGGTTGAAATATCTCGCGACCACCATGCATAAGGATAAATCGTCCAAGGTGGTGGTGCTGATCCCGGCGCATATGTCGAAGGACGCGCGCGAGGCGCTGATGGAGTTGGGCGTGGACCAGTGCATCGAGTTTCCGTTCCGTCCGGTCGAGATCTTCAAGGTGATCATGGAGAGGCTGTCGGAGGGCGGAAAGGCCGTGAAGCCGGCCTCAAGTGCCGCCGTGACGGCGGCGGCGCCCGCGTCTTCAAAGGCGCCGGAGCCGAAAAAGGTGCCCGTTCGGGCTAACAGCGGCTGATTGCATCCCTATGCTTGGCCATTGTTGCGGCGCAGGCGCAACAATGGCAGCCGGGTTTCACCGCATCCCCTCTGGCGCATCCTTGAGATTCACGGCATGCTGACGCTCGGTCATGGAAAGAGCGCGCATGTTTTTGTCTGTCTTCGAGTTGTTCAAAATCGGAATCGGTCCGTCGTCCTCTCATACGGTTGGGCCGATGGTCGGCGCGGCTCGCTTTTTGGAGGCCTTGTCGGGTATGGGCCAGCCCGCACCCGGCGCGGGCAAGCCGGAACGCATCCGGGTGACGCTTTACGGTTCGCTGGCATTCACTGGCAAGGGGCACGGCACCGACCGTGCCATCGTGCTCGGCCTGCATGGCGCGAAGCCGGATGCCATCGAACCCGAAGACGTCGAGGGGTTGCTCGCGCGCGCGCAAACGGCCCAGGCCGTAGCGCTTGAGCCTCTCGGGGTGCTGGCCTTCGATCCTCAGGGCGACATTATCTTCGATTATGGCCCGGCGTTGCCCGGACATGCCAACGGTATGGTGTTTGCCGCCCTTGATGCGCATGACAACGTTGCCTTCTCGCAGACCTATTATTCGATTGGCGGTGGGTTTGTGCTCTCCGCCGACGAGCTCAAGGCGCTTGATCGCGAGGCGCGGACGGATGGCGTCGCGGTTCCCTATCCATTCGCATCCGCCGTCGCCATGCTCGACATGGGCGACAAGAGCGGACTGACCATTGCCGAGATGAAGCGCGCCAATGAGATCGCGCGCATGGGACGCGACGAACTGGTGGAAGGGCTCGACCGAATCTGGACCGTGATGAGCGACTGCATCGATCGTGGACTGGAGCGGGACGGGGTGCTTCCCGGCGGGCTGAAGGTGAAGCGCCGCGCCAAGGGCATCCATGACCAGCTGGTGGATGAAAAAAGCTTCAACATGCCCCAGCCGCACCGGGTGATGGACTGGCTCGGGGTCTATGCCATGGCGGTGAACGAGGAGAATGCGGCCGGTGGCCGGGTGGTTACGGCGCCGACCAACGGCGCGGCGGGTGTCATTCCGGCGGTCATTCGCTATTATCAGGATCACTGCGTTGCGGCTGACCGCGAGGGCGTTCGAACCTTCCTGCTCACCTCCGCCGCGATCGGCGGCATCATCAAGCACAATGCGTCGATCTCGGGCGCGGAAGTCGGCTGTCAGGGCGAGGTCGGATCGGCCGCGGCCATGGCGGCGGCGGGCCTGTGCGCGGCCCTTGGCGGCACCAACGCGCAAATCGAGAATGCGGCGGAAATTGCGCTGGAACATCATCTTGGGATGACCTGCGATCCCGTGGGCGGGCTGGTGCAGATCCCCTGTATCGAGCGCAATTCGCTGGGCGCGGTGAAGGCCGTGACGGCGGCGTCGCTCGCGTTGCGCGGTGACGGTACGCATTTCGTGCCGCTGGACACCTGCATCGCCACCATGCGCGATACCGGCCGTGACATGAGTGACAAATACAAGGAGACCTCCACCGGCGGTCTTGCCGTCAACGTGGTGGCCTGCTGAGCGTCTGTGGGCCTTTCAGCGCTTACAAAAGCGCCGGCAAGCCCTTGACGAGCATGTAGATACCGACCATCACCACCGCCGCCGAGAAGACCAGCGTGAGATGGCGCGCGGTGCCGCCGAGCCTTGCGGCGCCCCATGTGCCAATCAGTCCTCCCAGGATGCCGCCGGCAATGAACTCCATCGCCAGGCCCAGTCGACCAGCCCTGAAAGGGCGTAGTTCGTGGCCGTCGTCAGTCCGAAAGCCGTGACGGAGACAAGCGAGGATCCTACGGCGTTGAGCATTGGCATGGCGGTGGCTGCGATCAGCCCAGGCACGATCAGAAACCCGCCGCCGATGCCGAAGAATCCCGCCAGCGCGCCGACGCCGAGGCTGGAGCCGATCAGGCGCGGCAACAGGCGGGTGGCATTGAGACGGGTGAGCGCGACCTGCGGATCGTCGGAGGACGATTTTCGCCGCAGCATCGACAGGCCGACCACGACCGTGATGAGACCGAAAAGCGCCAGCAGCCGCTCGCCGTCAAACGCCTTGCCCAGCGATGAGCCGATGGCCGCCCCCAGAATGCCGGTCGCCGCGAAGACCATGGCGCAGGGCCACTTCACGGTTCCCTTGCGGGCATGACCGATAAGGTTGGCTCCGGCGCTGACGGCAACCGCAAGCGCGCTGGTACCAATGGCGACATGCGGGTTTTCAACGCCCACCACGTAGACGAGAAGCGGAACGGCGAGGATCGAGCCTCCACCGCCGATCAGGCCCAGTGACAGGCCGACGAGACCGCCGGCGGCAATGGCTTCAAGATTCGCTCCCAACGATCCTGCGTCAAGAAACCCGAGGACAGACTCCATCGGGTCTACTCGATCACGCCACTTGCCGGCTTGGCGGCGTTCCAGGGCATGCGGCTCAATGCTGTGGCGAGAGGGCAGATGCCCGTCAGGCCTGCGGAGAGCAGACCGAGACCCGCGGCACCCGACACCAGGTGCCACAGCGGATCAACCAGGAGCCCCAGGGCGCATCCCAGCACGATGACACCGCCGGCAGTGATCAGCACCTGCCGCATCAGGCTCAGCGAGGCGCCTTCCTTCCGCTCGGTCGGCAGGCCGGCCTGTTTCCAGGCCGAGAGGCCACCTTCCAGGATGTAGGCCTCGCAGTCGATCGCCGACTTCAGGTTGCCCGCCGCCGCGCCGGTACGCATGCCCGACTGGCACATGAAGACGACGATTTCGGCGTTGCCGGTGTCTGGCCTCAACGTTTTGAGCCTGGAAAGCGGATGCAGTTGCGCGCCGGGGATGTGCTCACGGGCGAATTCGCCCGGCTCGCGCACATCGATCAGCAGCGCGCCGCGGCCATGAAGATCCCGCGCCTGCTGCGGCGTGATGGATGTCAGGCTCATGGGAGGTTCCTTCCGGCTGGACATGCGGCGCAATGGAGGCCGGTCATGATGGGTCGCATCGTCGGCGTCGCGCGCCAGCGTTCATCCGTGTGGCGCGGACGCGATGTGCTACTGAGTCTTCGTGGGCTTGGCGGCAGGAGGATCGCAGAAGATTTCCTTCAGCAAATGCAGGATCCGGCCCGCGTCGTCATTGGCGACAAAATAGAAGAGCGTCTGGGCATCGCGGCGGAACGCCACCAGCCCTTCGGCGCGCATCTTCGCCAGATGCTGCGACAGCGCGGACTGGCCGAGCCCGATCATCTCGGAAAGCTCGGTGACGGAAAGCTCCCCGTGATTGGCGAGCTCGCACAGGATGCGCAGCCGCTTTTCATTGGCCAGCAGCTTGAGGAGCCGGGTGGCTTCTTCTGCGCGGGCGCCCAGGTCGATCTGTTCTGCGGTCGGCTGCATGTCGTTATCCGGTAAAATTAGATATTGCTAATTTAGTTATGGCTCATATATGTGTCAATTGAGAAGATTGCCACTGATTATCGATGTCGAGAGGATACTCCCATGCCCGAAACCGGTATGTCCCATTCCACGGTCGCGCCAGAGATCCAGGCATTTTTCGATGAGCCAACCAATACGGTGAGCTATCTCGTTTGGGATCCGCGGAGCGCCAAGGCGGCGGTGATCGATCCGGTGTTGAACTATGACCACACATCGGGCGAGGCGGCAACGGATGCGGCGGACCTGATCCTTCAGGTGGCGCAGGCCAACGGACTTGATATCGAATGGGTGCTGGAGACCCACGCCCATGCCGACCATTTGTCCGGCGCGCCCTATATCAAGCTGAAGACCGGGGCCAAGGTGGGAATCGGTGAGCATATTCGCGATGTCCAGAAAATCTTCCGCCCTGTGTTCAACGCCACTGACCTCAAGGGCGACGGCTCCGAGTTCGATCACCTGTTCTCCGATGGCGAGGTTCTGGAAATCGGCGATCTGCGAATCGAGATCATCGCCACGCCGGGGCACACGCCCGCCTGCATTTCCTACAGGATCGGCGATGCGGTGTTCGTTGGTGACACGCTGTTCATGCCGGACTTCGGCACCGCGCGGGCGGATTTTCCCGGCGGCGACGCGCGCCAGCTCTATCGCTCGATGCAGCGGCTGCTGAGCCTGCCGGACGACACGCGGCTGTTCATGTGCCACGACTACAAGGCGCCGGGACGCGACGCCTATGCGTGGGAGACTACGGTTGCGGAAGAAAAGCGCGACAATATCCACATCGGCGGCGGCACGTCCGAGGACGACTATGTGGCGATGCGCGAGGCCCGTGACGCGACGCTGTCCGCCCCGGCGCTTCTGATGCCCTCGATCCAGGTGAACATCCGCGCCGGCAAGCTGCCTCCCGCCGAATCCAACGGTGTTACCTACCTGAAAATTCCCGTGAAGCTGGCCGGTTGAACGGATTGTTGCTTTTCGCCGCTTTGCTCTTGTCATCTTGCGGCGAACGGGTTTCCTTGACCGCAACACGACTGCGCGGACCGGAGGAAACAGGCACGCCATGCTGTCATCGGTATTGATCGCCAACCGGGGCGAGATCGCCTGCCGGATCATCCGCACGGCGCGCCGCATGGGCTTGCGCACCATTGCCGTCTACTCGGCGGCGGACGCGGATGCGTTGCACGTGCGGCTTGCCGATGAGGCCGTGGCCATCGGCGCGGCGCCGGCGTCCGAATCCTATCTCGTCGCGGACAGGATCATCGCCGCGGCCAAACAGACCGGCGCGCAGGCGGTTCATCCCGGCTACGGGTTCCTTTCCGAGAATGCCGCCTTTGCCGAGGCATGCGCCAAGGCGGGGCTGGTGTTCGTCGGTCCGCCCGCGTCCGCCATCCGGGCCATGGGCCTCAAGGACGGCGCCAAGGCCTTGATGGAAAAGGCGAAGGTTCCGGTGGTGCCAGGCTACTACGGCGACCGGCAGGAGCCGGAGTTTCTCAAGCAGAAGGCCTATGAGACCGGCTATCCGGTGCTGATCAAGGCCGTGGCCGGTGGCGGCGGAAAGGGCATGCGGCGCATCGACAAGGCGGTGGATTTCATCGCCGGTCTGGAGGCCGCGCAGCGCGAGGCGCAATCGGCGTTCGGCGATCCGCATGTGCTGATCGAGAAATTCGTCAAGAATCCCCGTCATATCGAGATCCAGGTCTTCGCCGACAATCACGGCGAGGCCGTGCACCTGTTCGAGCGCGACTGTTCGGCCCAGCGACGTCACCAGAAGGTGATCGAGGAAGCGCCCGCGCCGGGCATTCCGGACGCCGTGCGCGAGACGATGGGCAAGGCCGCGGTCGCCGCCGCCAAGGCGGTGGGCTATTCGGGCGCCGGCACGGTGGAGTTCATCGCCGAGGGCACGGGCGAACTGAAGGCTGACGGCTTCTGGTTCATGGAAATGAACACCCGCCTGCAAGTGGAGCATCCGGTGACCGAATGCGTCACCGGCACGGATCTGGTCGAGTGGCAGTTGCGCGTCGCCTCCGGCGAGCCGCTGCCGGCCAACCAGGCGGCGCTGACGCTCCAGGGTCATGCCATCGAGGTCCGGCTCTACGCCGAGGATCCCGACAACGGATTTCTGCCGTCCGCCGGACGGCTCGATATCCTGCGCTTGCCCGAAGGCGAGGGCGTGCGCGTGGACACCGGCGTGGAGGAGGGGGCGCAGGTCTCTCCCTACTACGATCCGATGATCGCGAAGATCATCACCCACGGCGCGGACCGGGATGAGGCGCTGGATCGCATGCACGATGCGCTGGCGGGCACGGTCGTTGCCGGGCCGCGCAGCAATCTGGCGTTCCTGCGCCAGCTGATCGATCATCCCCTTGTGCGTGCTGGAGCCTTCGACACCGGACTGATCGATCGCGAGCTTGGCGCGCTCACGCAAGGCTCGGTGTCCGATGACACGGTCGCCGCCGCTGTCGATAGCCTGCTTTCGGGTGTCGAGGAGGCGGCGGGCGGAAGTGGCGGCGGTTGGCGCGATCCGTGGTTGGCGCGTGATGCTTTCCAGTTGTCAGGTCCGCGCGAGGTTGGAGTCCGCGTCAGCGTCGACGGCGAGGACCGCGAGATCCGCATCGATTGGCAGAAGCGCGAAGCGCAGGCGGCAGGGGACACAGGCGCGGTGCTGCGCGCGGGCGATGCCGTCTATGCGCTGGAAGGCGGCCGCGCCATCAAGGTCGAACTCACCGATGCGCTGGCCCGCGACGCGGAGGACGTGGGAGGGCATGGCGTGGTGCAGGCGCCGATGCACGGCAAGGTAATCGCCGTCTTTGTGGAGCCGGGGCGGCGGTTCTCCGTGGCGAGCCGTTGTTTATTGTCGAGGCGATGAAGATGGAGCATTCGGTCTCCGCCCCGCGCGATGGCATTGTGGCCAGCATCGCTGCCGCCGTCGGCGATCAGGTCGCCCAAGGCGCTGCGGTGGTGGTGCTGGAAGAAAGCGACACTTTGGTGTGAGACGACCGCCCGGGGTTTGCGACAGATCCCCGGCATCAATCGCCCGCACGTGCGATGCTCATGTATTGGGTGACATAGGCCGGTCAGGGTGCCCGAGCGGGTTGGCCCAGGCCTGACCTTTATTTCGCTTTCTCTGCTTGCTCCGGCTTCCCGGCATCCCAGGCCGCTTCCAGATCGGCATAGGCGTCGGAAAAGCCGCGCTTGATGTCATCCCAGGCAGAATCAGCGCCGTACCTCAGCGCGCCGTACCATTCGCCGAGCCGGTTTCGTCTGTCACGCAGTTCTTGCAGGGATTCAGCGGCGGCCTGGCGCGCGGTCGTGCTCATCTCGCCCCATTTGTTCCGCAAGGCCTCAGCCTTTTGCTCGATCTGCGAGTCGAGCTTGTCGAGGGCGGCGCGGGTCTCGGCCAATGCCTGGTCGCGGCGCTCCAACGAATACTCCTTGATCGCGGTGACGGCCTCCGAGATCTCCTTGCGCATTTGTTCGCTGCTGACCGGGTCCTTGCCATCGGCCGCGGTGGCCGGCAAGACGGTGGCGCCCAAAGACGCCGAGAGCAGGAGGGCCGTTGTCATCTTTCTCATATCTTCGAGTTTCTCCGTGTTGTTGAATCCTCCTTTGCCCGGCCGTGCCCGTCCGGGCTGGAAAGCGGTGCCTTGGCTCCGAATTGCGTCCCGCATGTCTCTTGCGCCAGAACGGCCGGCTTATCCGAACCGGGATGTCGCTGTGCGCACGGCGTTTTCGAGGCTGTCCCAGGCGCTCTCCATGCCGGCCTTGAGATCCTCCCAGGCCGTCTCGCTGGTACGCTGCAACTCCTCGAGCTTTGCTTGCGCGTCCTTTTGTTGCTCGCGCAACTGGTCGATCTGCTTGTTGTACGCGATCTGTGCATCCGCCTGGGCTTCGTCGGCCTTTGCCTTGAGGCGGTCGATTTCCGCGTTCCATTCGTCAAGCCGTGCCTGAAGCTTGGCTTCGTATGCGTCTTTCATGCTCATTTTTCTCGTCTCCGTTTCCTGCGGTGTACGGGTGTCCTCCCTGGAGAGCTCAGCCTCAAAGGATCATGAAACCACGTACGGTGCATTGAGTTAGAACAACGCCTCGGACCGGTTTCGAGTTCCATTGTTGCTGATTGCGGTGGATAGAGGCGCGCACGCGGCTTGAGCCGCGGGCGATGCCGTCTCTGCGCTGGAACGCGGCCGCGCCATCAAGGTCGAACTCACCGATGCGCTTGCTCGTGACGCGAAGGACGTGGATGGGCGTGGTATGGTGCACCCCAATGCACGGCAAGGTGATCGTCGTTTTGACGAGCCGTCGGCGGCTCTCCGCGGCGAGCCGTTGTTTATCGTCGAGGCGGTGAAGATGGAGCATTCGGTCGCCGCCCGCGTAACGGGCGCACACGGTCGGCAATCAGGTCGCCCAAGGTGCGGCGGTGGTGGCGCTGGAAGAATTGGCGACACTCGAGCAATAGGCTGGGTCTTCTGATATTTGCGGTCCGGGGATCGAATGCGTGACGGATATCACAGCGTCAAATCCGCCAATACCGCAAGGCTATTGGCGCCGGACACGATGTCCGGTGACAGAAATGGGGATATCCATGAAATCCAGATTTGTTTCGATGCTTGCGGCGCTTGCCGGTCTCGCAGTGACGCTGTCGGTAGGATCGGCGCGCGCCGACGAGGCGGTCGAGCGCGGCAAGTACCTCGTGGCGCTCATGGGTTGCAATGATTGCCACACGCCGGGGTATTTCTTCGGCAAGCCCGATATGGCGCACATGTTGAGCGGTTCCGAGGTCGCCTTTGAAATCCCGGGTATGGGTGCCTTCGCGGGGCCGAATCTTACGCCGGACAAGGAGACCGGGCTGGGCGACTGGACGAACGAGCAGATCGTCACCGCGCTTCAGACCGGCGAACGCCCCGACGGGCGCATGTTGGCGCCGGCGATGCCCTGGCGCTCCTTCGCCCAACTGACGCCGGACGACGCGATGGCGATTGTGCTCTATCTGAAAACCTTACCTGCGGTGTCGAACGAGGTCCCGGGTCCGTTCGGTCCCGGTGACGTCGTGCCGACCTTCATCAGCCGCATTCTGCCACCCGGTCAGATGGTCGCCGATCC
Organism: Breoghania sp. L-A4; assembly: GCF_003432385.1. Classification (NCBI taxonomy): domain Bacteria; kingdom Pseudomonadati; phylum Pseudomonadota; class Alphaproteobacteria; order Hyphomicrobiales; family Stappiaceae; genus Breoghania; species Breoghania sp. L-A4. Next base: position 3,003,299 of record NZ_CP031841.1, on the reverse strand, counting down.
GCAATAGACGCGCCTGACGGGGCGGCCTGTGCACAACCGCCGTAGCGCTTTGCCACGGCCGCCCGCCTGCTAAATCATGGGCATGACCCTGAACCTGGTGAAATTGTGCGTCGGCGTCGATTCGGTCGAGGACCTCAAGGCCTGGGCTGATTTCCGCCGCGACGAGGCACGCGCTCAGGGAATCGATTTCGAGCGCACGCACACGACCCGCATGGTGCCCACGCGGCGCGATGAGTTGCTGGACGGCGGCTCGCTCTACTGGGTGATCAAGGGCAAAATTCAGGTGCGCCAGCGGCTTGTGGACATCCGCCCGTTCAAGGACGAGGCCGGAATCAAGCGCTGCGATCTGGTGCTGGAGCCGAAGCTGGTGCTCACCCGCATGCAGCCCCGTAGGCCGTTTCAGGGCTGGCGCTATCTCACGAGCGACGATGCGCCACCGGACATCCGCAAATCCACGGGTGACGACGAAATGCCCATTGAGATGCAGCGCGAACTGGCGAAACTGGGTCTGCTTTAGGCTGCGGCTTCCCTACACCGGCATGTTGTCGATCAGCCGCGTCGTGCCGATACGGACGGCGGCGAGCACGCGCATCGGGCGATCACCGGGCGTGTCGATCGCCGCAAGCGTCTCCGCGTCGCGCAGCGCGAGATAGTCGACATTGAAGCCGGCGGCTTCCAGTGCTGCGCGGCCATCGCCCAAGGCTGTTGCCGCATCCGTGCCCGTCTTCAACCGTCCGATGAGTGACTTGAGCGTTGCCGGCAGGATGGCCGCGGTGGCGCGTTCCTCGGCGCTCAGGTAGGCGTTGCGCGACGACAGGGCCAAGCCATCGGCCTCGCGGATGGTGGTTGCGCCGCGGATCTCGATGCCCAGATTGAGATCGCGGACCATCTGCCGGATCACCAGAAGCTGCTGATAGTCCTTCTCGCCAAAGATCGCCATGTCCGGTCGCCCGGCGCTAAGCAGCTTGGCGACGATCGTGGCGACGCCCTTGAAGAAATGCGGCCGGAAATCTGTTTCAAGCCCGAGCGAGGGGCCCCAACGACTATCTCCGTCGCGAAGCCTTGCGGATACATCTCTCTGGCGTTGGGCGCGAAGACCACATCGACGCCCAGTGGCTTCAGCTTGGCGATGTCGCGGGCTTCGGTGCGCGGATAGGCGTCGAGATCCTCACCCGGCGCGAATTGCGTCGGATTGACGAAGATCGTCACGATGACGCGATCGGCCAGTTTCGACGCCTCTTCGACCAGCGCCAGATGACCGGCATGCAGCGCCCCCATGGTCGGCACCATGGCGATGCGGTGACCGTTTTTCTTTTGCTCGTCGGACCAGGCCTGAAGCGCGGCAATGGTTCGGATGATGGCCGGCGCGGTTGCCGAAGGCGTGTCCGAAGTCATGGAAGGTCTCTCGAAATCTGATGCCCGTCGGGCGATGATTTAACAGACGGGCGATCGGATTGCACGGGTGATAAGCCGCTGGAATGTCAGGTTTTGTGATCGGCATCCTTGCGGCAGCGGTGACATCGCGCCACATTTAGAAAACCCGAAAGAGGAACGCGGCACGGTATGGCGGATCCGAAGACACCCACACGCACCAAAACCGCGGCGACGAAGGTCACATCTCCCTCCAGTTCCGCCGAGGTGGACGCCTTCGTGCAGCGGACGCGGACATTCGCGCCGAAGGCCGACGGTAACGGCCGGCTGATCTTTGCGCTCGACGCGACGATGAGCCGCCAGCCGACCTGGGACCGCGCCTGTTCCATTCAGGCGGAGATGTTTGAGGAGGCCGGGCGCATCGGCGGGCTCGATATCCAGCTTGTGTATTTCCGGGGGTTCGGGGAATGCCGGGCCAGCAAATGGGTCGGCAACGCCAAGGGCTGGCCAGCCTGATGACGCGGATCGATTGCCGCGGCGGGCACACGCAGATCGGCAAGGTTCTCAAGCATGCCGCAAGCGAGACGCGCGCGCGCAAGGTGCAAGCGCTGGTTTATGTGGGCGACTGCATGGAGGAGAGTGTCGATTCACTGTGCGCGAAGGCGGGGAACTGGGCCTGCTCGGCGTGCCCGCCTTCATGTTTCAGGAAGGGCACGATTCCGCGGCGGAGGCGGCGTTTCGCGAGATCGCCCGGCTGACCAACGGCGCCTACTGCCGTTTCAGCTCGGCGTCCGCGAAGGAACTGCGCGATCTCCTGAGGGCGGTCGCTGTATACGCCGCCGGTGGGCGCAAGGCGCTCGCCGACATGGGCAACCGGGGTGGCGCAGGCGCGCGGCTCCTCATCGAACAATTGCGGTAGAGCGACATGGGACTTTTCTTTTTTGGTGTCGCGGCGCTGTTTCTGGGCTGGTCGCGGTCAACGCCTTCGTGCAGGCGGATCCGCGCCGGCTCGCCGGGCAAATGCGCGTTGCCGCCGGGCTGGCGATGCTCGCCGTGGCGGGCGTGCTGGTCTTCACCGGCCGCTGGGCCTTCGCATTGCCGCTTGGGGCCTTCGCCCTGTCGCTGCTCGGCTGGGGCGGCGTGCCTGGCTTTGGCCGTGTCGGCGGGGGAGCCATTCCGGCGGACAGCGGTCGCAGGTGCGTTCCGCAATGTTGGAAATGGAGCTCGATCACGACAGCGGCACGCTGACCGGCATGGTGATCGCGGGAAGTTTCGAGGGCCGCGCGCTTGACGATCTGGCGCCCGACGACCTGCAGGCGCTGCTCAGCGAAATCGCGGCCGACGCGCAGAGCGTCGCGCTACTCGAAGCCTATCTTGATCGCCGGATGCCCGGATGGCGTGAAGACTTCGAGGCGAATGGCGCATCGGGGCAGGGCGCAGCGACGAGCGCGGGCCCCATGACCGATGAGGAGGCCTACCAGGTTCTTGGGCTTGCGCCCGGCGCCGGTGAGGCGGAAGTCCGGGAAGCGCATCGACGCCTTATGAAAAGGCTGCACCCCGACCAGGGAGGAACGACGTTCCTTGCGGCCAAAATCAACGAGGCCAAAGACAGGCTTTTGAGGAGACATGGGTCCTCCGGTACGCATTACTGATGCCGGTACACATTACTGATTCAGATACACATTATGGATGCAGGTGATAGCAGGCGAACTTGGCTTTCTTCAGCGAACGGCAGGCGGCCTTCGCCGATGCCTTTGAGTCAAATCCGACGAACCGGGCGCGATACAGGGTTGAGCCACTGGCCTCGACGGTTTCGGTGTAGAGCGCGCTGCCGGCAAGCGCGTCGCCCGCCTTGGCCTGCGCCTTCTTCAGAAGATCGAGCGCGCCTTCCTCGCTCTCCGCGGCCGCGATCTGCACCTGCCAGCCCGAGGGCGGCGTCGGCTTCGCCTTTTCGGGCGCGGGCGTGCTCGAGGCGGCTGTGGCGGGCGTGTTCGAGGCAACTGTGATGGTCGTGGTGCGTACCTGCTTGATGGGCATGGCGGGAGCGGCCTTCGCGGAGCCGGTTGTCAGCGGCAGCAAAGAACCCGCCTGGACCGGTGCTCGGGCCTGGACCGTTTGCGGCTTGCTGATCGCAAGCTGATCCACCGCGCGCTCCGCGGCGCCTGGAATATTGGCCGGTGGCGCCATCGCCAGAAGCATCTCGCGCGGCTTGCCGTTGGCGGCCGGGGCTCGCCCGGCATCGGCTGCCGTTTCGGCGTTGCGATCGCGGTATCGAGGCGCAGCGGCCCCTTGCTCGTGGCGCCCAATTCAAGGGAATGCGCGGCGGCGATGCGGGCGGTCGGTGTCGGGATCTTGCCGATCGAGGCGACGGTGAGTTCACCGGCATCGCCTTCGCTGATTTCGTTGGGGCGCGGCGGCACGGGCGGAATCGCAGGGCGGCGCTTGCCACGGCCAGTTCTGGCGCGGCGACCGGAATGGCCTTTGGCGCCTCTGCGAACTGAATCGCCGGCTTTGCGGGCGGCAGCGGCGCGTTGGCGATGACCACGTAGTTCGCGGCGCGGCCGGCCATCAAGGGAACCGTGCGCTTGCCGGAGCTTGCCTTGGGCAGATACGCGGCGATCAGTTTCTTCATCTGTGCATCGCGTGTGCGGCCGGTTCGGCCTCCCAGGACAACGGCGACGATGTGCCGGTCGCGGTGGTGCACCGAGGAGACCAAGTTGAAGCCCGAGGCGCGGGTGTAGCCTGTCTTGATGCCGTCGACGCCCTTCACGTGGCCCAGAAGCTTGTTGTGGTTGCCGTACCGGCGCCCTCCGATCGAATAGGAGCGCATGGAGAAGTACTTGTAGTACTTCGGGAAGTGGTCCTGGATCGCCCGGCCGAGGGTCGCGAGGTCGCGCGCCGTGGTATATTGCTGGGAGTTCGGCAGGCCATGCGCATTGCGGAACTGGGTGTGGCTCATGCCCAACCTGTGGGCGGTGCTCGTCATGCGCCGGGCGAAGGCTGCCTCGGACCCTGCGATGTTTTCGGCCACCGTGGTGGCGACATCGTTGGCCGACTTGGTGACCAGCGCGCCGATGGCGTCCTTTACCGATATTGTCTGACCAGCCTTGAGGCCGATTTTCGACGGCGCTTCGGCGGCCGAATTGGCGGAGGCTTTGAGCATCGTGTTGAGAGTCAGTCCGCCGGCATCGAGTTCCTCGAAGAGGATGTAGAGCGTCATGATCTTGGTCGTGGATGCCGGATAACGCCTGGCGTCGGCCGAACTCGAATAGAGGACCTTGCCCGTCTTCGCGTCGACGACAATACCTGCGTATTTGGAGTTCGCTTGTGCCTGGAGCGGCGTCAGACCACAGGCCACGACGGCGACACCGAGAACCGCGAGCGCACGCAGCGCTTTCTTGAGGGCGGTTCCGGAACGAATTACGCGCGATAACATGTATGAACTCACTTCGAACTGTCCGGCTTGCGGCGGGCGGACCGCGGAGCGGACTTGATCGTTACGCTTTGGCACACACAGGCCGAGACCTGCAACTCTGGCCCTCCCGGGCGTGATTCACATTGAATGCGCCTGTGGGAAAATGTCGAACCTTCGTGGTGACCTCAAGTCGCGGGCGTCATCCCGCTGGTGCCAGTCCCTGTCAGCGCACAATGCCGAAACGCGGTTACGATTGTGTAAAGCCGGCTGGAGGGAGGCGAGAAAACGTGCCGTGGTGCGACACTTTCTTTAATATTGCACCGCAACATAAATCTCTTGACATTATTGTGCGGTGCACATACATTCCGAATTGTTCAATGATCGAGCGCTCGCAGAGTTAAATGAATCTGGCGCTCCAATTCGAAAAGGGTACCGGACCATGATTAACGGCTTTGAAGATATTCAGAAGGTCAGCAAGGACAGCATGGACCAGGCGATGAAGAGCTTCGGCTCTTTGAGCAAGGGTCTGCAGGCGATTGCGACGGAATACGCGGATTTCTCGAAGAAGTCCCTCGAGGACGGCACCGCGGCCTTTGAAAAGGTGATCGCGGCCAAGAGCCCGGACAAGGCGCTTGAAGCCCAGAGCGAGTTCGTCAAGACGAGCTACTCGGGCATGGTCAGCGAGATGACCAAGATCAACGAGATGTACGTCGACCTGGCGCGTGAGGCTTTCTCCTCCTACGAGACGGCTCTCGGCAAGGCGACCAAGTAGGCAGCGCTTGCGACGCGCGGCTCACGCCGCGCGCGACTGCTGCTCAGAGTTCTGACGTTTTGAAAGAACCCGGCGTTTGTCCGGGTTTTTTCTTGTCCGCAAGAGACTATTGGAAAATCTGACAGGCAAGGCGGTACTCCGCGCCATTGCGATGGGACGCGGGCGATTTTTCCGCGTCTCGGGCTCGCGGAATTTCGCAATATTTCTCGCCGAACGCGTCATCTCCCATTGCACGCGACGTTCAGCGGCTTACAATTCTCCATAGACGCACTTACATCATGATTTGGTTCGCGCCGGATCGGCCGGCGGGGCAATCCTTCGGGCCGGTTTGACTGAGCCGTCTTGACGATTTCGTCAGCGGTCTGATCGCGCTCTCCGATTGGGTGTGTGGCCGAATGCAGCCGTCCTCATAGAATTGCGAATTGCAATGGAGCGGCGGGAACGGCAGGATTGACCGGTCGGCTTTGACTGGATCGGTGCGGATCGGGACGGCCTGGGACCCGAACTGCCTTGAAACCGGGCCTGCAAGCAGGAACTGCCCGGGGACCGGCATGCGCCAGGGACCGGGCGCCTGGGACCGGGAAGAATAATTGAGCCGGAACGGAATGAGCAAGAACAACCGCGATGATATCGATGGCGGCACGGATGGCGGCACTGGCGTCGCAACCAAGACGCGGCCGAAGACCAAACGGCCGAATATGTACCGCGTGCTTCTGTTGAACGATGATTATACGCCGATGGAATTCGTGATCCATGTGCTGGAGCGGTTCTTCCAGAAGAATCAGGACGACGCGACCCGCATCATGCTTCATGTCCATCAGCATGGGGTGGGGGAATGCGGCGTTTTCACCTACGAAATCGCCGAAACGAAAGTGACCCAGGTGATGGATTTCGCACGCAGACATCAGCACCCGCTGCAATGCGTGATGGAAAAGAAATAGGGGACGCACGTGCCGTCATTTTCCCGCAGCCTTGAGAAGGCACTCCACCAGGCGCTGGCGCTGGCCAACGAGAGAAGCCAGGAGTACGCCACGCTTGAACATCTGCTGCTCGCCCTGCTCGATGATCAGGACGCGGCCGCGGTCATGCGCGCGTGCAATGTCGACATCGACCTGCTGCGCCGCAGCCTGATCGAGTACATCGACACCGAGCTCGACAATCTCGTGCATGACACCGACGATGACTCCAAGCCGACGGCCGGTTTTCAGCGGGTCATCCAGCGCGCGGTCATTCACGTCCAGTCGTCCGGCCGCGAAGAGGTGACCGGCGCCAACGTGCTCGTGGCGATCTTCGCCGAGCGCGAAAGCCATGCCGCCTATTTCCTGCAGGAGCAGGACATGACCCGTTACGACGCGGTCAATTACATCTCGCATGGCATCGCCAAGCGCTCCGGCAGTTCGGAGCATCGTCCCGCCCACGGCGTGGAGGATGACGCGGCGACGGTTGAGGATGGCGAGGACGTGAAGAAGAAGTCCGACGCGCTGGAGGCCTATTGCGTCAACCTCAACGAGAAGGCCCGCAAGGGCAAGATCGACCCGTTGATCGGTCGCGACAAGGAAATCCAGCGGACCATCCAGATCCTGTGCCGCCGCCAGAAGAACAACCCGCTGTTTGTCGGCGATCCCGGTGTCGGCAAGACGGCGATCGCCGAAGGTCTGGCGCGGCGCATCGTCAAGGGTGACGTGCCGGAAGTGCTCGCGGACGCCACGATCTTTTCGCTCGACATGGGCGCGCTGCTGGCCGGCACCCGCTATCGCGGTGATTTCGAGGAGCGGCTGAAGCAGGTCGTCAAGGAAATCGAGGACTATCCCGGCGCGATCATGTTCATCGACGAGATCCACACGGTGATCGGCGCGGGCGCCACTTCGGGTGGGGCGATGGATGCCTCCAACCTGCTCAAGCCGGCGCTGGCGTCGGGCGCGATCCGCTGCGTCGGCTCGACCACCTACAAGGAATACCGCCAGTTCTTCGAAAAGGACCGGGCCCTTGTCCGCCGGTTCCAGAAGATCGACGTCAACGAGCCGTCGATCCCGGACGCCATCGCCATCCTGAAGGGGCTGAAGCCATATTTCGAGGACTATCACAAGGTCCGCTACACCAACGACGCCATCAAGTCGGCGGTGGAATTGTCGGCGCGCTACATCGCCGACCGCAAGTTGCCGGACAAGGCCATCGATGTGATCGACGAGACCGGCGCCTCGCAGATGCTGGTGCCGGAATCCCGCCGACGCAAGACGATCGGCGTGAAGGAAATCGAAGCCGCGATCGCCACGATGGCGCGGATTCCACCCAAGAGCGTGTCGCGCGACGACGCCGAGGTGTTGTCCAATCTGGAGAAATCGCTCAAGCGCGTCGTCTACGGCCAGGACGCGGCGATCGACGCGCTGGCGAGCGCCATCAAGCTGGCGCGCGCCGGTCTTCGCGAACCCGAAAAGCCGATCGGCTCGTATCTGTTCTCCGGCCCCACCGGCGTCGGCAAGACGGAAGTGGCCCGCCAGCTGGCGTCGTCGCTCGGCGTCGAGCTGATCCGCTTCGACATGTCGGAGTACATGGAGCGTCACACCGTGTCGCGCCTCATTGGCGCGCCGCCGGGCTACGTCGGCTTCGACCAGGGCGGCTTGCTCACCGATGGCGTCGACCAGCATCCGCATTGCGTGCTGCTGCTCGACGAGATCGAGAAGGCGCATCCGGATCTGTTCAACATCCTGCTGCAGGTGATGGATCACGGCAAGCTGACGGACCACAACGGCAAATCCGTCGATTTCCGCAATGTGATCCTGATCATGACCACCAATGCGGGCGCCTCCGATATGGCCAAGGAGGCGATCGGCTTCGGACGCTCCAAGCGTGAGGGTGACGACACCGAGGCGATCAACAAGCTGTTCTCGCCCGAGTTCCGCAACCGCCTGGATTCGATCATCGCGTTCGGCAACTTGCCGGCGGAGGTCGTGCACCAGATCGTCACCAAGTTCGTCATGCAGCTCGAGGCCCAGTTGGCCGATCGTGGCGTGACGTTCGAACTGACCGACGAAGCGGTGCAGTGGCTGGCCGAGAAGGGCTACGACGACCGTATGGGTGCGCGGCCGCTGGCGCGCGTCATCCAGGAGCACATCAAGAGGCCGCTGGCCGACGAAGTGCTGTTCGGCAAGCTCAAGAAGGGCGGCACGGTCAAGGTGTCGGTTGTGACGGGCGAGGACGGCAAGACCAGCCTCGATCTGGAAGCCATCGAGGACCAGCCGGTCAAGCCGAAGAAACCGGCGGTCAAGCGCAAGCCGGCATCAAGCCGCGCGAAAGCGGTAAAGACGCCGGAGCCCGATGCCGGGGTGGCACGCCGGTCTCTGGTTCCGAAATTGCCCCTGGTGGACTGACACGCGTCGCGTCTTGCCGTCAGGAACCGCAGCCGAACACCGGCTGCGGTCTGCGCGCGGCAACGCATCCTTGGACATGCAAGAGGCGCAAGGCTGGGAGACCGGTCTTGCGCCTCTTGCTATGGCGCCGAGCGGCGAGGCTTGGTACCGTCGGATACCTCACTTGAGTCTCCAGCGGCACAATGACATCCGAAGATTCTCCACAAGACCAAGCCGGTAGCGCGTTTTATTGGTACCGGCGCGGCGCCGCGGGCATCATCTCGGTGCCCGCCTTCATTCTCATGGCTGCTTTTATCGGCTTTGCGGGACTGGCGCGTGAAAGCGGCATTGCCCTGCCTGAAGCGCTGTTCATGACAGCGACCGTCTGGGCTCTGCCGAGCATGGTGGTTCTGGTCGGCGCCATCAATGCCGGCACGCCATTGCTGGCGACAGCCATCGCCGTGGCCCTGTCGGCCGTGCGGCTGATGCCGATGGCCGTGGCCCTGATGCCGGTGTTGCGCGGCGAGAGGACCCCGCGCTGGCAATTGCTGGCGCTGTCGCACTTCGTGGCGGTGACGAGCTGGGTTTTCGCGATGATGCGATTGCCGGAGCTGCCGCGCGAGGCGCGGGTGCCGTTTTATGCCGGCTTCGCCATGACGCTGACGGTGGTGAACGTATGCATCACGGCGGCGGCCTATGTGCTGATCGGCACGCTGCCGGTGCTGCTGACCGGCGGGCTGTTTCTCCTGACCCCGGTGTATTTCCTGCTGTCGCTGTGGGCCGCGTCGAAACTCTCTAGCGACAAGCTGGCCATGGTTCTCGGCTTGATCCTCGGGCCTCTTTTCTATCTCTGGCTTCCCGGTCTCGATCTGTTGTGGACCGGCCTGCTCGGCGGCACGGTGGCCTATGCGGCGATGCGCCTGAAGAGGCGCGGTATATGAGCGGTGGAGTGGAGACGTTCGGCTGGCTGTGGCCCTATGTCGTGATCCTGATCGCGGGCTGGTTTCCCACCGACATCTGGCGGTTTCTCGGCGTGATTCTGGCCGGGAAGCTGCAGGAAGACAGCGAGATTCTCGTCTGGGTGCGCGCCGTGGCGACGGCGCTGGTCGCCGGCGTGATCGCGCGGCTGCTGCTGTTTCCTACCGGCGTCTTGGCCGACAGTCCGCCGCCTCTGCGCATCGCCGCGGTGGTGATCGGATTCGCGGCGTTCAAGCTGGCCCGCGAGCGGGTGCTCGTCGGCATCGCCGCCGCCGAAGTTGTGCTGATCGGCGGTTGGTATGTTTTGGGCGGCGTGTCGGGGACTTAGAGCGTTTCCTTGTCAAATGGAACCATTCTGCGGAGATGAATTTTGTCGAGGATCAAGAGGAATGGCGAAGGGCATATCGCGGATATGGCCGAGACGGGCCTCGCCGATAATCGGGAAAATTCATCCCGCCCAAAGGGTTGGTCGAAACCGGCCGTCCGCCGCGTCAACGGCCTCCGCCGTAGCATGGGCTACGCCGTTCGCCCGTTTCCTCGCGGATCGAACCGGTTTGGACCAACAGAATTGATTCCATTTAACAAGGAAACGCTCCAGAACAACGCCCGAAAGCGTTTGCGCACCGCCGCGTTATGCGTAGCCCTCACTCAGCACCGCGCGGATTTTCTCCGCCTGTTCGGCGAGTACGTCCTGATCGGCCATGTCGCCCGTGTGCGGGCGAAGCGGCACATCGTCGAAGCGCGGAATCACGTGCACATGCGTGTGGAACACAACCTGACCGCCGGCGGGTTCGGAAAACTGCTGGATCGTGGTGCCGTCCGCGTCGAACGCCTTGACCACGGCGCGGGCAATGAGCTGGACCGTGTCCATCACCGCGTGCAGATCGCCGGCCTCGATGTCGAGAATGTTGCGCGAGGCGGCCTTGGGAAGCACCAGCACATGCCCGTCGCCGCGCGGCATGATGTCCATGATGGCCAGCGTCTTGTCGTCCTCGTAGATGCGATTGCACGGCAATTCATCGCGCAGGATTTTCGCAAACACGTTCTGGTCGTCATAAGCGGGGGCGGTCATGGTCGGGTCCATCGGCAGTTGTGGGGGCTTCGTTGAATACCCGACCGCCGCAGACTTGTCTATTTTCCGGACCAACGTTGGCGGTCGAAGGCGCGCGATGACAGGGCAACATCCTACGAGCCTTGCTCCGCCTTCCTGAACGGCGCGTGTTCGGTCAGGAACTCCTGCTCGAAGGCGACCGCCTGGCGTTCGCGCTCCAGATAGTCGGCGATAGCCTCGCGCAGTCCCGGATGGGCGATCCAGTGCGCGGACCAGGTGGCGGTGGGCACGTAGCCGCGCGCCAGCTTGTGTTCGCCCTGAGCGCCGGCCTCGACGTGCTTGAGCCCATGGGCGATCGCGTAGTCGATGGCCTGGTGATAGCAGAGCTCGAAATGCAGGAACGGGTGATCCTCCGAGCAGCCCCAGTAGCGGCCGTACAGCGTGTCAGATCCGATCATGTTGAGCGCGCCCGCGACCGGCTTTCCCTCCCGGTTGGCGAACATCAAGAGCGTGCGCTCTCCCAGCTTTTCGCCCAGCAGCGAGAAGAATGTGCGGTTCAGGTAGGGCCGGCCCCATTTGCGGGCGCCCGTGTCCATGTAGAAGCCGTAGAAAGCATCCCAATGCGCTTCGGTGATGTCGGATCCCGTTAGCCATTCGATGGTGAGGCCGGAGGACAGCGCCGCGCGCCGTTCCTTGCGCAGGGTCTTGCGCTTGCGTGAGGCGAGGGCGGAGAGAAAGTCCTCATAAGTGCCATAGCCGTCGTTGTGCCAGTGGAACTGCTGGTCACGGCGCAGCAGATAGCCCATATCGGCCAATGCGCGCGCGTCGTCTTCGGGCAGGAATGTTGCATGCGCGGACGAGGCCCATGACGCGCGCAGAGCTGGGTGAGGCCCGCGCCCAGCGCCTGGCGGCCGGCGTCATGATTCAATGAACTGTCGACGAACAGTCGTCTGCCTGTGGCCGGTGTGAAGGGCACGCTGACCTGCAGCTTGGGATAATAGTTGCCACCCGCGCGCTCAAATGCATCCGCCCAGCCGTGATCGAAGACATATTCGCCCTGGCTGTGATTTTTCAGATAGCACGGCGCGGCGCCGATGGTGCGGCCCTGGGGATCTTGCAGCAGCAGGTGCTGGCCGAGCCAGCCGGTGCGCGCGACCGCGCAGTCCGATTCTTCCAGAGCCAGCAGAAAACTGTGCGAAATAAAGGGGTTGAACGGAACCGTTGGCGCCGTTTCACCCGCCGCGCGCAAGGGCTCAAGCGCGCCGCGCGGACCCAGCCGCCAGCCGGGGTTGGCCAGCCGGTCCCAATCGTCTGCCGGTACGTCGGCCAGCGATGCGGCGACGCGGATGATGAATTCGGCTTGTTCGTTCATTGTACGCTGGTCTGGAGGAGGGACATGTCGACAATGAGGCTCTCCAGCATCGGTCAAGCCAGTGGATTCCTCAAGCGGCGAATGCGTGTCGCGGCCCTGGATCAGGCGGTGTCCGGATCAAACCCCTCAAAGACGATCTGGTCGGCGTTCAGACTGGCAATGAGCCGGTCTTGCGCGTCGCGCACCGTCCAGGTGATCACCGGCACGCCGAGGATCTTGCGGAAGAACCACGGCGCGGGGGCGGGCAGGGACTTGACGCCATACGAGATGAAGTGCGGCCGGGTGCGCGGGTAATGCAGCAGGTTGCGCAGGGCGAAGCGTTCCATGACGCTGAAGCGTTTCCAGAAGGGGTCGGTCCGTGTGTCCTCGGCGACGATGCCGCGGGTGAGCTGCGGCGCATGGGCGCGCAGGATTTCCAGCATGTCGGGATCGAAGGACTTCACCGCCACCGGTCCGGCGTAATGTTTCAGCCTGTCGGCAATGCCGGTGACGAAGGCTTTCTGGCCGTCGCGCACACACAGGGTCTTGATTTCGATGACCAGTGGCACGCGCCCTGTGACCAATGCCAACAAGTCGTCGAGATCCCACATGGGATCGTCGGTGCCGCGCATGCGCATACGTTTCAGCTCGGCGAGCGCGTGCTTGCGGACAGGGCCGCTTTCGAAGACCAGGCGGTCGAGTGAGTTATCGTGGAAGACCAGCGCCTGGTGATCTGCGGTTTCCTGGACATCGACCTCAATGGCGAAATTGCGCTCGATCGCTGCCGATACCGCGGATCGTGTGTTTTCAATCCGCCCGGCGGCCGCATTGTGGTAGCCGCGATGGGCGATGGGCCTGGCGGTGAGCCAGTCGAGCGATGCCATGGTGTGGTCCGTTGCGTCCGGTCGCGGTGTCAGGCGAGCTCAAAAATGGCTTCGATCTCAACCGCAACGCCAAAGGGCAGGGCGGCGACGCCGACAGCCGCGCGCGCATGCTGGCCCTTTTCGCCCAGAACCTCCGCCATCAGGTCGGACGCGCCGTTGATCACGGCGGGCTGCTCGGTGAAATCGGGCGTGGAGGCGACGAAGCCGCCGAGCTTTACCAGACGGGCAATCTTGTCGAGATCCCCCGTCGCCGCGCGGGCCTGCGCGAGGATGTTGATCGCGCACAGCCGCGCCGCCCGCTGCCCGTCGGCGGCGTCCAGCGTGTCGCCGCAGATGCCTTTGAACTGGATGCCGTCCGGCCCCATCGGCAGCTGGCCGGAAACGAAAAGGTGTTTGCCGCTGATCACATAGGGCACATAGTTGGCGGCGGGCGCCGCCGGGCTCGGCAAGGTGATGTTCAGCGCTTGCAGGCGCGCGTCGATGGTGCCGGCCATGGGCTATCTCCTGATGTGGGCGTCGTGGTAGTCTCGCGGGCAGGGCAAGCTCCCCGCTGCGCGGCGAGATTGGCGCAATTTGTCAGTCGCGGCAACCGGGCTATCGTGCTTGGCGACGGTTTGTGTTGAGTCGCAGCGGGCCGGGCGTGTACATATCCCGTTGAGTTCACGGAATGCCGATACGGCGTTCCTGTCATGCCAGTTGTGAGGGCCAAACGTGCTGCCGCATTTTGTTGATTGCCGCGCAAGCGTCGCGCTGACCGCCCTGTCGATCGGGCTGTTCACGAGCCTCGGCGCCGACGCCGCCCAGGCCGGATTGTCGCGCGTGGGCGACGGCGTCGCTCTGACCGCTCATCGCGCGGTGTACGATCTTTCGCTCGACGAGGACGAGGGCAGCGGCATCTCAGCGCTCAGCGGGCGAATCGTGTTCGAATCCGTCGGCAACGCCTGCGACGGCTACAGCGAAACGCTGCGTTTTGTGACCCGGTCGCACGACAGCAGCGGCAAGTCGGTGATCACCGATCTGCAAAGCTCCACCTTCGAGTTCAACGATGCGTTTGACTTCGTCCAGCGCACATTGGTCAACGGTCAGGAGATGGAAGACATCCGCGGCCGGGCCGAGCGTTCGGGTGCGGTGTCGCGGGTTGATCTGGAGCGGCCGAGCGAAAAATCCATCGAAATCGAAATTCCGGTGCTGTTTCCGAACGAACACATGCGCACCGTCATCGCGGCGGCCCGCAAGGGCGAGCATTTCGTGCAGGTTGATGTCTTCGACGGTTCGGAGAACGGCGAGACCGTGTCGCCCGTCACCACTGTGATCGGCGAGGCGCATGCGGATGCGACCGATCCGGGCGAGGACGACAGCGCGGCCGTGGGGATGATCAAAGCGGCCACGGCATGGCCGGTGGTCTTCAGCTATTTCGACGCCAACAGTCGTATGGAAGAGACCGGGCCGGCCTATCAGATGTCCGGCCTGCTTTACGACAACGGCATCATGCGCAAGCTGCACTTCGATTATGGCAGCTACTCCATCAACGGGCGCCTGGCAGAGATCGAGTTTTTCGACGAGGACGACTGCCGCGCCGCGGAGTGACCCAGTCTCCGTCGCGTGTCGGGAATCGGGTCGGTCGGTGTCTTGGCGATTGCCCGGCGTTCCAGAGACGTGGCTCGGCGCACCTGAGGTTGGCCGTTTCGGCAAAAGGTCGTGGCGATCTTCGCCGCACAATCGCATTCGACCCCCGGTTGGCGGCCGGCCGGGGCGCGGGCTTTGCGAATTGATACGTTTTTTTCGCGCGAAAATGCCCGGACTTCTCGTTGGCGTCCGATGCGGAACGCGCTGTCTAGCGCCTTGTTCCTGTTCTTCAATCGGGGTTGTCGGGCAGGCGATTGCATGGTGTGCGCGTGTGCAAATGCGCGCCTTCACTTCAACGGCCGCGCTTAGGTTATTGACTTTTCGGCGGAAATCTCTATGTAGTTAGACACGTGAAGCATTTATTTGGTTAAGTTGAATAGCCGGTTCGCCGGCTAGCTGTTTTCCCGAGATATGTGAACGTCAGACTGACCGCCGCGGCGCATGGTGTGCTGCGCGGACCACTAGCTATGTATCGGGATTACTACAATGACGACTGGCACCGTGAAATTTTTCAATGCCACCAAAGGCTTCGGTTTTATTGAGCCGGAAGATGGCTCCAAGGACGCTTTCGTGCACATCTCGGCCGTTGAACGCGCCGGCCTGAGCACGCTGAACGAAGGCCAGAAGGTTTCTTACGAGCTGCAGGCTGGCCGCGATGGCAAGTCTTCCGCCGAGAACCTCTCTGTGGTCGACTAATACGACATTTCCGCCGCCCCGCTGGACATCCGTCCGGCCCGGGGCGGCGGTTCCTCAAGATTTTTCGGCTGGGTTCTCAGACCTGGTCGCGGCGCGGCGCTGAATGGCGGCGCGACAAGTCCGGATACAGCGAACGACGGCACACGTCGTTTGGTATCGGGCACAGACACTGGTGCCGATGCGGCGCGGTCACAGCCCGAAAGGGCGCGCAGCGGTTCGTCATCACCCCCGTCTTCGCCGGTTTCAAGGTCGCATGACCCATCGCTGCGCCACAATGCCGGGCGCTTTTCATCGAATTCACTGTGCAAGCCGGTTCTATCGGCTGCCGGAAGACATGCCTGAGCGCCACAGCAGCGGCCGTCCGAGGCGCCGGTCCGGCGGGCTCATGATCCCGGGTCGGATGAGATGGACCCTCGTGGCGGGCGACGCGGCAGGAGCCGCACGGCATTCCATGCAATGACAAGGAATTGAAATGATGCAGATATCCGCCAAATCGAAGGCCGAAGAGAAATTCGCGGCGACTCAGAAGAAGGCCGACCGCGTTCTGCAGGAAGACGAAAAGATCCGCCGGGATCGCACCGCGCAGATGGCGAAGCTGAAGGCGCTGCGGCTGGCCAAGGAAGCCGAAGACCTCATCGTCGCTGAGAAGGTCGCCGCCGAGAAGGCAGCCGCCAAGGCCAAGAAGCCAAAGCGCGTCGCAAAAGCAACGACCTGAAGATCTCTTGACGGGGCTCCGGCCCGGTCACAGCAATGTCTTCAGAAACAATGCGCTGGCGCGCCATCTTGTTGTGTCGCCAGCTATTGGACTCTGTGTGCGAGACACTCGGTCAGCTTCGCCAGAGCGCCTGAGGCGTTCGGTTCGGCGACGACCCGCGCCAGCAGCCGCGTTCGCACGGCGTCGGTTCCGGGCGCGTCTTGCGCCTGTTTCAACTCTGCATCCGCCTTTTCCAGCCGCGCGAACACCTGTTCGGTGATCTGCGTGCAATCCGCCGGAGCGAGCCGAACGTTGCCGGCATTGCGCTCCCGCACCTGTTGCGCGCCCGCCGGGGCGCAGAGCGCCGCGGCGATGACGACGCCGCCAAAGAGGCGCGCGCAATCGATTTTCCAGTTCGAGTTTCGCATCAGATCCATGTCGAATTCTCCAGTTTCGTGATGCTTTGTTGAGATCGATTCGATCAGTTTTCGAGTTCATCAACAGTCTGCACGGTGTTGTTGATCAGCGTGGTCTCCGGTCCCTGACCGGTCACCTCGGCCCGGTTGGTCAGTTCCGCGCCGCTGGTGCCCGGTGCGGATTGGCTGCTCGTGTAGGTGAGCACCAGCGCCCAGAATCGAGTCCGCGCGGTATCGCCGGGTGCGATCTCGGGGATCGTCAGGGTGAAGTCCGAGGCCGGGGGAACGGCGTGTTGACGATGTCGCCAAGGGCGCTGCCCTCCGGGATTTCGAACGGCACGTCGGGCACGACGACGACGCCCACGGTGCCCGGTCCAGTGTTCAGAGCCACATGGTCGGCAACCTCGACGTCTTCCGCATGCACGCTGCCGCCGTTGTGGATCTCGACCGTGTACAGCACCGCATAGAGGCCGAACTGGCTGAGGACGTCCGGACCCAGAAGCGGAATCGGATAGACGACCGAGGTCTTGGTGATTGCCAGATCCGCGCGCAGATCGCGTTCGGGAACGCGCTCGACATCGATGGTCTTGACCTCACCTTCCGCAGCGGCGGTATAGACGACGTCCACGTCGAGCCTTCTGGGGCTCTGGACCACCAGATAGCCCTCGATGAAGCCGTTCGGAAACGCCCCGTCGAACAGACGGTCGCGCAGATCATCGCAATCGGCCTTCAGCGCTTCGTCATAGGCAAGCTCATCAATGCCGATGGGATGGATCTCACCGGCTTCCTGGGCGCGCGGCGGGAAGGCGAGCGCCAGCTTCTTGAAGAACGGAACATCGCGGCTCTGGAAGTTATGGACATTCACGATGGTCGCGTAGTCGCCCGGCGCGGTGAGCAGCGGGACACGACCGTCAGGCGTGCCGCACAGGAATTTCGCGGCATACTCGTAGCGCAGGCACAGGGCCTCGCTTTCCGCGGTCGCGGTGTTGTCGGCCGGATTGACATCGGACCATTCGCCGTTGCGCACCGTGACGGTGTTGACGAGCGGCACCGTGTCGGCCTGGCCGCACGGCAGCCGCGGCGACACCATGACCTGCAGCGTCACCGTGCTGCTCTCGCCCTCGGCGATCACGTCGAGGTCGCATGAGACGCGGCCATCCTCCACGACACTGCAGTTGCCGGGCAGGTCGACGGGCGTGACGTTCTCGTCCAATTCATCCTCGATGAACACCTCGAGCGCCGAATTCGGTCCCTGGTTGGTCACGGTGATCTCGTAGGTCAATGGCTGCCCCGCCATGACCAGCTCCGCGTCCACCGTCTTGGTGACGGACAGGTCGAGGGTGCTGAAC
The DNA here is from genome assembly GCF_003432385.1 of Breoghania sp. L-A4. Taxonomy (NCBI): domain Bacteria; kingdom Pseudomonadati; phylum Pseudomonadota; class Alphaproteobacteria; order Hyphomicrobiales; family Stappiaceae; genus Breoghania; species Breoghania sp. L-A4. Next base: position 2,985,349 of record NZ_CP031841.1, on the reverse strand, counting down.
TTCGCCTCGTTCTCGAACATGTCGCTTTCGTTCGGGTCGTCCTCCTGGGGCACCGGCGTCACGCCGTTGTCGTTTTCCGGAAGATCCTGGACGATGCCGTTGATGCTGATCGGCAGGGTGATGGCGCTCCAGTCGTCGTGGCCGAGGAGCGTGGACAGATCGGCTTCGGGCGGGCTGTCGCAACCGGCGAAGTCCGGTGCGCTGTTCACGTCGGCCTGGACCGTCCCGGGCGCATTTCCGCCGCCGTTCCAGTCCGGTTGTTCATCGAGATTCAGATCGCGTCCGTCGCCGTTCTGATCGAAGAAGCGCGTGGAATTAGCGGTGTCGCTGGGGTCGAGAACGCGGGTTTCCGACAGGGCCATCTCGTCCAGCCCGTCGCCGGGGCCGTATAGCGGCGCAAATCCGCGACCGCCGGGAAAGCGGGGCGGCGAGAAATCGAGGATCCGCGCATCGATGACACCATCGTTGTTGGTGTCCTGGGCCTGCGAATCCGTGGACCGGCGCGCAATCCCGAAGGGGACCAGCGCATAATTCATAATGCTGACGTGGTTGGGCTTGCAGTTCAGCCCCTCGTTGCCGCCGTGGTCGAGCGACAGGTTGTGGCCGACCTCATGCATCAGGACGATGGGCAGCCGCGAGTAGCCGACTGTGTCGTCGCCGCCCAGCTCGCCCTGGCCGCCGGGGTAGGTGTTGCCGACGTCGGTGCGGTCCTTCGCCTGAATCGAGTAGCGAAAGATCCGGGTGCGGATCAGATCGAAGTTCTTCGCCTTCACCTCATAGAAATCCGTCAGGCCGTTGCCGTCGATGTCGACCACATAGTCGAGACCTCCGACACCCTCGCTCAGAGGCGGGATGAACTCGCCTGTGGGATCGGGGATGTCGGCGGCCGGAATCTCGTTGCCGCCGCCCAGATTGTCGCCGACCAGCGCGCCGGTGTCGTCGGTCAGCGCGCCCGTGTCGATCCAGATCGAGACGCCGGGCTGGGTATCGGGATTGTTCTGGCCACCGGCGTTGACAGGGGCTTGATTGAACGCGTCCTTGACCGTCTGGATGGCGCGCGCATTAGGGGACGCGATGCCATCCAGTCGAGCTCGACGAACAGATCCTTGTGATTGGGCTGTGCGCCGAATCCCGGAAGGTCGAGAAGCACCGTGCCGTCGCAGTCTGTGACCCCATCGGTCTCCCAGATATTGGGAAGCCCGTCGCCGTCGCTGTCCTCAAAGCCCGCGACCGTGGTGTCCGCCCAGCTGATGAGCTTGAGGGAGTTGAGAAACACACCGTTGCCGCCGGTGAAGTAATTCGAAACGCCGTTGTTGATGATGCCGCCCCGCGCCTCGGCCCGGGCTGAAATGCCGATGCCGTATTGCCGGCCGGCTTCCAGGCGAACGCCCTCGTCACTGTCGAAGGGCACGTCGCGATGGGCCGGCGGCCCGAAGAAGTTCTCGAAGAACTCCGGTCCGCCCATGCCGAACTCGCCCTGATTGGTGTGCTGGGCGATTTCCGTCGACGCGACGATCGTGTTGCTGTCCAGATCGCGCACGATGGCGCGGATCGAGATCGAGCCGAAGTTGACGACACCGCCGCCGAACCCGGTCAGGAAGCCTGAAAACCGCACGTTCATGTTGGCGCGCACGAACATGTCGGCGGCTGGCGAGACCACCACGCCGAAAAGCTCGGCGTAGGACTGTTCCGTGCTGAGATTGCTGTCGATAGCGCGTACACGCAGGCGTTGGCTGGCTTCAACGACTTCATGTTGTTGGCCGTTCTGCACGCCTGCCTCAACGTCGCATGCCGCGCCGACACACTCGAATGCCTGACCGGGCATCATGCAGACGTCGGCACGGGCGGAGCCGCACATCACGGAGGCGGCGAAAGCGAGAGGCAGAAGGATGGTGTTGCGCGATCGGGAAACCATGGCAATGTCTCCTGGAAATGCAGTTTGAAAATTCAACAAAAATCAGTGTCAAAATACGGGAATGAAAAATCGCGAACTCAGTATGACGCGTGACGCACGGCCGCGCGGTGACATTTCTAACAGCGCGGGCCGTGACGCGCGGATGTGATCGCCGCAGAGACACGTTGGCGGTATCAGGTCTTTTTCCTGGCGTCGAAGACCAGACCCAGCTCCACCGCGTGTTTGCCGAATTTCTCTCGCAGGGCGTCGACAGCGTGTTCGGCGTTGGCGTGGCGGGTGGCGTCCTCGTCGACGAGATCCTGCGGATCAGCCAGATCGCCGGGGCACAGCTCGGAGACGCCGATGCCGATGAGCCGGAAGCGGCGGCCGTCGGTCTCCGGCTCAAGCAGCGCGCGGCCCGTCTTGAAGATCCTGTCTGCGAGCTGCGTCGGATCATTGAGGCTGCGCGAGCGGGTCAGTTGTTTGAAGTCGCTGGTTTTCAGCTTCAGTGTGACCGTGTGGCCAGCGAGCTCCGCCGCCTTCATGCGGTGCGACACCTTTTCCGACAGCCGCCGCAACACGGGGATCAGCTCCGCCGCGCTGCTGATGTCGGTGTTGAAGGTCGTCTCGGCGCTGACGCTCTTGGTTTCGCGCTCGGGCCGCACATGGCGGGCATCGATGCCGCGGGACAGTTTCGCCAGCCGAAGCCCCATGACGCCATAGCGGCGGATCAAATCGCCCTCGTCATGGGTCTGGAGCTGACCGATGGTGCGGATACCGTCGCCGGTAAGCCTGGCGTTCAGCGCCTTGCCGACCCCCCAGATGAAGGAGACAGGTTTGGAGGCCAGGAACGAAAGCGTTTCCTCACGTCCGATGACGGAAAAGCCGCGCGGCTTGTCGAGATCGGACGCGATCTTGGCGAGGAATTTGTTGTGCGACAGGCCGACGGAGACCGTGATGCCGATTTCGGTTTCCACGCGCGCGGCGAAACGCACCAGCACCTCTGCCGCGGTTGCGTGATGCAGGCGCTCCGTGCCGGTGAGATCAAGAAACGCCTCATCGATGGACACCGGCTCGACCAGCGGCGTCAGCTCGTTCATCAGCGTGCGGATTTCGCGGCTGACGGCCACGTATTTGCGCATGTCGGGACGGATGACAACGGCGTCCGGACACGCCTCGAGCGCCTTGAACATCGGCATGGCCGAGCGGACACCCGATATGCGGGCGATATAGCAGCAGGTGGAGACGACGCCGCGGGTGCCGCCGCCGATGATCAGCGGCTTGTCGGCCAGCTCCGGATGGTCGCGTTTCTCCACCGAGGCGTAGAAGGCGTCGCAATCGATATGCGCGATCGTCAGTGTGGCCAGCTCGGGATGGCGGATGAGCCGGGGGCTGCCACAGGCCCGGCATCGCTCCACCGTCGCCTTGACCGGCTTCAGGCAGTCGCGGCAATAGCCGGCAGGGGACGCGGGGATGTCTTGCGACATGTCGTTTCTCGTCGGGCAGGGCGTCGTCAGATGCCCAGGACGCCCTCGATGTAGCGGCGCGTGTCGCGCCAGCAATTGCTGCGATGATGCACGCCGTCGATGGGTTCCGCCAGCGCGAAAAAGCGCGCGTCGGCGATGAAGTGAATGAGGTGCGCGCTGTCCACATGATCGCGCACGGATGTCACGTTGCCCGCGCTGTCGTCGAGGAAGAATATCGGCTCGCGGCGTTCGCCCGCCAGCGTCGCCACAGCCGGACCCTTCGGGCCGATGTTGGTCAGGACGGGGTAGGGGATGGCGTTGCGGCGCAGGATGCCTTCGCGCGCCGGACGAAAGCGCTCGGGCATGTTGGTGAGCATGAGCACCTGCGCATGCGCGCTGAGCGCTGCCAGCGTGTCGGAGGCATGCGGCACCGGCTTCTGGCTTTCGGACTCGGTCTCGAAAAACCCGTGGATGAGGGCGCGCACCTCGTCCTGGCTGGCCAGGCCGCCGCCGTCGAGCCTGCGGATGTTGCCCGTCAGCATGAAGCGCGGCTCGATCAGTTCGAAACCGCAGCGCACCATGTAGGCTTCCAGCGGCGCGATGAAATGCAGCACCACCTCGTCGACGTCGCAGATGACCAGCGGGCCGTCGCCAAGGATGCCAAGGGCCTCGATCTGGGCGAAGATGTCCGGCTCGGCCGGGCGTGTCTCAAGCATGGTCGGCGGGGTCCCCGGCAAGGCGATAGCGTGCGGCGGCGATCATGGTTGGCCGTAATCGGGCGTTCTCGGTGAACGCCAGCAGCAGGGTTTCGTCGCTCATCAGGAACTCCAGAACGCCCGCGAGGAAGCCCGGTTCGCCCGCGACGTCGCGGATCGCATGGGGGCCGATCCCGGTGACGGCGAGGAACCGGCCAAGATGTTCCGGCTCCCGTGCCAGAAATCCAAGCGCTTCAACCGCAATTATTTCAGCCTCTTCCGGCGTCAATCCGCTTTTTTGCCCGGTTTGTGTCAACTGTTTGCCTTTCCGAAACGAATCTCGGTTAGTTTTATTGCTGATATTGGGGGATGAGGCGGGAATCGGACCCGTCCCGCATCCAGGGTGTGCTGAGTATTACCCTGTTTTCCCGCCCCCTGACACCCGAGGCGGACTGATGGCGAAAACCGTGCTTATCGTGGAAGACAATGAGCTGAACATGAAGCTCTTCCACGACCTATTGGAAGCGCATGGCTACGATACGTTGCAGACGCGCAACGGTATCGAGGCGCTGGAACTTGCTCGGGCCAATCACCCGGACCTGATTCTCATGGACATCCAGTTGCCGGAGGTTTCCGGGCTGGAGGTGACCAAATGGATCAAGGAAGACGACGATCTGAAGACCATTCCCGTGATCGCCGTGACCGCTTTCGCCATGAAGGGCGATGAGGAGCGGATCCGGCAGGGCGGGTGTGAAGCCTATATCTCGAAACCGATCTCGGTGGCCAAGTTCCTGGAAACCGTTCGATCCTATTTGGGCGAGGCCTGACCCGCGAACGGGCCAAAGGCTCAGGATGATGTTATGACCGCGCGAATTCTAGTAGTCGACGATATTCCGGCCAATGTGAAACTGCTCGAAGTGCGGCTCAACGCCGAGTATTTCGAGGTGATCACCGCGACGAGCGGGCCGCAGGCGCTGGAAATCTGCGAGACCAGCGAATGCGATATCGTGCTGCTCGACGTGATGATGCCGGGCATGGACGGTTTCGAGGTGTGCCGGCGGCTCAAGCAGTCGCCGCAGACCCGGCATGTGCCGGTGATCATGGTGACCGCGCTCGATCAGCCCGCCGACCGGGTCAAGGGGCTCGAGGCGGGCGCGGATGATTTCCTCACCAAGCCGGTCAGCGAGACCGCGCTGATCGCCCGGGTCAAGAACCTGGTGCGGCTGAAGCGCGCCGTTGACGAGTTGCGCATGCGCGCGCGCACCAGCCGTGAGATGGGCCTCGACGATATCGACAATGTCGACGACCTCGCGAATGAGCGCGGCAAGATCCTGCTGGTCGATGATCGCCGCTCGTCGTACGAGCGCGTCGCCAACACACTTTCCAAGGATGCGGACGTTACCGTGGAGACGGACCCGCAGGACGCGTTGTTCCGCTGCGCGGATGGCGACTACGACATGATCATGCTGTCGCTGTCGCTCGAGGGATTTGACAGCTTGCGGTTGTGCTCGCAGTTGCGCTCGCTGGAGCGCACGCGCAACCTTCCGATCCTGCTGATCGCGGAGCCGGAGGAAAACACCCGGCTGCTGCGCGGGCTCGAACTGGGCGTCAACGACTATATCCTGCGGCCGATCGACAAGAACGAACTGCTGGCGCGCACGCGCACCCAGGTGCGCCGCAAGCGCTACGCCGACCGGCTCAGCGCCAATGTGCAGCATACGATGGAACTGGCGGTGACCGATGGGCTGACGGGCCTGCAGAACCGCCGCTATCTGGAAACGCATCTGGCGACGCTGGTCAACCAGGCGATCGCCCGCAAGACCGACCTTTCCGTGCTGGTCGCCGATATCGACTACTTCAAGGCCGTCAACGACACCCATGGCCACGACGTGGGCGACGAGGTGCTGCGCGAATTTGCCCGGCGCCTGCGCCGCTCGGTGCGCGGGCTGGATCTCGCCTGCCGCTATGGCGGGGAGGAATTCGTCATCGTCATGCCCGAGACCGACATGTCGCTGGCCTATATGGTGGGTGAGCGGGTGCGTCAGCGCATGGCCAGCGAGCCGTTCCTGGTCCAGGGTGGCGCGACCGCTCTGGACGTGACCGTGAGTGTCGGCGTCGCCGGGCTGAACGGTTCGCGTGACACGCCCGACAGCCTTGTGAAACGGGCCGATACGGCGCTCTACGCCGCCAAGCGAGAAGGCCGCAATCGCGTGGTCGCCGACGCCGCCTGAGCGCCGCCCGCCGAGTGGTCCGCAAGCGCCGCGCCGGTTGCACCGGATCAGCCCTGACGCGAGGGTGTGGCTGGTGCCGCCCGTCTGTTTACTGTCATAAGTACTTAAGATGGTGCTGCGCCGGCACACGTCACATGTGCCGGACCTTCGCCGGCGCAACAGACTGTGTGTGTGCGTTGTTCGCGACGATTTGCGCGAAGATGCGCCGGATTACGGTGTTTTGCGTCAGCGTTTCGTGTGGAAACGGATTGGCGGCGCGGCGAATTAAGGTTAAGAATTTACTAAGCGTGAACTGAGGACCAATGATTCAATAACAAATCATTGAATTTGTCTCGCACTGCGGTAGATTGACCTCGCGAAAGATAGTCAATCCTCGATCTCGCAAAGCTTGCGTGATCGAGAGCGACCTGTCTTCGAGACTTTGCGCAATTCACAGTCTGCCCCATGGAACTCTCAGGTCCGCCGCATCTCCTGGGTCCGTGGGGTTAGGCCGGCAGGGAAGCAGGTTGGAGTGGCCTCCTCGTAACACCTGCTTCCCGCCGGCCGCCTTTTTCCGGCATTTTCCACAGATCAATCCAGAATGCCCCTCGGTGGGTCGCCGTGGCCGGAAACGGCCCGCACGCGGCGCGCTTGCGTGAATTTCCGGCACGTATCCGCAGGACGCATCGCATGCGAGCGCGCACAAAAAAGCGCCGGCAAAGCGGCGCTTTTCGTCAATTCCTGTCAGCCGATCGTTACTTGATCTTGGCTTCCTTGAACTCGACGTGCTTGCGTGCGACCGGATCGTACTTCTTCATGCTCATCTTTTCGGTCATGGTGCGGGTGTTCTTCTTGGTGACGTAGAAGTACCCGGTGTCCGCCGTCGAAGCGAGCTTGACTTTGATTGTGGTGGCCTTGGCCATGTGCCTGGTATCCCGTGTGGTCGACGCCCTCGCGCCGACGTGGGCTGAGCTGAGGAACGATGCATTGAAACAGGCCGCCAACCTACGCATCGGCGCGGTAAAGTCAAGCCGCAGTTCAGGGCTTTGTTTCAAGGCGCATGCGCGGGATGACAACCACAATGTAGAGCAGGAAGATTCCGCTGATTGACCACGGCAGCCAGTGCGGATTGCTGCTGTTGAGCGCCACGCCCATCATCGCCGGGCCGACCAGCATGCCGATCGAATACATCATCACGAAGGCCGCGTTGGCGGACGCCAGATCGGTGCCGGAGAAGCGCGCGCCGAGATGGATGAGGCCAATGGTGTAGAGCCCGGCCATGAAGCCGCCCGAGACGAAGATGATCGCCAGCAGCAGGGCCAGATTGTGTGCGGCGAAGGGAATGAGAGCCGCGCCCAGGGCGCCGGCCACCGCGCAGGCGACCAGCATGTGACGGCGGTCCAGGCGGTCGGAGAGCAACCCCAGCGGAAACTGCAGCGCGATGTTGCCGGCGGAGATCGCCGATACCAGCAGAACCGCGTCGGCCGCGTCGTAGCCGATGCGCATGCCGTAGACGGCCATCAGCGACAAGGAGCCCGATTCGACCGCGCCGAAGACGAAGGCGGCGAGGGTCGCCATGGGAGCCGCGACGAGAAAACGGGTGAAGGGTGCGCTGGGTTCCTCCTCCATGCGCGGCGCCGCCTTGCGCGCCATCAGGACCGGCAGCGCGGCAAGCAGCATGATGATCGCGCCCGCGATGAACGGCGTGGCGCCGTCGCTGCCGAGCACCGTGATGATCAGCGGGCCGACCATGAAGCCGACGGAGAGGCAGGCGGCATAGATCCCCATGATGGCGCCGCGGCGGGCGTTTGGCGCCTGGTCGTTGATCCAGAATTCCGAGAGAATGAAGATGATCGTCGTCGTGCCGTGAAACACGATGCGCAAGGGAAACCAGACCCAGAAGGGCTGCGCCAGATAGAAGCCCAGAAACGAGACGGTCGCCCCAACGACGCAGGCGAGCACCAGATTGGCGGTGCCGAAGCGGCGCGCCCAGGGCATGACGAACGGGGTGACCGCGATCGAGGCGACACCAGCCACCGCCGTGTTGATGCCGATCCAGAGCGGCGTGATGCCGCGCGATTCCAGCACCAGCGCAAGCAGCGGCAGGCCGAGGCTGAGGGCGATGCCGACAATGCTGATGGCGGCGATGGCGGCCGTCAGTCCCGGCCGCCGCAGCACCTGCAGCAGCGTGTCGCCGCCGGGCAAAGTGGTCATCGCGCCTGAGCCCCGTCACACCGGCGCGTTGGGGGAGGTCCGCGCCAAATCCAATGACACATTCGGTTGCGATCCGGCGCGCTGGAGGAAATTGCCGGTTCTGCCCGGCGCGCACACGTCCCCAAGCGGGTCGCGTGTCAGGCGGGACGTGTCAGATCAGCTCGCGAACGAATCTGTTCGCGCGCCACTGATAGAAGGGGATCGGCGTCGCGGGATCAAGCTCTTCATCGGTGAGGAGACGGTGCTGCAGCTCTTCGATGACGGTCAGCGTGATGGTGGGCATGTCCAGCGCCTTGGTGTCTTCCAGGCTCAGCCAATGGAGATCCTCGAGCTCGCCCGTGGGGCCCGTGCCCTCGGGCAACTGGTCGCAGATCTGGTCGGCCCAGACGGCGAGAAACCGCGTGTCGAAGCGGCGCGGACGGCGCGGGGGCGTGATGGCGCGCGCGATCAGCCGCACCGGCGCCAGGTCGATGCGGATGCCACGCTCCGAGAACGCGGTGAAATCGGCGGGCGCGCGCCAGTTTTCGCCGGTCTTGTCGCCGACAAACACGCCGGCTTCCTCGTAGGTTTCGCGAATGGCGGCGACCGCCAAGGCGCGCGCGCGCGCCTCGGTCTTGGGACCCTTCAGCGCGTGCATCATCTTCGCCATGACGGCGGGGTCGTAATCGTTCGATGGCTTGATGCGGGAATCGGAAGGGTCGATGCGGCCGCCGGGAAACACGAATTTGCCCGGCATGAACCGGTGACGCTCATGCCGGCGGCCCATCAGCACGCGTGGCTCGCCCGCTTGCCCGCGATCTAGGATCAGCAGCGTCGCCGCATCCTTGGGACGCGTGTTGGCATGATCCATGCGCCGTTCGATCGACGTCAGGCGTTGGGCGAGGTCCGTCATTGGCCGTAGAGCTCCGCGGTCTTCACTCCGGCCATCATCGCGTATTCGTCATCCACGTTTGGATCGAAGCCGTGCATGTAGAGCGCCCATTGCAAGCCGACGAGCGTGCCTTTGACCGGCGGCAGGACGGCAAGGGTGAGTGCAATCGACAGCGGGATCCAGATTGCCATGTGCAGCCAGAGCGCGGGCACGAAGGCGACCTCCACGGCGAGAACCAGCGGGATCAGGATGTGGCCGAGGATCAGGACGGTGAAGTAGGGCGGCGCGTCGTCCGCGCGGTGATGATGAAGTTCCTCGCCGCAGGCCTCGCACGCATGGGCGACCTTGAGATACTTGCCAAAGGCGGAGCCCTTGCCGCAGGCCGGGCAACGGCACATCATGCCGCGAAACATGGCTTGCTTCAGGTTGCGTTTGGGCAGCGTGTGCATCGTTTCACCAGGTGCGATGCCGCCGCTTAATTGAACCGTCATCAACGGGTACCCTTTCGTTGGCCCTTCCGCTGTGCGCTTGAGGATCGTTTCCCCTGTCGCATCGGCGGCTTGCCGCGCCCCTTGGGGCCTCCCGGCTTGCGCTTGGTGCCGTCGCTCAGGATCTCGAACCGCAATGCGCCCGCCAGCGGCGCTGCCTCTACGAGGCGGACCTGCACCTTGTCACCAAGTTGATAGGTCTCGCCAGTGCTGCGGCCCACCAGAGCATGCGTCTTTTCGTCATAGTGGTAGTAGTCCTGCCCGATCGTCGAGGCAGGCACGAAGCCGTCGGCGCCCGAGTCGTCGAGCCGCACGAACATGCCGGTCTTCACCACGCCGGCGATGCGGCCCGCGAATTGCGCGCCGACATGGTCAACCAGCCAATGGGCGATCAGCCGGTCCTTGGTGTCGCGTTCCGCCGCCATGGCGCGGCGTTCGGTCGCGGAGATTTCCGAGCCAATGGCTTCCAGCTTCGGCTCGACGCTTTCGGGCAACCCGTCCTTGCCGAAGCCCAGAGCCCGGATCAATCCGCGGTGGACGATCAGATCCGCGTAGCGGCGGATCGGCGAGGTGAAGTGGCCATAGCGCCGCAGGTTGAGACCGAAGTGGCCGATGTTGGCCGGTGAATACTCCGCCTGCGATTGCGAGCGCAGGACAACCTCATTGACGATGCCGGCGTGCGGCGTGTCCACGACGCGGTTGAGAATGCCGTTGAAATGAGCCGGACGCAGGTTGCCCGCCTTGGGCAGCTTGATGTCGAGGGTCGAGAGGAAGTCGCGCAGGGCTTCGAGCTTTTCGGGGCTGGAGGCGTCATGCACGCGATAGAGCAGGGGCGTCTTCTTTTCCTCGAGCGTTTCTGCCGCCGAAACGTTCGCCTGGATCATGCATTCCTCGATCAGCTTGTGCGCGTCGAGACGCGCGGGCACATGCACGCGATCGACGGTGCCGTCCGGCTTCAAGAGGATCTTGCGCTCGGGCAGGTCGAGTTCCAGCGGCTCGCGGGCGGCGCGGCCGCGTTTCAGCGCGGCGTAGGCATCCCATAGCGGCGTGAGAATCGGCTCCAGCAGCGGACCCGTCTTGTCGTCCGTCTGGCCGTCGATGGCTGCCTGCGCCTGCTCGTAGGAGAGTTTCGCGGCCGAACGCATCAGAACCCGGTGAAAGCTGTGCGACAGCTTCTTGCCGTCCTGGTCGAAAATCATCCGCACGGCCATGGCGGGGCGGTTTTCGCCCTCGCGCAGGGAGCACAGGTTGTTGGAGATCCGCTCGGGCAGCATGGGGATGACCCGGTCGGGGAAATAGACCGAATTGCCGCGCAGGTGCGCCTCCGCGTCGAGCGCCGAGCCCGGTGTCACATAGGCGGCCACATCGGCGATCGCCACGGTGACCACATGCCCGCCCTCGTTGTCGGGACTTGTGTCGGCTTGCGCGTAGACCGCGTCGTCATGATCCTTGGCGTCGGCGGGATCGATGGTGATCAGCGGCAGTTCGCGCCAGTCCTCACGGCCCTTGGTGGTGGCTTCCTCGACCGCCTCGGACTCCTCGATGACGGATCTGGGAAACACATGCGGGATGCCGTGGGCGTGGATGGCGATCATCGAGATCGCCTTCTCCGAATTCATCGAGCCGATGCATTCGCGTACCCGCGCCATCGGCACGCCGTAGCGGCCCGCGCGACCCACGTCGACCGAGACGAGATCGCCGTCCTTGGCGTCCTTCATGCCGTCGGGATCGATCGCCAGCTCTTTCTGCTTGCGGTCGATGGGCACCAGCCGGGCCGGGCGGCCTTCGCCGCTCAGCCGGACGACGCCGAGAATGTCGCTCTGCTTGTGGTCGAGGAGTTTGATCACGCGGACGAGCTGAGTCGCTTCCGGGCCGGATTCGCCGGAGGCGAGCCGCACCAGGGCGCGGTCGCCGACGCCGGGCTGCGCATCCTTGCGGTGGCGTTCCGGCACGACCAGGACCACCGGAGGCTCACCCTTGTGGTCTTCCCAGCGCACGGGACGGCCGAGCAACTCCCCGTCCTTGTCGCGTCCGAAGATGGTGGCGACGAAGACCGAGGGAAGATCGCCTGTTTTCGTGAGCTTCTTGCGGCTCTTCGTCAGAAGGCCTTCCTGGCTCATATCCCGCAGCATGTGCTTGAGCGCGATCTTCGCGCTGCCGGATTTGACGCCGAAGGCCTTGCCGATTTCGCGTTTGCCGGCCTTGCCGGGGTTCTCAGCGATAAAGGCGAGGATTTCCTCGCGTGTGGGCAGGAATTCCTCGCCTTTGATGGGCTTGCGCCGTGTCAATTCGTTGTCCGTCTATGGTTCGCCGGCCTTTGCCTTGGAGGCGGCTGTTGTTTTCTTGGCTGCCGGCTTCGCGGCGGCGGCTTTCTTCGCCGGGGCCTTTTTCGCGGGAGCCTTCTTGGCGGCCGTTTTCTTGGCCGCGGGCTTCTTGGCGGCGGCCTTCTTGAGCGGCTTGCCGGATTTCTCGGCCTTTGCCGCGATCAGTTCCAGCGCCTGCTCCAGCGTCACCGACGCCGGTTCCATGTCGCGCGGCAGGGTCGCGTTGATCTTGCCGCAGTTCACATAGGGGCCGTAGCGGCCGTCGCGCACGGTGATCGGACCGGCGCCATCGGGATGCTCGCCGAGTTCCTTGAGCGCCGCGGGGCTGTTGCGTCCGCGTCCGCCCTTCGCCGCTTTCTGGGCGATGGCGTCCACCGCGCGGTTGATGCCGACGGTGAAGACCTCATCGACGGAATCCAGATTGGCGTAGGTGCCGTCGTGCAGCACGAAGGGACCGTAGCGGCCGATGCCGGCGGAGATCATCTTGCCGGTTTCCGGGTGCGGACCGACCTCGCGCGGAAGGGCCAGCAGTTCCAGCGCCTTCGCGAGATCCATCTCCGACGCCTCCCAGCCCTTGGGCAGCGATGCGCGTTTCGGCTTGGCTTCCTCGCCCAATTGCACATATGGGCCGAAACGGCCGCTGCGCAAGCTGATGTCGACGCCGGTCTCCGGATCCTGGCCCAACACCTTCGGGCCGTCGCCGGCGCCATTGGCGTCATCGCCGGTCTGTCCAAGCTGGCGGGTGTAGCGGCATTCGGGGTAGCGCGAGCAACCGACGAAGGCGCCAAAGCGCGAGACCTTCAGCGACAGCTGGCCTTCGCCGCAGGTCGGGCAGGCGCGCGGATCCTTGCCATCGTCCCCGGGGGGAAGATGTGGGCGGCCAGCATGTCGTTGAGGGCGTCGAGCACCTCGGAGACGCGCAGGTCCTTGATCTCGGCGACCGAGCCCGAAAACGCCTTCCAGAAGTCGCGCAGCACGTCCTTCCAGGCCAGCTCGTTGGCGGAGATGCGATCGAGCTGTTCCTCCAGGTCGGCCGTGAAGTCGTATTCCACGTAGCGGTTGAAGAAGCTTTCCAGGAAGGCGATGACCAGCCGGCCCTTGTCCTCGGGAACGATGCGCTTCTTGTCGATGACGATGTAGTCACGATCCTGGAGCGTCTGTAGCGTGGAGGCATAGGTGGAGGGACGGCCGATGCCGAGCTCTTCCATCTTCTTCACCAGCGTCGCTTCCGTGTAACGCGGCGGCGGCTCGGTGAAATGCTGGTTGGCCTCGATGCTCTCGCGTGCCAGCGCATCGCCCTGGCTGATGGGCGGCAGGCGGCGGGATTCCTCGTCCTCGTCGTCGTCGCGGCCTTCCTGATAGAGCGTCAGGAAGCCGTTGAAGCGTTCGACGGAGCCCGTGGCGCGCAGCAAGACGTCCTTGCCGTCGGGGCCCTTGGCGAGAATGTCCACGGTGGTGCGCTCGAACACCGCTGATTCCATCTGGCTGGCCACGGTACGCTTCCAGATCAGCTCGTAAAGCCGCGCCTGGTCGGCGTCGAGGTAGCGCGCCATGGTTTTGGGCAACCGGGTCAGGTCCGTCGGCCGGATGGCCTCATGGGCCTCCTGGGCGTTCTTGGCCTTGGTCGAATAGAAGCGCGCCTTGGCGGGCAGGTACTTGTCGCCGAATTCCGATGCGATCACCTGGCGCACGCTGTCGATGGCCTCGCCGGCGATCTGCACGCCGTCGGTCCGCATATAGGTGATCAGGCCGACGGTTTCGCCGCCCAATTCGATGCCTTCATACAGCCGCTGGGCGACCTGCATGGTGCGGGCTGCGGCAAAGCCGAGCTTGCGCGAGGCTTCCTGCTGCAGCGTCGAGGTGGTGAAAGGCGCGTAAGGGTTGCGCTTGGCGGGCTTGGATTCGACGGATGTCGCCGTGTAGCCGGCGTTCTCGAGCACCGTCTTGATGGCGTTCGCCTCGGCTTCCGTGCCGATGTCCAGGCGGGTGATCTTCTTGCCGTCAAAGCCGGTGACGCGGGCCTGGAACGGATCGCCGGACGGGGTCTTGAGATTGGCGAGCAGCGACCAGTATTCCTGGCTTCTGAAGATCTCGATCTCGTTTTCCCGGTCACAGACGAGCCGCAGGGCGACCGACTGCACGCGTCCGGCGGAGCGGGCGCCCGGCAGCTTGCGCCACAGCACCGGAGAGAGGGTGAAGCCGACGAGATAGTCGAGCGCGCGGCGCGCCAGATAGGCGTCGACCAGCGGAATGTCGATCTCTCGCGGATTGGCCATCGCCTCGAGCACAGCCTTCTTGGTGATGGCGTTGAAGACCACCCGCTCGACGTGCTGGTCCTTGAGCGCCTTCTTTTCCTTCAGCACCTGCAGCACGTGCCACGAAATCGCCTCGCCCTCGCGATCCGGATCGGTGGCGAGAATGAGCCGGTCCGACCCCTTCAGCGCCTTGACGATGTCACTGAGCCGCTTCTGCGACTTGGCATCGACCGCCCAGGACATGGCGAAATCCTCGTCCGGGCGCACGGATCCATCCTTGGCCGGCAAATCGCGGACGTGGCCATAGGAGGCCAGGACCGTGTAGTCGGACCCGAGGTACTTGTTGATGGTTTTTGCCTTGGCGGGCGATTCAACGATGACGAGGTTCATTGATTTCCAGGAAATGTTTCGGTTCAGCCGAGACCCGGCGGGATAATCCAGACGGACGGGCCAGACGGGCGGGACGGTCCCGATTGGCGGCGTTTAAGCGCTAACTATATGATTCAATGGGAGGAATTATAGCGGCGGGTGTCGATGTTCCGCAGCGCTCCAGCCATTGCCGACGCCTTGTCCGCTTTATCAGGCGGTGGAATGATTCGGATGGACATTCCAAGATCGTGCGTGCGCTGTCAAATGGCGTCTTGGAACGCGGTGCGCAAGGGCGGCTCCGGAGGCGGCAGAAAGCGGCGGCGTATTGGTGATTGTCGCCAGGGTCTGTGGTGAAATTAACCTCAATAGTTGTGTAACTCACATCACACACGTAATAATATCAATGGCGCGCTTGGGACGCCTTGGGCGCGTGCTTGAACACGCCCTGCCGTGCTGGCATTTTACACGCGTGCCCATGATCACTATGGCGCGCCTGTGGGGTTTGATTGAACTCGGGGCGCTGCGGCGCGCGGCGGTGTCCTGACCGACAAGGGGATAGACATGAAGCCGGGTGCTCCCGACGCGGATCAGAGCGATGCAGCCTATATTGCGCGTATGTGCCGCGAATTGCGTGATCTCGCGAACCGGTCTCAGTTCGGTTTTCTCGCCTATCTGCTGGACATGTCGCGGCTTGAGGCGGAGGCGCAACTGAAAGATCCCAAGGCGGCATCCCGGAAAACGCGGAAAGGGCCGGGAGATCCCTCACAGGATGATCCGCCGCCGGATCCGCCCAGGCGCCGTAGATCGTTTTTCAGGCGCGGACAGCCGTGAGATTCCCCGGCCGCGATCAATAGTCTCCGATCAGCGAGATCTGGTTGGGCGCGTGGCGCTGCAGACGGCCCGCGAGTTCAAGCTCCAGAAGAATAATGTGAATGGTGGCGGCCGGCAGTCCCGTATGCCGGATCAGCTCGTCAACGCCGACGGGCGTGGGACCGAGCGCCTGGATGACCGTTTGGCGGGCGTCGTCGGGCACGTCGAGGGCCCCGAGATCGCTGTTCGCGTCATCCTCCTCCTCGACCAGCGGCGGGGCGGGCGGCGGCGGCGCGGCGGATTCCAGGGCGGCGATGACGTCGTCGGCGTTTCTCACCAGCGCCGCGCCGTCACGGATCAGCGCATTGCAGCCTTCCGAGCGCGGATCCAGCGGGGATCCGGGGACCGCGAGCACATCGCGTCCTTGTTCGAGGGCGAAACGCGCCGTGTGCAACGATCCTGACTTTCGGGCGGCCTCGATCAGGACGATGCCCGCGCTGATCCCGGAAATCAGCCGGTTGCGGCGGGGGAAGTCGCGCGAGCGTGGCTGCCAGCCGAGCGGCATCTCGCTCACGTGCGCGCCGCCATGGGTCAGAATGCGCGCTGCGAGGTCTTCGTTCTCCGGCGGATAGAGGACGTCCAGTCCCCGGCGAAGACCGCGACCGTGCCACCGGCGAGGGCGGCTTCATGGGCGGCGGCGTCGATGCCGCGGGCCAGGCCGGAGACGACTGCGTAGCCTGCGTCCGCGAGATCGCGTGAGAGGGCATTGGCCAGCTTGCGGCCCGCCAGCGAGCAGTTGCGGGCGCCGACGATCGCCACGGTTCGGTCCCTGCGTGCCGCATCTCCGCCCATGATGGAGACCATCGGCGGGGCGCCGTCGATGTGGCGCAGCAGGGGCGGGTAGTCGGGCTCGCCAAGCGCCGCCACCCGGCCTCCCATGGCCGAGAGCGCGGCCATTTCGCGTTCCGCGTCAGCCGGTGCGCAGATTTTCAGGCCCTTGCGCGTGCCGCCGCGGCGCGCGAGCTCGGGTAGGCCGTCGAGCGCCGCCTGGGCGGAGCCGAAGTGATTGAGCAGGTCGCGGAAGGTCGCGGGGCCCACATATTCCGACCGGATCAGCCGCAGCCACGCCAGTCTCTGGCGATCGCTCAGGATCCGGCCGGGTTGGACGGCTTCGCGGGGCGGCTCATTCATTCACTTCTGTCCGATGCGGGACTCCGTTCCGTTGATCAGGCGCAGGATGTTGGCGTTGTGCTTCAGCCACAGGATGAGGGTGAGCGCGGCCATCAGTTCGGTCACTTGCCAGTAGCCCTGCCAGGCGAGAAACAGTGTGCTTGCGAGGCTGGCAACAAGCGCCGACAGCGACGAATACCGCGTCGCGGCGGCCACGGCGACCCACACCAGGGCGAAAACCAGCGCCGCCGGCCATGCGAGGCCCAGGAGAATGCCGAGGAATGTCGCGACGCCCTTGCCGCCCTTGAATGTCAGCCACACCGGGAAAAGGTGCCCCAGGAAGGCGCCGAGGCCTGCGGTGACGGCCAGATCGATGCCGCCGAACTCATAGGCGATGAGCACCGCGGCCGTGCCCTTGAGCATGTCGCAGGCGAGCGTCAGGGCGGCGAGGCCCTTGCGGCCTGTGCGCAGCACGTTGGTGGTGCCGATGTTGCCCGAACCGATGCTGCGGATGTCGCCCAGGCCCGCGAAATGCGTGATCAGCAGGCCGAAGGGAATCGAGCCCAGCAGATAGCCGCCGGTGAGAGCCGCCAGATAATACGGCCAGTCGTTGGCCCAGTTGATCGGATCGGGCAAGGCGCATCCCCCAGAATGTGCATGTCGGATTGAAGATTAGGCGTAGACCGTGCGTCCGGCAACCAGCGTGCGCAGCACCCGGCCGGAGAAGCGCGCGCCCTCGAAGGCGGTGTTCTTGGACCGCGAGACGAGATCCGCCTCGCTCAAGACCCAGGGCGCGTCCGGATCGAAGACGATCAGGTCGGCCGGGGTTCCCGGCGTCAGCCGCCCGGTGTTCAGCCCGAGCAGTTCCGCCGGCCGTGAGGTCATGGCCCTGAGCACGGTGAGCAGGGGCACATCGCCGCTGTGCACCAGCCTCAGGGCGGCCGCCAGCAGCGTTTCCAGTCCCACCGCGCCGTCCGCGGCCTCGGCGAAAGGGTGGCGCTTGGTTTCCACGTCCTGCGGGTCGTGCGCGGAGACAATAACGTCAATGGTGCCGTCGCGCAGCGCCTCGACCATGGCGAGGCGGTCGTCCTCGGCGCGCAGCGGCGGCGACATCTTGAAGAAGGTCCGGTAGGGGCCGATGTCGTTCTCGTTGAGCGTCAGGTGATTGATCGAGATGCCGGCCGTGACGTCGAGGCCTTGCGCCTTGGCCGCGCGCAGCACCTCGGCGGATGTGCTGCATGAGATTTGCGCCGCGTGATAGCGGCCGCCGGTCATGGCGGCCAGGCGCAGATCGCGCTCGAGCGTGATGATTTCCGCCTCGCGCGGAATGGCGGCGAGACCGAGCCGGCTGGCGGTGGTTCCCTGGTTCATGACGCCTCCCGCGGCCAGCGCCTCGTCCTGCGGGAAGTGGATCACCAGCGCATCGAAATCGCGTGCGTAGGTCAAAAGCCGGCGCATCACCTGGGCATTGGCGATGGAGCGCCTGCCGTCGGTGAAGGCGACGGCGCCCGCTTCGCGCAGCAGGCCGATTTCCGTCATCTCGCGGCCCTCGAGGCCATGGGTCAGCGCGGCCATGGGGTGCACGCGCACGATGGCCGTGTCGCGCGCGCGGCGCAGGATGTAGTCGACAAGCGCAGGCGCATCGATCACCGGCTCCGTGTCGGGCATGGTGACGATCGTCGTGACGCCGCCCGCGGCGGCGGCCTTGGACGCGGAGCGTAAGGTCTCGCGATGCTCAAAGCCGGGCTCGCCGACAAAGACGCGCATGTCGATCAGCCCGGGGCACACAATCTTGCCGCGGCAGTCGATCACCTCGGCGCCCGTCGGGGCGCCGGATGCAAGCGCGTCCGGACCGGCCGCCTGAATGACGCCACCCACAACGATCACCGCGCCCGGCGCATCGAGGCCGCTTGCGGGATCGATCACGCGTGCGTTGGCGAGAACCAGGGGCGCGTGCGGCGGCTTGTCGTCGTCTGTCATGGCCGCGGCCTCACTGGTTGGGCAGGTGGGCTGCGAGCGCTTCCAGCACCGCCATGCGCACCGCAACGCCCATCTCGACTTGTTCGCGGATCAGCGAGCGCGGGCCGTCGGCGATCTCCGGATCGATCTCCACGCCGCGGTTCATCGGACCGGGATGCATCACCAGCGCGTCTTCCTTGGCGTAGCCGAGCTTCTCCGCATCCAGTCCCCAGTAGCGGAAGTACTCGCGCACGCTGGGCACGAAAGCGCCGCTCATGCGTTCGCGCTGCAGGCGCAGCATCATGACGATGTCCGCGTCTCTCAGGCCCTCCTTCATCGAGGTGAAGACCTCGACGCCGAGATTCTCCACACCGGCGGGCAGAAGGGTGCTGGGCGCGATGACCCGCACACGCGCGCCCAGGGCGTTGAGCAGCAGGATGTTGGAGCGGGCGACTCGCGAGTGGCGGATATCGCCGCATATGGCCACCGTGAGCTGAGCGATCTCGCCCTTGTGGCGGCGCATGGTCAGCGCGTCGAGCAGCGCCTGGGTGGGATGTTCGTGCGCGCCGTCACCGGCGTTGACCACGGAACAGTCGACCTTGTTGGCGAGCAGATGCACGGCGCCGGCCGACGCATGGCGCACGACCAGCAGATCCGGGTGCATGGCGTTCAGCGTTGCCGCCGTGTCGATCAGCGTCTCGCCCTTCTTTACCGAGGACGAGGCGACGGACATGTTCATGACGTCGGCGCCAAGACGCTTTCCGGCGAGTTCGAACGAGGATTGGGTGCGGGTGGAGGCTTCGAAGAACAGGTTTATCTGCGTTCGTCCGCGCAGCACGGACTTCTTCTTTTCAACCTGCCGGCTGACCTCGACGGCTTGTTCTGCCAGATCGAGCAAGGTTGTAATGTCCCGGGGTTGAAGGCCTTCAATCCCCAGGAGATGGCGGTGCGGATAGCGATCCGCGCAAATGGATGTTGGTGTGGTCATTAAAATAAGATCTATAGGCGGAGTCGGGTGTGGCCTCAAGCGCCGTGATGCAGGCATGGTAAGCTTTCCACGAGTACGAATCGTCGGCGAGAGCCGTGCGCGGGCAGGAACTGGAGACAAGTGATGGATCAGGGCCGGACGCATACGGTGTTCAACCAGAGCCCGCCGTACGCGGGGAAAAATCTGTTTGCCAGTGATCCGATCCTGCGCAGCGCGCTCGATGCCGTCCTTGATCCGCAGAGCGAAGACGAACTTGGCCGTGCCGGCACGTTCTGGGGCTCGCACGAGGCGATGGAACTGGCCCGGCTGGCCAATGTGAACACTCCCGTGCTGCGCACTCACGATGCCCAGGGGCGTCGTGTCGACGTGGTGGACTATCACCCGCCTATCACGCCTTGATGCGCCGCTCGGTGGATGGCGGGCTGCATGGCTCGGTGTGGGAGAAGGAGCCGACCCAGACCGGCCGCCGGCATACGCTGCGCGCCGCGCGGCTGTTTCTGACCGCGCAGGGGGAATGCGGCCATATCTGCCCGATGACCATGACCAACGCGGCGGTCGCCGCGCTGATGAAGGGCTGCGAGGCCACCGACGAGTGGCTGCCGCGTATTTTGTCGCGCCGCTACGACCACCGCTTCGTGCCGGCGGACCGCAAGGCGGGCGTCACCATCGGCATGGGGATGACGGAGAAGCAGGGCGGCACCGATGTGCGGGCCAACACCTCCCAGGCCGTAAAATCGGACGACGGCATGTGGCGCATCACCGGCCACAAATGGTTCATGTCCGCGCCGATGTCCGACGGATTCCTAGTGCTGGCGCAGACCGAGGCGGGTCCCACCTGCTTTCTGATGCCGCGCCATCTGCCGGATGGCACCGTCAACGGCCTGCACCTGCAGCGGCTCAAGGACAAGCTCGGCAACCGCTCCAACGCGTCGTCGGAGGTGGAATTCCACAATGCCGGCGCATGGCTGGTCGGCGAGGAAGGACGGGGTGTCGCCACCATCCTCGAAATGGTGACGATGACGCGGCTCGACTGCGCGGTGGCGTCGGGCGGCATGATGCGCGCGGCGCTGGGCGAGGCGGTGCATCACGCGCGCCATCGCAAGGTGTTCGACAAGCCGCTGATCGAACAGCCGATGATGATCCGGGTGCTGGCCGACATGACGCTGGACGTCGCGGCCGCGGGCGCCCTGTCGATGCGTCTGGCGCGGGCCTTCGATCACGCGGGCGGCAGCGAGACCGAGGCGCTGTTTGCGCGGCTGATGACACCGGCGGCGAAATACTGGATCTGCAAGGTTACGCCGTCTTTGACATATGAGGCGATGGAGTGCCTGGGCGGTAACGGCTACGTGGAGGAGGGAAGTCTCGCGCGGATCTATCGTGAGGCCCCGGTCAACGCGATCTGGGAAGGCTCGGGCAACGTCATGTGCCTGGATGTCCTGAGGGCGCTGCAAAAGTCGCCCGAGGCCCTGGATGCCGTCATCGGCGAGGTCGAGCGCGATCTCGGCACATCCGGCCCGGTCTCCACAAAGGTATTGAAGGCGGCGGCGCGTGCCTGTGTCGAGGATCCCGGATCCGCGCGGATTCTCACCGAGCAGCTGGCTCTGACGGTTGCGGCCGCTTGCCTGCGTCAGATCGCACCGCGTGCGCTGGCCGATGCGTTCATCGACACGCGTCTGGGCGGTCAGTGGCGCGCCACCTACGGCATGCTGGATCAGCGTTTCGATGCCCGCGCGCTGGTGGACTACGCCTTTCCTGTGACCGAGTAGCTCCGCGGCGAGGCGTCAGCTCTCGTCATCCTCATCGTCGCTATCGGGTATGGCGAGGTCGACGGCCGTTGTGGCGACGCCGACGGTTGTGCCGATCGCGGTGCCGGCGAGGCTGGCGGCTCCGCCGACCACGGCGACGGCTGCGCAGCCCTGCAGGGCCGCGAGGGTGAGCGCGATGATTAGATATCTGATGACCATGGTGCCGTTGCCCCGCAAACCCCAGAATTGCGGCCCGGAGCGATCTTTGGGCGCGGCGGGCAGCGGGACGGGTGGTAGCAGACAGTGTTTAATGTGCCGTTTAGACGGCGCTGATGGCGTTACCCAAGCAACCAGAGGGCGACCGGCATCGTCACCACGGCGAGAATGGTCTGCAAGGTGAGAATCTCGGCCATCAGCTTGGCGTCACCGCCCATCTGGCGGGCGAGCAGGTAGGAACCCGTCGCGGAGGGCACCGCGGTGGCCAGAATGGCGATGCCGTGTGCTGTGCCGGCGAGATCCAAGAGCCACGCGAAACCGGCCGCCAGAAGCGGCATGCAGACGAGTTTCAGCAGGGTCGATGAGGCGAGCGCGGGCCCCGGCCGGCGCAGCGCGCCGAGATCGAGGCTCGCACCGACCACAAGAAGGCCCGCGGATAGCGCGGCGCGGCCCATCATTTCCAGCGCGGTCATCACCTGCGCGGGCGGCATCAGTCCGGTGAGGTTGATCGCCAGGCCGATCGCGGTGGACAGGATGAACGGGTTCTTGACCAGATCCTGCAGCATCCTCGCGGCCGTGGGTGCGGCGCCTTCCGCGTAGCGCGCCAGCACGAGCACGCTGAGCACGTTGAGCAGCGGCACCATGGCGACGATGGCGACGGCGATCAGGGCCACGCCCTCCGCGCCCCACAGGCGGTCCGCCATGGCCAGTGCCACGAAGGTGTTCCAGCGGATGGCGCCCTGGAAGATCGAGGTGAACCGCTTCGGCGTGATCCCGAAGAGATGCTGCAGCATCGGCCGCAGCGCCAGCGTCACGCAGGCCATTGTCAGGATCGAGAAGATCAGTGTCGCGCCGAGGGAGAGAAACGGCAGCGCGCCGAAATCCACCAGCGCGATGTTGTAGATGATGATGCAGGGAAACAGCACGTAATAGGCGAGTCTCTCGAAACCGCGCCACTGGTCGCCGTCGACGAATCCCATGCGCGCGACGATATGGCCGGTGGCGATCACCAGCAGGACGGGAATGAGAGCATCGATCGCAGGCATCATGGCGGGGGTCCGGGAGCGGCCAGGGCGTGACAAGCGTTGGGGCTAGGCTGTAGTGACAATTTAATCATTTGAGCCAGAGCATGATGCTGGCGAGTTTGACGAAGCCTAGGAAGTTGGCGGCAAGCTTGTCGTAGCGGGTTGCGATGCGGCGCCACTGCTTGAGCTTAGCGAAGAAGCCCTCAATGCCCCACCGGTTCTTGTAGGCAATCTTGTCGTAGTCGTGCTGGTATCTGCGATGCCGGCGCGGCGGGATGACCGGCTCGCCGCCCTGTTCGAGAATGAGCTCGTATAGCCGGTCGGCATCATAGGCGCGGTCGGCGATCACCTGTGTCACCGCCAAGCCCTCGATCAGCTCGCAAGCGGGCGCCATGTCGTTCTGCTGACCCGGTCCCAGCTCGAAGCGCACCGGCAGACCGAGCGCGTCTACGACGGCGTGCAGCTTGGTGCAGAAGCCGCCGCGGGAGCGGCCGAGAGCCTGGGTTTCAGGCCCCCCCTTTTACGCCGCGCTCCGGCGGCCTGCGCCTGGGCGCGGATGACGGTGGCATCGATCGACAGCCATTCCATGTCCGGATCGCTCGCGATCGCCTCGAACAAACGGTCGAACACACCCGCCTCGATCCAGCGGTAGTAGCGCCGCTTGGCGGTCTGGTAGGGGCCGAAGCGATCCTCCGGCAGATCCCGCCAGCGCGCTCCGGAACGCGCCAGCCACAAAATCGCATCGAAGAAGCGTCGGCCGTCGCTGCGCGGGCCGCGCTTGCCCTTCAGGCCGCCCGGAACAAACGGCCTGATCTGCTCCCATTGATCGTCGCGTAGAACTTCGCCTTCCAAAGCCGACCTCCAAAAGTCAGCCTTGAATCTGATTTGCGCCTCAAAGGGAATCCCCAGTGACGTTAAATTGTCACTACAGCCTAGCCCCTGATGCGGTTCAGGAAGCCCTGCAGGATATAGGCGGCGGCCATCTTGTCCACGACCTCGGCGCGCCGGGCCCGCGAGGCGTCGGCCTCCAGCAAGGTCCGGGTGACGGCGGCGGTGGACAGCCGCTCGTCCCAGAACGTCAGCGGAATGTCGGTGATCGCCGCGAGATTGCGGGCAAACGCCCGGGTGGCCTGGGCGCGCGGCCCCTCGCTGCCGTCCATGTTCAGCGGCAGGCCGATGACCAGGCCGCAGATGGCGTGCTCGGCGCAAAGCTCCAGCAGGCGCACCGCGTCGATCTTGAACTTCTTGCGCCTGATCGTCTCAAGCGGGCTGGCGATGGAGCGTCCGGCGTCCGACAGCGCCAGCCCGATGGTCTTCGTGCCCGGATCGATGCCTATCAGCCGGCCGAGCGGCGGCAGGGCTGCGCGAAAGTCTTCGAGCGTCAGGGTGGGGTCGTTGGCCATGCGGCTGGCTCTATCACGCGCCGCGGGGCGGGGGAAGCGGGAAGCATCGCCGCCTGATTACCCCGTTCCCCGGCGAGTCGGTCGTCCGCCGCGCCTTCAGCCGCCGAAGCCGTCACGCCACGGGCAGATCGGCGGCTTTCCAGGCCTTCAACCCGCCCTCGATGACGGCCGCGCGGTATCCCATGCGGGTCAGGGTTGCGGCGGCGAGCGCCGCGCGTCCGCCGCTTGCGCACAGCACGTTCACCTGTTCGCCCCGTGCGTGGGCACGGGCGAGGGCGGCTTCCGCGGAGTCGCTGCGCGGATCGACCTTGAATTCGAGCAGGCCGCGCGGAATGTGGATCGCGTCGCGTATCGCTCCGCTGGAGTTCAGCTCACCGTGTTCGCGAACGTCCAGGATGAGAAATCCGTGCGCGTCGGCCGGGGTGATGGTGTCGACGGTGCGGCGCGCTTCCGCCACGAGGTCGTCTGCGGTCATGGTCATGATGGGTCTCCAAAAAGGTCAAGAGGGTCAGAAACGGTCGAGCGGAATGAGGATCCGGCGATGTCCGTCCGCGTCGGGTTCGGGCGGCCGGCCGCCGCGCAGGTTGAATTGCAGCGCCGCCAGCATGCGGTCCGGCAGCCCGAGCGTGGCATCGCGTTCGGTGCGAAGCTTCACGAAGTCGTCGCGTGTCTTTCCCGCCAGATGGATGTTGCCGGTCTTGTGGTCGGCAACGCTCGCCTCCCATTCGGGTTCCTCGCGATCTTCCCGGGATAATCGTGTCCGATGAACAGGCGTGTGTCCCCGGGCAGCGACAGGATGCGCTGGATGCTGTCCCACAGGACGTCCACATCGCCGCCGGGAAAGTCGGCGCGTGCGGTGCCCATATCGGGCTGCATGAGCGTGTCGTGCACGAAAGCGGCGTCGCCGACGAGATAGGTGACGCTGGCCAGTGTGTGGCCGGGAGTCAGCCAGACGCCGATCTCCAGATCGCCGAGCGGCAGCGTGTCGCCTTCCTTCAGCAACCGGTCGAAGGCGGGGGCAGGGTTGAAATAGCGGCCGTAGTAGTCCGTCCACAGGCGCGCGACATCGCACACTTTTTCTCCGATCGCCGTCGGCGCGCCGGTCGTTTCCGACATGTGAAACGATGCCATGAGATGATCCGCATGCGGGTGGGTGTCGAGCACCCACTTCACTTGCAGCTTCTCCCGTTCGACGATGGCGGCGATCCTGCCGGCATTCTCCCAGGAGCGTCTCGCGGATGCGGGGTCGAAATCCTGAACGATATCGATGAGCGCCGCCTCGCGGGTTCGCGGGCAGGCGCACAGATACTGGATCGATCCGGTGGCGCTGTCATGCAGACCCCAGACGTTTGGCGAGTCTGGGCCGTTTGAAATGCTGTGTCTTTCTGTCATCAGGTACTCATCGCTTAGCTGCACTCGTCTAGGAGAACCAATGGGACCGTGATCGGTTCCAGCCGTCCGCCCTGCGAATTTGGCCCGGCGGTTGACAGGCGGCGCGATTGGCACGGCGTGCGCCGGGCCTGAACGTGGTGCGCGCATGTTGAGCGTGCGGCGGCGCGGATTATAGTGCGCAGACGATTCACCGATTGAGTTATGGGGTCCGTCATGAAAATCACCTGGTTCGGCCATTCCGCCTTTCGCGTCGAGATTGCCGGCGCGACGATCCTCATCGATCCGTTTTTGACTGGAAACCCGAGCTTTCCGGAAGGCGTCACGGTCGAGCAGGCCTCCGCCGGCGTCACGCATATCCTGCTCACCCATGGTCATGACGATCACATCGGCGACACCATCGACATCGCCAAGCGGACGGGCGCGCAGTTGACCGCTAATTTCGAGATCTGCATGTGGGCGTCGGGCCAGGGCGTGGACACCATCAACCCGATGAATTCCGGCGGCAAGGTCGATTGCGGTCCCTTCCAGGTGGCCATGACCGTGGCGCATCATTCGTCCTCGACGCAGGGCGAGGGCGGCATCGCAACCTATCTCGGCAATCCGCACGGGCTTGTGCTCTCCGCCGCCAACGAGCCGACGCTCTACCACATGGGCGATACGGACATTTTCTCCGACATGGCGCTGATCAACGAGTTCCACGCGCCGAAGATCGGCATCGTGCCGATCGGCGACCGCTTCACCATGGGCGCGAAAGCGGCCGCCACGGCCTGCAAGCGGTTCTTCGGTTTCGACATCATCATCCCGTGCCACTACGCCACCTTCCCGATCCTCGACCAGAGCGCGGACGGATTTCTGGCTGAGATGGGCGATGGCGCCTCAAAGGTCGCGGTGCCCGAGCGCGGCGTGGCGTTCGAGGTCTGAAGAGGCGGCATTGCGCGCCCGCGTGGCGAGGTTGCTCATTCAGGGATCGGTCCGAGATGCCCGATCCACTTGACCCCCGCGGGATAAAAGGCCACATGCGGGGCACTTATCCGCGGAACAAAGAAGCCTCATGTATCTCGTCATCTTCGATTGCGACGGCACGCTGATCGACAGCCAGAACACCATTGTCAGCGGCATGGACGTGGCATTCCGCTCGCAAGGGTTGACGCCTCCCGACCGCGCCCGGTGTTTGTCGATCGTGGGGTTGTCCCTGGAAGTCGCGATCCGCACGCTCTGCACACCCGAAGACGCGCATCTGGCCGGCGTGATGGCGGATGCCTATCGCGATGCCAAGGTGGCCGAGCGGGAAGCGGGCGGGGCCTTCGATCCGCTGTATCCGGGCGCGAAAGAGGCTGTCGATCTGCTGCATGCGCGCGACGACGTGCTGCTCGGCGTGGCAACCGGAAAGGCCTATCGCGGCGTCGTTCACATGGTCGAGATGCACGGGCTGCACGACCGCTTCGTCACCATCCAGACGGCGGATCGCGCGCCATCGAAACCGCATCCGGGCATGATCTTGCAGGCGCTGGAGGAAACTGGAGCGGAGGCCGCGCGCACGGTGATGATCGGCGACACCAGCTATGACATGGAAATGGCGCGCTCAGCCGGCGTGTCGGCACTCGGGGTCTCGTGGGGCTATCACGCGCGGCCGCTCCTTGAAGGGGCTGGCGCGCACGCGATCATTGACAATTTCAGCGAACTTGCACCGGAACTCACCCGCCGTTTCGGCTGGATACAGGATGTGCGCGCATGAGTGACGAATTTCCCGAAGGTCCTTTTGCCGGGCCGCGCGGCGGCGCCCTGGAAGGCGATCCGGTGCGCAAGTCGCAGGAGCTGATGCGGCGCAACCTCACCAAACGGTTCTACAAAGACGTCACGGTGGAACTGCGCGACGAGGGGCATGTGGTGCTGCTCGACGGGCGCCAGGTGAAAACGCCGGGAAAGGTGACCCTGGCGCTGCCGGACGCGCGGCTGGCGGAAGCGGTTGCCGCCGAGTGGCGCGCCCAGAAAACCCATATCGATCCGGGCGTCATGCATCTGACGCGTATCGTCAATTCCGGTATCGAGGCGGTGCCCGCCAAACACGCCGAGGTTGCCGACGACATCGCCGGATACGCGGGCACGGATTTGCTGTGTTACCGCGCCCAGTCTCCCGAGCGGCTGGTGCTGCAGCAGGCCCGGCACTGGGATCCGGTTCTGGCGTGGGCTGAGGAGACGTTCGGCGCGCGCTTCATCCTCGCGGGCGGCGTCATGCATGTGGCGCAGCCGCCGCACTCGCTCGAGGCGATCCGCGCGGCGGTGAGGGCCTATGATTCCCTGCATCTGGCGGCGCTGCACACCGCCACCACGCTGACCGGTTCGGTGCTGCTGGCGCTCGCCCTGACGCAGGGGCATCTGACCCCGGACGCGGTCTGGGCGGCGGCCTTCGTCGATGAGAACTGGAACGCGGAACTGTGGGGCGCGGATGCGGAAGCGCTGCAGACACGGGCGCTGAAGCGGCAGGAATTCGACGCCGCGGCCTTCGTGCTCGGAATCGGCTGAGCAACAAGCGTCCGGCCGCTGGCGTCCGGCCCGCTTCAGACGTCGAACGGCTCCATCTTGGAGAAGGCGTCGCGCAGGGCGTCGGACCACCCGGTCGACAGCCTGTGGAAGTAGGGGTCGTCCTGCTCGATGCGGGTCTGGCGCAAAACCTCCAAGGTGTCGGTGTTGTAGAGCAGCAGATCGATCGGCATGCCCACCGAGAGATTCGACCGCAGGGTCGAATCGAAGGAAATCAGCACCAGCTTCGCGGCGTCTCCCAGCGACATGTCGGCGCGGGTGACGCGGTCAAGGATCGGCTTGCCGTATTTGTGCTCGCCGATCTGGAAGAACGGCGTGTCGTCGCTCGCTTCGATGAAATTGCCGGCGGAGTAGATCTGGAACAGCCGCGGGCGCTCGTTGCCGATCTGGCCGCCGAGAATCATCGACACGGAAAAGCTCTCGCTACTGGCAGTCAACGCATCACCGTCGATGTCGCGCACCTCGCGCACCGCTTCGCCGACCAGCCGCGCCACCTGGAACATGGTGTCGACGGTCATGATGGTGGGGCGTTCGTTGGCTTGCTCGCGTATCTTTTCTTCGAGCAGCGAGATTACCGCCTGGGTAATCGCCAGGTTGCCGGCGCTCAACACGACAATGACGCGGTCACCCTTTTTCTCGAAAACACGCAGTTTCTTGAAGGTCGCGATGTTGTCGAGACCGGCGTTGGTGCGGGTATCGGCGGCGAACACCAGCCCGCGGTCGAGCCGCAAACCGACGCAATAGGTCATTTTTTTTCCTTAGGATCCGGAGGCGGCACGCGCACCGGGCGGGACCTGGGGGCGGGTCCACGCATTGAAGTCACAGATCTTGTCAACGTCACGATGTTCAATTGGTTCCATCCTTCGCCGGAATGGGCCCCACACGAACCGCGATTCACTGCTGCTGCTGTTGCGCTGCCTTGGTCACCTGAACCTCCACATCAAGCGCTTCGTCGCTGCCGCCCCAGCGTACACCGCGAATCGGCGCGGCAGAACGGGAATCGAGGCCGACGGATAACCGGATGTGATGATCTGTTGGGGAAATCCCGTTGGAAACGTCGAAGCCGACCCAGCCGAGAGGCTCGATCAGCACTTCGGCCCAGGCGTGATGGGCTTCGGAGTCGTCGCCTTCCTCGAGGAGCAGGTAGCCGGCTACGTAGCGCGCCGGCACGCCGATGTGGCGGGCGGCGGATACAAAGATGTGCGCGTGATCCTGGCAGACGCCTTCGCCGATGGTGATCGCTTCAGCGGCCGACATGTGGGTCTCGGTGATGCCAACCTTGTAGGCGACCTCTTCGCGAACGGCCTGCATGAGCGTGTGAAAATCGGCGATCTCGGTGCCGTCGCCCGCGCGTGCCGCGAGCTTGCGGATCGCGGGATTGGTCTTGGTGAGGTCCGTCTGCCGCAGGTAGACCCGCGAGGGCATGGTCTCGTCGAGATTGCCGACGATGCCGTGGGTGTCCTGCGTCTCGATGGTGCCGTGCGCGGTGATCGTCAGTCCATTCTGGATACGGTCGAATGTCGCAAGATGCACCTTGTTGCCGAAGGCGTCCTCGTAGCTCAGGGCCTTGTCGATTCCGGGCGCGTCGATATGCCAGTCGAGCACCGTCTGGGCCGGATAGGAGAACGGCGTCAGCCGTAGGTGCTGCACCGACTGGCTGACGCTGGTGTCGTAGCGATAGTGGGTGGAGTGGCTGACGGCGATGCGCATGGAGGGTATCGATGATCCAATTGACCCGTGACCGGGTGACGTGAAGAACCTGCATTGCAGTCCGCGTACGACCGCCGGAGACGAGCCCGGGCGATTGGACACAATATTTCCGGATATGGCAATCAGGCGAAATTGTAGTCCGCCGCCATGGTGCTGGTCAGGGCATTGTTATGGGCAATGAACTCAGAAAGGAATTCGTGCAAACCCCAGAGAAAATGGCGTTCATATCCCCTTTTCGCAGGCTGTCGTAGGTTTTCAGGGCGATATCCATGGACTCGCTGCGCTCGCCGTAGAGCTGTTCGAGACCGTCCATGCTTTCCGAAATCCAGGCGTAGCAGTGAATCAGCGAGCGCGGCATTTCCCGGCGCAGAATCAGGAACTCCGCCACGTTCCACGGTTTCGGAGTGTTGTCGCGGTAGATCCAGCGGTAGTTGCGGTGTGCCGACACGGAGCGCAGGATCGTTGACCACTGATAGCTGTCGATGCCGCCGCCGATGGTTTCGTTCTGCGGCAGCAGCAGGTGATATTTCACGTCGAGGATACGCGAGGTGTTGTCCGCGCGTTCGATGAAGGCGCCGAACTGGCTGAAATGAAACGTGTCGTTGCGCAGGATGGTGCCGAGCAGGGCGCCGCGAAACAGCATCGAGCGTTCCTTGATCCAGTCGAGGAAGCTCGGCAGCTTGTTGCGCGTCATGTGATGCGGCTTGATCTCGTTGAACTCGAGCCAGGTGGTGTTCAGGCTTTCCCACATTTCGCGCGTCAGCGCTGTGCGCACCGAGCGGGCGTTGTTGCGCGCCGTCTGAAGGCACGAGAACACGCTGGAGGGATTGGACGCGTCAAACAGCATGTAGTTGATGACGTTGCGCTCGTTGACCTCGTCGTAGACGTTCGGGAAGCCGCTTGCGCAGCCGGCGCTGACCAGCGTCGACATCCAGTCCTCGCGGTGTCCGTCGGTGCCCAGACCCGGCAGCAGCGAGATGCGGTAACCGACGTCGACCAGCCGGGCCATGTTCTCCGAGCGCTCGACGTGGCGAGACAGCCAGAATAGGGAACTCGCGGTCCGGCCTAGCACTGTGTTGTTCCTTTCAGGCGCATCGATCCTCCAGGGCCGGTCAATCTTCCAGAACCCATGTGTCTTTGGTGCCGCCGCCCTGGCTGGAGTTGACCACAAGCGAGCCCTTCTTCATGGCAACCCGGGTCAGTCCGCCCGGCGTGATCCGCACCTTGTCGCCGATCAGAACATAGGGCCGCAGATCGACGTGGCGCGGCGCCACGCCGGCGCCGACAAATGTGGGGCAGGCGGAGAGCGCCAGGGTCGGCTGGGCGATGTAGTTGCCTGGCCGCGCCT
This sequence comes from Breoghania sp. L-A4, assembly GCF_003432385.1. Lineage (NCBI taxonomy): Bacteria > Pseudomonadati > Pseudomonadota > Alphaproteobacteria > Hyphomicrobiales > Stappiaceae > Breoghania > Breoghania sp. L-A4. The sequence goes on along the minus strand of NZ_CP031841.1, from coordinate 2,954,256 downwards.
TGAGCTTGCGGGTGAAGGCGGCGCGTTCCTTCTTGGTGGAGGCCGGGCCCACGAGCATGCCGTAGCCGCCCGAGCCGTGCACTTCCTTGACCACAAGCTCGTGCAGGTTTTCCAGCACGTACTTCAGGCTGTCGGACTCCTCGCACTTCCATGTGGGCACGTTGTTCAGGATCGGCTTCTGGCCGGTATAGAACTCGATGATTTCCGGCATGTAGGTGTACATCGCCTTGTCGTCGGCGATGCCGGTGCCGGGCGCATTGGTGATTGTGACCCGTCCCGCACGATAGACGTCGAACAGGCCGGGCACGCCGATGGCCGAATCGGGGCGGAATGTCAGCGGATCGAGGAAGTCGTCGTCGATGCGCCTGTAGAGGACGTCGACCCGCTCCGGTTCGCGCGTTGTGCGCATGTAGAGAAAGCCGTCCTTGACGAAAAGATCGCGCCCCTCGACCAGCTCCACGCCCATGGTGTCGGCCAGGAACGCGTGTTCGTAATAGGCGGAATTGTAGATGCCCGGCGTGAGCACCGCGATGGTCGGCGGGCCGTCGCACGCAGGGGGCGCGACGCTTTCCAGCGTCTCGCGCAGAAGCTCGGGATAATGCTCGATCGGCGCGATTCGGTGATTCTGGAACAGCTCGGGAAACATGTGCATCATGGTTTCCCGGTTCTCCAGCATGTAGGAGACACCGGAGGGCGTGCGGGTGTTGTCCTCGAGGACGTAGAATTCGTCCTCCGAAACCCGCACCAGATCGGTGCCGATAATATGGGCGTAGACCTGCCGCGCCGGCGTGTGCCCGATCATCTCCGGCAGGAACGCCTCATTCTGGATCACAAGCTCGGCGGGGATGCGCCCGGCGCGGATGATTTCCTGACGGTGATACAGATCGTGGATGAGCGCGTTCAGCGCGCGCACCCGCTGGTCGATGCCGGCGGCCAGTTTGCGCCACTCGCGGGCGGCGATGATGCGGGGAATGATGTCGAAGGGAATAAGCCGCTCGGTCTCTTCGTCGGTTCCGTAGACGGCGAAAGTGATGCCGTGGCGGCGGAATATGGTCTCGGCCTCGCGAGACAACCGCGCCAGATCGCTCTTGGGCTGGGTCTGCAGCCAGCTGTCGAGCATCTCATAGGCCGGCCGGGGCAACCCCGTCGCATCGGCCATTTCATTGAAGAACGCGTTTTCCTCCGTCAACTATTTTGCTTTCCGTTGGTAATGACGTTCGCTGCCTAAAATCATTGCAAATTACGGGGCCTTTGGCCAAGGCCAAATCTCACGCTGCCTTGCCTAACAATTGGGCACTTGGGATCGGAATGCAACCGGCGGTCATCCATAGGGCTGACTTTGCCGCCGCCGGCCGTCATGGTAGAGCATAATGCGTTCAAGTGGTTCCACATGAACGTCAAAACGACGATCCGGTGCGTTGTGCCGGACGAACGATGCGGGAAGGACCGGTCCGGGCCATGAAGGAAATCCTCGTAGAATTGGAAAGCCGGCGCGACGTCGCCCGGCTCGGAGGTGGCCAGCGGCGCATCGATGCGCAGCATGCCCGCGGCAAGCTGACCGCGCGCGAGCGCATCGAGATTCTCCTCGACGAGGGATCGTTCGAGGAATTCGACATGTTCAAGCAGCATCGCTGCACCGATTTCGGCATGCAGGACCAGCATATTCCAGGCGATGGCGTGGTGACCGGGTGGGGCACCATCAACGGCCGTACGGTTTATGTGTTCTCGAAGGATTTCACTGTCTTCGGCGGCTCGCTTTCGGAGACCCATGCCCAGAAGATCATGAAGATCCAGGATATGGCGCTGCGCAACCGCGCGCCGATCATCGGACTGTTCGATGCAGGCGGCGCGCGGATCCAGGAGGGTGTGGCGGCGCTGGGCGGCTATGGCGAGGTGTTTCGGCGCAATGTGATCGCCTCGGGCGTCATCCCGCAGATCTCGCTGATCATGGGACCGTGCGCGGGCGGGGATGTCTATTCCCCCGCGATGACCGATTTCATCTTCATGGTGCGCGACACCTCCTACATGTTCGTCACTGGCCCCGACGTGGTGAAGACGGTCACCAACGAGACTGTCACGGCGGAGGAGCTCGGCGGCGCGTCGATCCACACGGTGAAATCCTCGATTGCCGACGGCGGGTTCGACAACGATGTGGACGCGCTGCTGCAGATGCGGCGGCTGGTGGACTTCCTGCCGATGAACAACCGGGCCGAGTTGCCGACGCTGGGGGCTATGACGATCCGGACCGGATGGAAATGAGCCTCGATACCCTTGTGCCGGCCAATCCCAACAAGCCCTACGACATGCACGAACTGATCGCCAAGACGGTGGACGAGGGCGACTTCTTCGAGCTTCAGGCGAAGTTCGCCGGCAATATCATCACCGGTTTCGGCCGCGTCGAGGGCCGCACCGTGGGGATCGTCGCCAATCAGCCGATGGTGCTGGCCGGCGTGCTGGATTCTGACGCCTCGCGCAAGGCGGCGCGCTTCGTGCGCTTCTGCGACTGTTTCGGCATCCCGCTGGTTACCTTCGTCGACGTTCCGGGTTTCCTGCCGGGCACCGCGCAGGAATACGGCGGGCTGATCAAGCACGGTGCCAAGCTGCTCTTCTCCTATGCGGAAGCCAGCGTGCCGAAAATCACCGTTATCACCCGCAAGGCCTATGGCGGCGCCTATGACGTGATGAGCTCGAAACATATCGGCGGCGACGTCAATTATGCCTGGCCGACGGCCGAGATCGCGGTGATGGGCGCCAAGGGCGCGGTCGAGATCCTCTACCGATCCGAACTCGGCGATGCCGCCAAGATCGCCGCGCGCACCAAGGACTATGAGGACCGCTTCGCCAATCCCTTCGTGGCCGCCGAGCGTGGCTACATCGACGAGGTCATCATGCCACATTCCACCCGCAAGCGCGTCTCGCGCGCGCTCGCGCTCCTGCGCAACAAGCAGGACGACACGCCGTGGAAGAAACACGACAACATTCCGTTGTGAGGCAGAACCGAGCTGATCCGTCAGGCCGCTGCGATCCGTCCCCGACATGATCGATTTCATGCGCGAGACCGGGCGTGTCTCGGTCGGATTTGACGCGAACCGGCAGGGACGGGATCAACGGATACTGGGCAGCATTCTGGGAATGCACAGGTAGCCGGCGAAGCACTGCCGCTGGTCGATTGTCGGAGCGAATTGCGGCTGCGTTACCTCGTTGCGGAAGCAGTGCCCCACGTGATCGACGAAGCGCGAGTAGGTGTGGTCGCCGGTCGACAGGACGATGGCGCCTTCCCGGCGCACGAGTTCCCGGGCATCGGCGCATGTGTAGTCGCGCGTGTCGGGGCGGCCCTGGGCATTGGCGGTGCCGATGACGAGGGCGGTCGCGCCAAGAACACCGCACAGTCCCGCGAGGACCCTCTTTGCTGCGACGCTGTCGGCCTGCAATCGGGACGGACGACGGGTGATGGCGGTGTTCATGCTGCAGGCTCCTATGCTCGATGCCAGGCAATGGGCGCTCATGAAGCCGCTCGTGTGCGGGCCCGCATGGTGCATCGTCGTAACAGGCTCTCTCGCCAATATGGCGAGGCCCGGGCGGGGAAATCAACAGCGCGTGATGGCTGCGGGTGCGTTGTCGGTTGCGGGGGCGAGAGCAAACCCGGACGCGCCGGCGTGCGATCCTGTGCGTTCGTTCAACGCGCGAGCGCCTGGTTCTGAACAAGCGCCTGATCGGACCGTCGTCACAGCGGGAATCTTTTTTCCAGTCTTTATTCTCCTAATTCTCTCATTTCTTGCAGATACGCCTCTCCAAAAGCTTTTTGCTTCGATGATGTCATTGATCTGACGCAAGGAGAGATTTGCCGATTGTTCTTAGTCTTTGTCATCAACTCCATACCATGCCGGATATGCGGCGCGGCGAAGTAGTGGTGGCGGTCGGTGCACGGCCGCGCACATCGATCCGTCGCATCGGCAAGCGCTGAATTTGGGGTGGGCGGGCTGTGACACAGGGAGAACGTCATGACCAAGGTGACCAAGGAAATTGTCGAAGAGGCCGGTGAGGCCGTTCGCGAGGCTTACAACCAGGGCAAGAAGACCGGGAAGATGCTGAAGGAGGAAATCATCGATCCGGTCACCGGCTACTACGAGGCGCGCGGCGAACAGGAGCGCGCTGAAAAGGAAGCCCGCATCATGGAGCGCGCCACCGAAATCAAGCGCGAGCATCCGAAAGTGCCGGGCAAGAAGGCCGTGGAACACGCCCGCAACGAAGAAGAAGCGGGCATGCTGAAGGATTGATCCGCGCGCACGGAAATCTGGAGGCGGGTCGTTCTCTCGGCCCGCTTCCGTATCCCTTGGGGCGAGGCGCTTGCCCGCCGCGACTGGACCAATCGGGAGGATGCGATGACATCGATCAAGGAAACGCTCGGGAAGGGAATACTGGACGACGTTTGCCCCCATTGCGGCGAACCGCTTTTGAGCCGGCATGCGCGGCGCCAACATCTCACCTTGCGGGTGTGTCAGCAGAAGCCGGGCGAGTTCGGCCCACCTTGGGACGAGAGGGACGTGCGGCATCCGCCGGAATGGAAGAGGCAATTTCTCGCAGAGGAAGCGGCCGCCGAAGCCGAACGGCGCAAAGACAAGGATTGACGCCGGCGCGCGCCACAGTGCTGTGCGGTGACGCTTGAGCGCTGCTGCCGCTCGGCTCCTGAAGGCATCCGGAAAATAGCCGAATGGGCCGTGGAGCGGATCCGCTTCATACAGAATCGGATCTTGGCTCTAGGTCTTTGTCTCGGAGCAATCCGGACGGATGACCGGTACCCACGTATCCTGGATTTGCTCTAGCCGCGGGACTTCGTCAGAGCGATCGAGACGTGACCGGTGCTCAGCGGCAAGGGCGCGCCGGGTTTGTGCACCCGGATGTCCACGGTGTCGATACGGGGATCGACCGCCAGCACCGCATCGGCGATGGCGCCCGCCAGCCGTTCGATCAGATTGAAGCGGCCGCCGGTGACAACCTCCTCGATCGTCTTGACCAGGGAGGCGTAGCAGATCGTGTCGGCATAGTGGTCGCTCGCCACCGCCTTCGAGAGATCGGCGTGGACCGTCATGTCGACATGGAAGCGCTGGCCGAGGCGCGCCTCTTCGTCGTGCACGCCGTGAAAGGCGTAAAAGGCCAGATCTTCAAGGATTATACGTTCCATGCCGTTCCCTCAGCGCCGCGCGAGCCATCATACGAGGCTTCGCCTGCAGCGCTGATACCCCGCGGAGAGGCGTTATGCCAATGCGGATTGCGCGGATGATGCAAAAAGAGGCGTCTCAGTGGCTGCGCCGGGGAGAGCAGCCACCGTCGGCGAGCGCCTGAGGCGCGCCGGTGAGGTTGAATTCCGCTCTGCGCATGTCGTCAAGCGAGACATTCATGGCCTGGCCCTGGTGAATCATCGTCCAGAGCCAGTAGTAGGGATCGGCGTCAAGAGCGCTGGCCAGATGGATTTGGCCGTCCTCGCTCGCATGCATGGTGATCCTCGATTTGCCGATGCGAAATGAGATCGGGCTGTTGGCCGGGACCGGATCTTGACCGATGGATACATTGATGACCCAGCCGTCGCGGCGTGAGTGCGGGTCACAGGAGAGACTGAAGATGTCTCCGTGACCGTTCGTTGCCATGTAGTTGTGGCGTTCGCCGGTGTGCCGGCGCTGCCACTCGACGCGATGGTTGAGCACCTCGTGGCCCATGGTGTCCCACTCGGCCGCATGCGCTCGCGCGCCCAGCGCAGCGCCGCCCGCGAGAAGCGCACCGATCGCCATAGCAGCCCGGAAAAATGTCGAAGCCGTCCCCTGTCCCATGGGAAAAGTGTCATCGATAGCGATTGATAATGGGTAAAAATCCGGCGGTGTTGCTCGGATTTCTGGAGAACGTTTTCACATTTCCGGATCAGCGCCCGCGGGGCCGGCGGCAGTGGGGGCCCGATCGACGCTCTAATGCATCGGCACGAGGCCGAGCAGCGGCATCAGCAACGCCGTCGCGAGGCCGTTGAGCCCCATCGCGAGGCCCGCGAAGGCCCGGCGACCTCGCTCACCTGGAACGCCCTGGCGGTGCCGATGCCATGGGCGGCGAGGCCGACCGCGAAGCCGCGCGCTGCCGGATCCTTGCATTGCAGGGCGTCCATCAGCGGGGTGACGATCATGGCGCCGAAGACACCGGTGGTGATCACCAGAACCGCGGTCAGCGTCGGGATGCCGCCAAGGGCTTCGGCCAGGCCCATGGCGATCGGCGTGGTCACGGATTTCGGCGCCAGCGACATCAGCAGATCGCGCGGCGCGCCCAGCGCCCATCCGACCGCCACGGCGGAGACGATCGCCGTTGCCGAACCGGCGAACAGCGCCAGCAGGATTGGCAGCGCGGCGCGGCGGACGCGGTCGAGGTTTTCCACCAGCGGCACCGCGAGCGCCACTGTCGCCGGACCGAGCATGAAATGCACGAACTGCGCGCCTTCGAAATAGGTGGCAAAATCGGTGCTGGAGAGTTTCAGCGCCACAATGACCAGCGCCGCGGCGATCACCACCGGATTGGTCAGCGGGTGACGGTTGGCGCGCGCCGAGATCCAGTCGGCGATCGCATAGGCCACCAGCGTCACCGTCAGCCACAACAGCGGCTTTTCAGCGAGATAGACCCAGATGTCCGTCACGCGCGTCATGGCTGCGGCTCGTCGCCACGCACATCGGTCACGCGCCGGACGATCTTGAACGTCAAGGCCGCGACCGTCATGGCGGCGACCGTGGAGACCACGAGCGCGGCAATCAGCGCCACGCCATGCTCGGCCAGCACGTCGGCCTGCTGCACGATGCCGACGGCGGCGGGCACGAACAGCAGCGACAGATTGCGCAGAATGGCATGTGCGGCGTCATGCACCGGCTTCGGGATGCCGTCATAGGTTCGGGGTGGCTCGGTTTTGCGCGGACGGTTGCGCCAGGCGACAAGCCCCAGCGCCAGCAGCACCAGACCGGCGACGGGGCCGGGCAGGGGGATGTCCAGAAACCGCACGAGGGCCTCGCCCGCGAGCTGGCAGAGAAGCAGAAGGGCAATGGCGGGAATCATGTGACGGCCTGTTCGATGCGGGACGGTTGGTGGCGGTGGCGCCTGGGGCGGCACGCCGGCAGGTTAGGCCAGGCGGCCCGGCTTTCCTAGCGTCCAGGCCGCTGCGCGTTTGATCGCCGGTCCACGGCGCCCGACCACAAAAAATCGCGTCGGTGTGATTTAGTTCATCCCGCCGGAAACCGATCCGGGGTTCAATGGCGATATTGTTTCGGTCCTTTTCTCATAACAGCGGCGCCCCGACATGCAGCGCCGCGATTGACCAGCCCGGCGCCAGAGCGCGCGTCCGGGCGACAGAAACGGGCATGTCAACAACCGCGACGTGAGAGCAGCGAACCAGCACCGCGCGCGGTCGTCCGTCTTCATCAGAATACCGTCTTGGGGCGGAGGGGCACCACACGATTGCAACCCTGAAGGGAGTGCGTGTCATGGATGAACTACAACCCCCAGAGTTATTGTTCGATTCCACGAGCAGATTTCGAGCAGCCAGATCAAGGACCCGGTCACTGTGCTCGTCGAAAGCGATCCGGCGGCGTGGCGCAAGCTGGTCAGTCGGTTTGGTGACATCCGGCTCGATCCGGCCATCACCGCGTTGAAGCCGGATGAGATCCGGAAGCTCCAGAGCATCGCCGCGGACCGCGACCCCACCTATGAACCCGCCGATTTCGGCCTGTTCTTCGAGGCCCACGGCGAAAAAGTCGAGGACATGGAGGAATTCGCGGGCGCGCTTCGGCGTTGGCCGATCATGCGTTCGGTGGAAATCGAGCTTGATGGTCCGCCTCCGCTGGTGGACGCCTCCAACGATCCGCTGGCCGTCAACCAGGGGTATCTCGACCCCGCACCGGGCGGCGTCGACGCACGCTTCGCCTGGACGGTGACCGGCGGCGATGGCGCGGGCCAGGCCGTGGTCGACGTGGAAGGCGGCTGGGAACTGGCGCATGAGGATCTCAGCGCGCATGGCATTTCGCTGATCAGTGGCACCAATTCCACCAGTCTTCTGTGGCGGCGGCACGGCACCTCGGTGCTGGGCGAAATGGTCGCGGTCGACAACACCGTCGGCTGCGTCGGCATCGCGCCCAACGTCGGCTCGGTGCGTGTGTCGTCCATCTTCGGCAGTACCTATTCCGGCGCCATTCTCGCCGCCCTGCCGACGATGAATTTCGGCGACATCATGCTGATCGAGCTGCAGACCACCGCCTCAACCACTCCTGGCGGCGACCCGACCTATGGGCCTATCGAGGTCGTCGACATCAACTACGAGGCCATTCGGCTTGCGACCGCCCTGGGCATCGTTGTGGTGGAAGCCGGCGGTAACGGCACCAACAACGGCGGCACGCCGGCGACCAATCTCGACACCCATACCAACGCCGGCGGGGACCTGATCCTGTGGCGGGATCCGTCGAACCCGGATTTCCGGGATTCCGGCGCGATCATCGTCGCGGCGGCGACGTCCGCCGCGCCGCACACCCGGCTGGCCTATTCGACCTACGGCGCGCGCGTGGACTGCTACGCCTGGGGCCAGAACGTGGAGACCACCAGCACCAACTCCGGCGGCTCCACCAGCCTCTACACGTCGAGCTTCGGCGGCACATCGAGCGCCTCGCCAATTGTCGCGGGGGCCGCGCTGAGCGTGCAGGGCGTGTTCCAGGACGCCAACGGCTTCCGGCTCAGCCCACGGCAGGTGCGCACGCTGCTCAGCGATCCGGCGCTCAACACCGCGCCCTCGATGGCGGAAACCACCGCCATGGGCATGATGCCCAACCTGCAGCAGATCATCACCACCAGCGTCGGGATGACGCCGGATATCTACCTGCGGGATTTCGTCGGCGACACCGGCGAGCCGCACATGGGATCGATTTCCGCCTCTCCGGACATTATCGCGCGTCCGGTGACGGTGGCCGATCCCCAGGCGTCGTTCGGCGCGGGGAGCGGCACGGAGAACGCGTCCAATCTCGGCTTCACCGTGCAGGGCGGACAGGACAACTACCTGTATGTCCGCGGTCTCAACCAGGGTCCGGTCAATGCGACCGGGGCGACGGCCACCGTCTTTTGGTCGGAGGTCTCCACGCTGGTGACGCCCGATCTGTGGAACCTGGTGGGCAGCACGGCGATGCCGACCCTGCCGACCGGAGAGGTACTCACCTGCGCCAATCCCATCACATGGTCGTCGGGCGACATCCCCGCCGAGGGGCACTATTGCTTCGTCGGACTGCTGGATCATCCCAATGATCCGGCGCCGGGGCCGGCTGATTTCGGTGACTGGGACAACTTCCGCAACTTCATCCGCAACAACAACAATGTGACCTGGCGGAACTTCAACGTCGAGGATCCTGCGCCCGCGCCCAACGCGGAGCCCAAGGGTTTTGTGGCGATGCCGTTCCTGGTGCCTGGCGCATTCGACGAGCCGCGCGACTTCGTCGTTGAATTCGTCGGCAAGTTGCCGCGCGAGGCCAAGGTCATGCTCGAGCTGCCGGTGAACTTCCTGCAGTTCATGGAAAGCGAATTGAAGTTCGAGCGGATCGACCGGGGCAAGAATCTCGCCGTCGCGGTGTTGCCGCCGTCAGGGCGCATTCGCATCGGCCGGGGATTGATGCCGGCCAAGGCCCGCTTCCGCATGCGGCTGCTGGTGGCGGCCGGCATCAAGAAGAAGGGCGCGGACTACTCCGTCGCCGTGCGTCAGCTCTATCGTGGCGAGGAGGAAGTCGGCCGCGTCACGTGGAAGCTGGAGCCCGGCCGGCGTGACTTTGAAAAGAAGGAGGCCGAGAGGGCTGGCGGAAAGGCCGACCGGAAAGCCAAGGACCGCAAGGCGGTCTGACGATCTGTCTGCGATCACCCGACGCCGGCCGTCAGCCGGCGTCGGAGAAATCCGGCACCCCGCGCCCTGATGGCGCGGGGTGTTTCTGTGCGTGGCCGCCTAGAGCAGATCCGTTTCTTACAGAATCGGATCTTTGCTCTAAGTCCTTGTTTTGGCGCAAATCCGGACGGATAACCGGTATCCACTTATCCTGGATTTGCTCTAGCCGTGGCCGATGTTCTGTCTCGGCTCGCAGGCGTGGCGGGCGCATTCGAGTTCCAGCGTGGTGTGGTTGATCCCGAAATCGTCCAGAAGAACGGCTTTCACCTCGGCCTTTATGGCGTCGGCGCGCGCCCATGCGCCATCCTCGATCACCACGTGGGCGTCCAGGGCGTTCAGGTGCTCGTTCATCTGCCAGAAATGCGCGTGGTGAACGTCGGCTACCCGGCGACGCGGGTCATGCTCCCGATCACCCGCTCCGTGGCGATGTCCGGCGGGCTGCCGAGCATCAGGATACGGATGACCGGGCCGATTTCGGAAAACGACTGCCATAGGATGTAGCCAGCGATCAGCAGCGTCACCAACGGATCGATGAAGCGCCAGTCGTACAGCAGGATCAGTGTGCCGGCCACGATGACGGCCAGCGAACCCAGCGCATCGGCGACGTTGTGCAGGAAGGCGGCGCGGATGTTCACGCTCTGCTTCGACAGCGCGTAGGTGAGCAGCGCGGTGGCCATGTCCACGACAAGCGCCACCATGGCGATGACGACGATCAGCCAGCCGTCGACACCCTGCGGTTCGATAAAGCGAAAGATGGCCTCATAGACGAGATAGAGGCCGACGACGATCAGGGTGGTGTAGTTGATCAGCGCCGCGACCACCTCGATCCGGTCGTATCCGAACGTCATGACGGCGTCCGAGGGGCGGCGGGCGATCTTGCGCGCGCCGAACGCGATGATCAGCGAGATGGCATCGGAAAAATTGTGAAGCGCGTCGGCGATCAGCGCCAGCGAGCCGGCGAAAATGCCGCCGATCACCTGGGCGATGGTCAGTCCGAGATTGACCACGACGGCCATCAGCACGCGCCGGTCGCCGGAGTCAGGGTCAATATGATGGTGATGGCCGCCGTGGCCGTGATGATGATGCGCCAAATCCGTCTCCGCTGATTCTGATCCGCTGTCGGCCAGTCGCCGCGCCGGGAACGCCGCGTCTCGCGAACGTGGCTTTAGCGTAACGTCTGCAGTCACTGTAGGTTCAACGGTTTTCTTCGAGCCGCCGGCGGACACAATGTCGCGGCGCTGGAAAGGGCGTGGTTAGAGGCGCTGGAGGACGGTCGCGGCCGCCTTCAGGCCGCTGAGATGCGCGCCGTGCGCGGTGCCGTGATAGGCAAAGCCCACGTGTTCCCCCGCAAACGAGAGGGTTTCGCTGACACTCTTCGCGAGGTGGTCGAAGTCGGCGGCCTTGCTGCCCACGGCCGGAAAGGAATAGGCGCCAAGCGTATGCGGATCGCGCGACCAGGCGGAGGCCACAATGCCGGCGGGCTCCGGCGTGCCGTCGCCGAACATGGCGCGCAGCACGGCCGTGAGATCGGCTTTCAACGCGCCCGGGTCCATCGCGTCGGCGCGTTGGGCATAGGCGCCGGTGGCGATCATCATCAGAATGTTGCGCCCCGTCGAGGGCCGCAGATTGAAGGTCGTGGGCCAGCGGCCGCGCGTCTCGTCCAGGTGGCCGAAGAACTGGGTCTGAATCGGCCAGAAGGGCGCGTCGAAGGCGACGGCGGCTTTCGTCACCGTGCCGAAGCCGATCCGCTTGATGGCGTCGGCGTGGCCGTCAGGCAGCGGCGGGTCAAAGGTGATGTTTCCGGCTTTGAGCACACCCAGCGGCACCGCGCAGATCGCCTGGGCGCCGTCGACGGGGCCGTCCGGTGTCTCCACGATGACGCGGCCGTCGCCCTGTGTGATCCGGGTCACCGGCGTGGTCAGGCGGATGTCGAGATCGATGGCCAGCGGCGCGAGCACCGCGTCGTATCCATCGGGCAGGATCGCATCCGCTCCGGGGAACACCTCGTCCTCATCGAAATAGTAGGCGGACGCCGCTTCAATCGGCGCACCGACGTCGTCCTCGGTGGACGAGGAAACCCAGCGCATCACAGGGTCCTTGAGGAAGCCTGCGTCGATGTCCCTGAGTGCCGTGGCGAGTGGCTGGTCGTCGGACGCCTCGAGCTCCTCGTCGATTTCCGCGAGCATGTCGGAGTAGCGGGATTCGGCGCGCCCAAGCTCCGCATCGGCGATTGTCTCGCCGCGGGCGCCGAATACGGTCAGGCTTTCGTTGTCGGTGACAGCAAGCGCCGCGCCGGCCCGTTTCGCGATGTCCGTCAGCGGATTGCCGGAAATGCCGTGGATCCAGTTCGCGCCGCGCTCCACTGCGACGCCGAGCGAACGGTCGGTGTCGATGCGCCCGCCGATCCGGCCGTTGGCCTCCAGCACGATGACCGTGTGTCCGGCGCCTCGCAGGGCATGGGCGGCCGACAGTCCGGCAATGCCGGCGCCGATGACGATGATGGGCGCGCCTGAGGCGGCTCGGGCCGCTGGGGACCGCAAGACGAACGGCGCGGCGAGCCCTGCGCCCAGCCCGGCGATAATGTGGCGGCGGGAAATCGGCGCGGGACGGCTCATCACGGGATCCATCACGCGATGTGCATGCCGCTGACGCGCTGGTTGTCGGCCGCTTCGGGGTCTGTCGCGCCGCCGGCCTCATCCCCGGATTTCTCTTCCCCTATCGTGGCCTCGTCCCCGGCGAAAACGGCACAGCCGCGGCCACGGCGCTTCGCGTCGTAAAGCGCGGCGTCCGCTTCAGCCTGGATCCTTGTTTCGCTTGTACCGCCCGCGGGTGCGACGGCGATGCCCAGACTGATGCCGATATCCGTCGTCACGTCGTTGTCGAGTATGATCGGCTCGTTGATTGTGGCGATGATCTGATGCGACAGCACCGTCAGGCGCGGCCGGTCGGTGTATCCGGTGATCAGCATGATGAACTCATCGCCGCCGGTGCGCGCCACAAGACCAGCGGAGCCCAGGGTTTCGCGCAGGCGTTCCGCGACCACGCACAGAACGGAGTCGCCCGCGGCGTGTCCATGGGTGTCATTGACGGCCTTGAAGCGGTCGAGGTCGCAGGCGATCACCGTGAACGGGGTGCGGGGCGCGAGCGCGGCGGCCAGCGCTGCATCGAATTCCAGACGATTGGCGAGACCGGTCAGCGGATCGTGGCGGGCGAGGTGGCGGCTGCGTCTTTCGCTTTCCTCCAGACGGCTGGAGAGCCGCGCGATCTGCCGGGCCAGCATAAAGGCCGCAATGGCGAGGATGCCCGAGATGACCGTGATCACGGGAATCACGATCGTCCAGATATGCGAACCGGGCGGACGGGCATCCCAGACGAAAGCGCCGATCCGGGCGCCGTCGGCCGCCGTGACAAAATGGTGCGCGACGCGTCTTTGAAGCTCGGGCCCCTGAAACGTGAGGTTGGGAAAGGCAAGCTGGCCGCTTAGATCGGAGAGAAGTTCGGCATCGATATATTTGGCGGAGATGAGCACGACCGGCGGGCCCTCGGGCAGGGCGACGGTGCCGTCGTCGGGCACGATTGCCATGGCGCTGACAAGAGCGGGAATGCCGTCAATTCGAGCGTAGCCGAGTGCCGCGATGCGGTCGATATGTTGGCCCGGAACGGACTTCTGGCCGAAGCCGCCTGCAATCGTGAGACGGTTGGCGAAATGCAGCGCGCGGGCCTGCGCGGCGATCGTGCGCAGATCGGTTCCAACTGGGCTGTTGCTGTCGAAATGGACCTCGTCGTGAACCGCTTCGGCCAGCAGCCGGCCGTCGGGGTCGATCACGAACGTCCGGTCGTGGCCGTAGTCGTACCACAGCGAGTCGACCATCTCCTTCTGCACGTAGGCCTTGTCAAACGCGAGCACGACGTTGGCGACCGTGCGGTCCCAGCGTGCCAGGGTGAGCTGGTCGCGCGCCATCAACGCGAGCCGCTCCTGCAACGCGTTTTCGAACATGCGCGAGCCATTGTGCGCCGCCTGGCGGTTGGCGGCGTGGGTGGCCACAAAGCCGATGAACAGCAGCGCGGAGGCCGACAGCACGATCAGCGCACCGGCCAGCAGGAACACCATCGTCGAGATGCGTGGAGCCGAAAGACGCTTCATGCGCCGGCGTTCGATGCCGTCCCAAACCATTGCTGCTTCCCCATTCGCACATCGTGCGCCCCGAATGATCTGTGGTTGAACGTAAGGGGAAGGGGTTAAGATAGCGTCGCCTGCACCCTGCGACCGGCCGGGCCGCGCGGATGGCGGCCATTAGCGCACGTTCAATCCCAGTTCCGAAAGCAACTGGCCGGCTTGCTCGCGGGAGATGGTCGCGCCGCGAAACGCCGCGGCATCGAACAGCCGCAAGCCGCCGAGATCCGCGCCGCGCAGGTCCGCGCCCTTGAACATGGCATCGGCCAGATTGGCGTCGCGCAGGCTGCAGTTCTCGAAGATCACATCGCGGAAATCGCATTTCGTCAAATCGGCTTGGGAGAAATCGAGCCGCTTGAGCCGGGCCTTGCGGAAGGAAAGCGCCGGCAGGATCGCGCCGGCAAGCAGGGTTTCCTCGAACGTCGGCCCGAGCCCGGGCACGTCGGTGAGGTTCGCTCCGGTCATCTTGCAGCCGGTGAAACTGGCGGCTGAAAGCGACGCGCGCAGGAACCGGGCGTTGTTGAAGTCGCTGGAGCGGAAGCGGCTGTCGGCCAGGTCCGCGGCCGTGAAATCGGCGAAACCGCCGCGGCAGCTGGTCCAGGTCGTGTTGTCCAGCCGCGCGCCCTCAAAATTCGTCCGCCGCAGGTTGCAGCCCTCGAATTCCCAGCCCTCCAGATCCAGCCGGGAGAGATCGGCCGCTTCCAGGTCACAGCCGACCAGCGTGACGGGATCGCCGCACAGGGCCCCGATGGCGGCGCGGTCCAGGGTCTGGTCGGTTATGTTCCGTGTCGCGGACGGGAATGAAGGTGACGGCATGGCGGGCTGCATGTCTCTCAGGTTGTCCAGATGGCATCGTGAAGGCGCACGGCGCAGAAAGCCACAAGGGCGATCGCCTGAATCGAGCAGATGATCATCAGGTACGTTCGGAACGGCTGTTTGCGCGTCTTGTGCCGCAGGCCGTACTGCGCGATGACGGCGCCGACCGTCCCTCCCGCGGCCGCCAGCACGAGGAGCGTTTGCTCCGAAACCCGCCGCATCTGGTTGCGCGCGCAGTGTTTGTCCCAGGCAAACGCCAGGAGGGAGGCGAGATTGATAGCGAGCGCATAGAGTACGACCGCGGTCGCAAACTCGATCGTCGGCATGCTCGTGTTCCCTCCGCTTCTGGTGTCTGCGACCCAGCTTTACCCCCATCGCCTAAGTTGCGCCGCACACATTGCCGCCTTACAACGATTCCCAGCACCATCGTGGGGCCGGGAGTGAGCATGTTTTCCAAGATCCTCATCGCCAACCGTGGCGAGATTGCCTGCCGGGTCATAAAAACAGCCAAACGCATGGGGATTGCGACCGTCGCCGTCTATTCCGACGCCGATGCCGACGCGCTGCATGTCGAGATGGCGGACGAGGCTGTCCACATCGGTCCTTCAACGGCGGCCGAATCCTATCTGGTGATGGACAAGATCATCGCCGCCTGCAAGCAGACCGGAGCGCAAGCCGTGCATCCGGGTTACGGGTTCCTCTCCGAACGCGCGGCGTTTCCCGAAGCGCTGGCAGCCGAAGGGATTGTCTTCATCGGCCCGCACAGACGCGCCATCGAGGCGATGGGCGACAAGATCGAATCCAAGAAATTCGCCAACGCGGCCAATGTCTCCACGGTGCCGGGCTATATCGGCGTCATCGAGAATTCCGACGAGGCGGTGAAGATCGCCGATGAAATCGGTTATCCGGTGATGATCAAGGCGTCAGCTGGCGGCGGCGGCAAGGGCATGCGGGTCGCCTGGAATGCGGCGGAAACCCATGACGGATACGCGCGCGCCAAGTCGGAAGCCGCGAGTTCCTTCGGCGACGACCGGGTGTTTCTGGAAAAATTCATCGAGAACCCCCGCCACATCGAGATCCAGGTGCTGGGCGACAAGCACGGCAACGCGATCTATCTCGGTGAGCGCGAATGTTCGATCCAGCGCCGCAACCAGAAGGTCATCGAGGAAGCGCCGTCGCCGCTGCTCGACGAGGAAACCCGGCGCGCCATGGGCGAGCAGGCCGTGGCGCTTGCCAAGGCCGTCGACTACGACAGCGCCGGCACGGTGGAATTCGTCGCGGGCCAGGACAAGAGCTTCTTTTTCCTCGAAATGAACACCCGCCTGCAGGTGGAGCATCCGGTCACCGAGCTGATCACCGGCGTGGATCTCGTGGAACAGATGATCCGGGTGGCGGCGGGCGAGAAGCTTTCGATCTCCCAGTCCGACGTGACGCTCAACGGCTGGGCGGTGGAAAGCCGCATCTACGCCGAGGATCCGTTCCGCAACTTCCTGCCCTCCATCGGCCGGCTGACGCGCTACCGGCCGCCGGCGGAATCGCGGACCGGTTCGGTTGTCGTGCGCAACGACACCGGCGTCGTCGAGGGCTCGGAAATCTCCATGTTCTACGATCCGATGGTCGCCAAGCTGGTGACCCACGCGCCGTCGCGGCCTGAGGCCATCGAGGCGATGGGGCTTGCGCTCGACAAGTTCGTCATCGACGGCATCGGCCACAATGTGCCGTTTCTCGCCTCCATCATGAAGCATCCGCGCTGGCGCTCGGGTGCGCTGTCCACAAGCTTCATCGCGGACGAATATCCCGACGGCTTCAAGGCGGCCGAACCAAATGCCCAGGCCCGTTCGGTGTTCGCCGCCGTCGCGCTGTCGATGGAAGTGATCCGCAAGGAGAGGCTGGATCATCTCCCTGGCCGGCTGCGGCCCCACACTGGCGCGCTGCGCGCCGACTGGGTGGTCAAGCTGGATGACGACCTGCTGCCCGTCACGCTGGTGGAGGGCTTCCCGGCGGTGCCGATCGAGATGGACATCAAGGTTGCCGATCAGCCGGTTGTGACGCTGACCGGGGATTGGGCGCCCGGTGATGCCCTGTGGAGCGGCTCGGTGGACGGCGCGCCGGTCAATGTGCAGGTGCGGGCCATCGCGAACGGATGGCGGCTGGAATGGCAGGGATACAGCGTCGCGGCTCGTGTGATGACCCCGCGCACGGCCGAGCTTGATGCCCTGATGCCGGAAAAGATCGCGGCCGACACATCCAAGCTGCTGTTGTGTCCGATGCCGGGTCTCGTGGTCTCGCTTCATGTGGCGGAAGGCGACGAGGTCAGCGCCGGCCAGCAGCTTGCCATCGTCGAGGCCATGAAGATGGAGAACGTGCTGCGCGCCGAACGTGACGGCAAGGTCGCCTCGATCAAGGCGCTTCCCGGCGACAGTCTCGCGGTCGACGCGGTGATCATGGAATTCGAGTAGGATGCACAACGGTCCGCAGGCGTGTCGCCCGGGCTCATCTGAAGCAATCTTTGGGCTCTACTGGCGGTCCGGCGCGTCTTCGCATTGACCCTGCATGCCGCGGAGCGGATCGAAACCGCCGTCCGCGCGGCCGCCCCCGGCCACCAGCAGCATCAGCACAAAGGCGATGGCCGCCATCAATGCCAGCAAGCCCGCGCGCAGTGCGCCGCGCATGACCTGCTGCGGAAGCCTCGATACGGGAATAGCCATGAGAACACTCCGGCATTCTTATCGATGATGGGATTCTAACCTGCCGTTACGGCAATTTTGAGGCTTTCCGTCCTTCCCGCGCTCTTGGGCGGGAAGCGGAATGTTGCGCGACAGGGCCGGTCATGAGATTGACCGGCCGTCGCCTGCTGTGCCGCTGCCCAGCACCGGAACCGTCGGGCAGTCAAGGAGACCGGGATTTTGGGCAAGGGGAATTCGGACACGCGCCGCAGCCGTGTTCTGTTCGATCTCGACGGGACACTGACCGATCCGTTCCCCGGTATCACGGGCTCGATCCGCTACGCGCTGGAGCGCATGGGCGCGCCCGTGCCGGAGGCGGACGCCTTGCGCTGGTGCATCGGTCCGCCGCTGCCGGGCAGTTTCGCACTGATGTTGGGCACGGAGGACACGGACACGCTCGACCGGGCGGTCGGATTCTACCGCGAGCGGTTCTCCGACACCGGACTGTTCGAGAACGTGGTCTACGACGGTATTCCTGAAATGCTCGAGGATCTGATCAGCGACGGCTTTTCGCTCTACCTGGCCACGTCGAAGCCGCTGGTCTATGCGTCCCGGATTGTCACGTATTTCGGCCTGCAGCGTTATTTCGCAGGCTTGTACGGCTCCGAGCTCGACGGCACCCGCGCGGAAAAGACGGCCCTTCTGGCCCATGTCCTGGACCGCGAGGGGATCGCGCCGCAGGATGCGGTGATGATCGGGGACCGCAAACACGATCTGATCGGCGCGCGCGCGAATGGCGTCACGTGCATCGGCGTCACCTACGGATACGGCGCGCGGGCGGAGCTGGAAGCTGAGGGCCCGTGCGCGCTGGCCGATACGCCGGAGGATGTGGGCGTGCAGGTGCGGGCCTGGGCGGTGTCTTGACTGTGCCTCAGAGCGAAAGCGCCACAGCGGGACCTATGATCAGCGTTGTTGCGACGAGGCACAGAAATGCGATGGCCCAAAACAGGCCTGGCAGGTTGTCGCGGCCCGGGTTCATCAGGAGAACCGGAATGCGGAAACGGCACGACATGAAATGTCTCCAGGAACAGCGTCGTATGAAAACGACGCATTTTAGGATTCTCCGGCCGCCGGTCTGTGGCGATTGTCACTGGCGGCGTCATTTGGTGCTCGATGAACGACGGGCGTTGAACCGCCGCGACTGTCGCGCGTTCGTCAGGGGAAGGGAGGTCAGTGATGGATTCAAGCGAAGAGCGCGCACCGGATGACGAAGTCGCGCGCGCGGTGCATGTGCTCGTTTCGGGGCGGGTGCAGGGTGTCGGCTACCGCGCCTGGTGCGCACGCGCGGCATCCGCGCACGGGCTGTCGGGATGGGTGCGCAACTGCTCCAGCGGCGATGTCGAGGCGGTGTTCAGCGGGGCTCCTGACGCGGTGGAGAAAATGCTGGAGGCCTGCAAGGCCGGACCCGACTGGGCGCGGGTCGTGGAACTCAGAGTCCTCGGGACGCGGTTGTCGTCGGCGGCCCCTTCGAGGTGCTGCCGACCGAGTGAAGGCGGGAATGCCGGAGCGGTCCGCTATGTTTCCGGTTATTGGTTCAGGATTGCAGTGGCCTGATTGATAAACGACAAAATGGCCTGGGCATGATCTGCCGAAATCGCCCGCTGTTGTGCATAGTAACGGACCCGATAGTCGATCTCCGCGCCGCGTACCGATTGGGTCGAGATACGCCAATTGGTAAAGACGACCTTGGCGGCGGGCAGAATCTCCGCCTGGCGTTTGCGGCATTGGCCGGCGTTTATCACACCCCGCGTCATGCCGACCACACCGGCTCCAAGCAACCCGCCGATAACCGTCGAGCCGCCGTTCATTCCGTTCCACAGAAGGCCTGCGGCACCACCGATCAGGGCGCCTTTGGGGTCGATCAGGCCCAGCAGCATTCCATCGGTGCACACGGCGTAGCGGATTGATCGCGCGCATTGCCGCATGCCGATCGCGATCGTGTCGTCGGAGCCACGGCCTATAATGATGCCGCGTCGAGAGGAGTCATCCAGAAGCGCCATGGCAGCAGCGACCCGCCGTTGATCCGCGTTGAGGTAGACGCGCTCGGGACACGCGCCCATACGCTGGCCCGCAACCTGCGCGGAAGCTGGCGTTGATATGGCCAGAAAGCCGAAACAGGCGAGGGCGGCAAGCGGCAACGAACGGATGAAAAGCATTGGCGCACCTTCGTAGCGGAATTGGCGGATTTTGGCCCATTCCGTCATGCGGCGCAACATGGTGCGTGCCGGGTCTCAAATCGCCTGCGTGGGTCCGAAAATAGCTTCGAACTCCGTGCGCAGCAGCATGTCGACATCGGCCATGGCCAGCGGCAGGCCGAGATCGACAAGGCTGGTGACACCGTGTTGTTGCACGCCGCAGGGCACGATGCCGGAAAAATGCTCCAGGTCCGGATCCACGTTCAGGCTGATGCCGTGAAAAGTCACCCATTTGCGCAGGCGGATGCCGATCGCCGCGATCTTGTCCTCGATATCGGCGCCCTTGTCCGGCCGCCGCACCCAGACGCCGACCCGGTCCTCGCGCCGCTCGCCGCGCACATGGCACGCCCACAGCGTTGCGATCAGCCAGGCTTCGAGCGCCGCCACGAAAGCCCGCACGTCTGCCTGCCGGCGCTTGAGATCCAGCATCACATAGGCAACCCTCTGGCCGGGACCATGATAGGTATACTGGCCGCCGCGCCCCGTCTTGTGGACGGGAAAGCGTATCGGGGTGAGCAGATCCGCGTCATCGGCGCTGGTGCCGGCGGTATAGAGCGGCGGATGCTCGACGAGCCACACTTGCTCGTGCGCCTCGCCGTCCGCGATCCGCGCCACCAGGGACTCCATCTGGGCCACGGCATCGAGATAGGCGACCGGCTCGTCGCTGATACGCCAGTCGACGGGCGGGGCCCGTCGCGGGGATGCATGGCGGTGCGTAGGGAGTCGCGCGAATGGAGCATGTTTATTAACGCCTGTTAACGATTGGGTAACGCTTGGCGGGCAAGGTTTCGTTAATCGTTACGGCCTGCGCCTGCCGGATCGATCGAAGTGGCGCACGGCTTGGGAGTCCCGATTCCGCATCATGAGCAATCTCGACAGCATTTCCGTTGAAATATCCGTTGTGCTCGGCTCGGCGGTGATGCCGATCCACCAGTTGCTGCGTATGGGCCGCGGTGCCGTGATCGAGCTTAATACGTCCGAAGACGACGACGTGCAAATCCTGGCCAACAATACGCCGGTGGCGCGCGGCGAGGTGGTGCTGCGCGGCGAGCGCATCGGCATCGCGGTGACACAGTTGCTGATGCGTGGTCCCGAGTATCGTCCACAGGCAGATGATGACCGACTCTGAATTCGTCTCAAGGGCTCTTGTATGGCTCTGGTCGATTTGATACATGGTGCTCCGCCGGTATCGGATCGATGCCGGTTCAAGCGGTCGTGGCGGAATTGGTAGACGCGCAGCGTTGAGGTCGCTGTGGGGTAAAACCCGTGGAAGTTCGAGTCTTCTCGACCGCACCATCCTCTTTCCCGGTGATTGACCGGGAGCGGGAGTGATGGATTGAAAAAGACGGTGGCCATCGGCCGCCGTTTTTTTATGCCTGGCGCAGGGTCATCGACCCCTTCATGTTTCCCAAACGCAAAGAATCCCTTAGTTTCCATGCGATGGATCGGTCTGGTGGCGCGCACGTCCGCCCGGCCGCCCGGATCGCTGCCCGTATCCCGTTCGTACGAACGCTCCCGGGGACGCGGGAAACGCTGATGCCCGGTTGGCTGTCTGTCTGAAAAGCGGTGTCGTCCAGCGCGTTACCGTGGAATGGCGTCATTTTGCCGACAGGAATATGCTCCAACACTGAACGTTGAAGCGAAGTCGCGCCGGATATCCGCAAGCCGGCGCCTGACTGGCGAACCGGAATGTGCCCGCGCAGGAGACGACCTTGGCCGAAACCGAGACCGATACGACCGCCGAGACCGAGCATGAGCCGTTGCGTCTGCGCGACGACGAGGGCCATGTCGTGCGCGCGTTCGTCGACGCGGTCGAGGACGCGCTGGATCGCGATGATGCGGAGGTCATCCGGGTCTTGTGCAGCGGGTTGCACGAGGCCGATCTCGGCAACCTGATCGAGGCGCTGTATCCGGAAAGCCGCCAGAAGCTGATCCGCCTGATGGGCGACGATTTCGACTATGCGGTTCTGACCGAAATCGACGACTCGGTGCGTGCCCGGCTGCTTGAGGAAATGCCGACCGCCGATCTGGCGGAAGGCATTGGCGATCTGGAATCCGATGACGCCGTCTACATTCTCGAGGATCTCGAGGAGGACGCGCAGGAAGAGATTCTCGGCCAGATGCCGCAGGCCGAGCAGATGTCGCTGCGCCGGGCCCTCGACTATCCCGAGGACAGCGCCGGCCGGCTCATGCAGTCGGACTTCATCGCCGTGCCGCCGTTCTGGACCGTCGGCCAGACCATCGACTACATGCGCGATGCGGATGACCTGCCGGACGAATTCTATCAGATCTTCGTGATCGATCCGGCCTTCCGGCTTCAGGGCGCGGTGGCGCTTGACCGGCTGCTGCGCACCAAGCGCGCGGAAACCATTTCCGCGATCATGGCGGACACCCGCCACCCGGTGAAAGCCACCGAGGATCAGGAAGAGGTCGCGCGCCTGTTCCAGCGATACAACCTGGTGTCGGCGGCCGTCGTCGATGATGCCGAGCGGCTGGTCGGCGTGCTGACCGTCGATGATATCGTTGACGTGATCCATGAGGAGGCCGAGGAGGACATTCTCGGCCTCGCCGGTGTGCGCGACGCGGAAATCTCCGATACCATTCTGGACACGCTGCGCGGCCGGTTTCTGTGGCTTCTGCTCAATCTGGGGACCGCGATTCTCGCCTCGCTGGTGATCGGCCTGTTCGACGCCACCATCGAGCAGATGGTGGCTCTGGCCATCCTGATGCCGATTGTCGCCTCCATGGGCGGCAATTCCGGCACGCAGACCATGACGGTGGCGGTACGCGCTTTGGCGACGCGCGAGTTGGACACCCACAACTCCGCGCGGATCATCGTGCGCGAGACGGCGGTGGGGTTTCTCAACGGCATGATGTTCGCCGTCGTCATCGGTGTGCTGGCCGGGTTTTGGTTCGCAAGCGCGCAGATCGGAGGCGTGATTGGTGCGGCGATGATCATCAACATGGTGGCCGCGGGCGCCGCCGGTATCCTGATCCCGTTGATGCTTGATCGTCTCGATATCGATCCGGCGCTGGCCTCGGGCGTGTTCCTGACCACGGTCACCGATGTGGTGGGCTTTTTCGCATTTCTCGGCCTCGCCGCCTGGTGGTTCGGCCTGGGCTGAGGCGGACGGCTTCATTTCGCAAACGACTCGTGTATCGGCGGGAGAGCTCACGTGGATCTTTCTGTCAGACGCCTTGAGGGGCGCGGAGTAAGCGCCGCGTTGCTGGACGTTGCCTCGGGCGGGTGCGTCGTGGTGCGCGGGGCGTCGGGCTCGGGCAAGACCAGGCTTTTGCGCGCGATCGCGGATCTTGATCCCAACGAGGGACAGGTGCTGTGTGGCGGGCTGGACCGGCGCGCGATGCCGGCGTCCCGTTGGCGGCGCAAGGTGGCGTTCGTTCCGGCGGAAAGCGGCTGGTGGGACGACATCGTGCGCGATCATTTTCCCGCCGCTGCCGATCCCGTGGCCGAATTGGAGGCGCTTGGCCTGCCGCGCGAGGCGCTGGATTGGCGCGTCGAGCGTCTGTCGACCGGCGAACGCCAGCGTCTGGCGCTTGCGCGGGCACTCGCGGGCAAACCGGATGTCCTGCTGCTTGATGAGCCGACGTCGGGGCTCGATGCGGAGGCGCGCACGGCCGTGGAGTCGCGGCTGCGGCGGTTTCGTGACGGTGGCGGCGCAATCGTACTGGTCACCCATGACGCGGATCAGGCGCAACGGCTCGGCGCGAGCCATCTGACGGTCGCCGGCGGACGGCTCGAGGATGCGGCATGACCGGCTATCACCCGCTGGAATATTCCGATCTCGCGTGGGCGTCGAGTTTCCTCGTGCTCAACGCGGTGTTGTCGGTGTTGCTCGGTCTGGGTATCGCACGGTCTCTGGTTGTTTCGGCCTTGCGGATGACGGTGCAACTGCTGCTGGTCGGCATCGCGCTGAAATGGATCTTTGCGCAATCCTCGCTGTGGCTGACGCTGGCGGTGGCGCTGTTGATGACGTTGCTGGCGGCCCGCGAAGTCTGGGCGCGCCAGTCGCGCAGGCTGTCCGGCCCGTGGGGTACGGGCTGGGCGCGACCAACATCCTGCTTGCCGGCGGTATCGTCATGGCGGTTGCGCTTACGACCCAAATCCAGCCCGACCCGTGGTACGCGCCGCGCTTTCTGCTGCCGATGTTCGGCATGATTCTCGGCAACGCGATGACAGGCGTCAGTCTCGGTCTGGATACCCTTGTCGAGAGTACCGTGCGTGACGCGCGCGCCGTCGAGGCGCGGCTGCTGCTGGGCCACACGCGCTGGGAGGCCATGCGGACGCTGTCGCGCCGCGCCATTCGTTCCGGTTTCATGCCGATCATCAATTCCATGGCCGCCACCGGCATCGTCGCCCTGCCGGGCATGATGACGGGTCAGATTCTCGCGGGCGCCGATCCCTCGGAGGCGGTGAAATACCAGGTGCTGATCATGTTCCTCATCGGCGGCGCCACGGGACTTGGCGTGCTTGGCGCGGTGATGGGCGGCGTCTGGCGGCTGACGGATGACCGCGACCGGTTGCGGCTGGACCGCTTGAGCGCCAATGTGAGCTGAGTCGAAACAGGGATTCACGGCAACGATGGCGCGGCCACCAAAAATCGGCGGCATTCTGGAGACTTCCGTCTATGTGGCGGACCTCGATGCGGCGCATGCCTTCTACAACGGCATCCTCGGTCTGGAACGCATGGTGGGAGGCGACCGGCTGTCTGCCTATGATGCGGCGCCAGGGGAGGTCCTGCTTGTCTTCTTGCGTGGCGGGACGGCCAATGACGTCGAGACGCCCGGAGGGGTCATCCCCGGCCACCACA
Organism: Breoghania sp. L-A4; assembly: GCF_003432385.1. Taxonomy (NCBI): domain Bacteria; kingdom Pseudomonadati; phylum Pseudomonadota; class Alphaproteobacteria; order Hyphomicrobiales; family Stappiaceae; genus Breoghania; species Breoghania sp. L-A4. Next base: position 2,929,588 of record NZ_CP031841.1, on the reverse strand, counting down.
GCGAGGGCCGAGCCATTTCGCCTTCAAGATCGCCACGCGTGATCTCGATGCCTGGCGGGCGTATCTGACCGCGTCCGGCGTGCCGATCACCTCCGAGGTAACCTGGCCGGCCGGAGGCATCAGCCTCTATTTGAACGATCCCGACGGCAATGTGCTGGAGCTGGGCGCGCCGCCGAACTGGCCGAATTTTACCGAACTGGATGTCGAATGAGCGTCTTTGAGCCGCGCGATCCCGATTGGGAGGCCCGTGTACGGGCGAGTTTCGGCCGTCAGCCGTTCATGGAGCATCTGGGCGCGCGCATCGTGCATCTGGCGCCGGGCGAGGTGGATCTCGCGATGGCTCACCAGCCCGCGCTGACCCAGCAGCACGGGTTCTTTCACGCCGGCAGCACGGCGTCGATTGCCGACTCGGCCGCAGGCTACGCCGCCCTGTCGCTCTATCCGCCCGGCACCGGGGTGCTGACGACGGAATACAAGATCAATTTGCTGAACCCTGCGCGCGGCGATCAGCTCGTGGCGCGCGGCCGGGTGATCAAGCCGGGCCGTACGCTGACCATCTGCCGCGCCGACGTCTTTGGTCTTGACGACGCGCGCGAAACCCATGTCGCGACCGCGCTGTTCTCCATGATCTGTCTCGAGGGCATGGCCGATTGAGGGAGGCGGGAGGGCACGGGAGATGTATACTGGCACGACGAAGGTACTCGACAGGGTCTCGAAGCGATGAATAGGAAGATCGCCAGCGTTGAAGTCAGCGAGGAGCTGCTGCTCAGGGCGGAAGCTGCGGGCATAGACGTCTCGCAAGCTGTGGAAGAGGCCTTGCAGATCCGACTGGAGGCCGTCGCGCGCCGCGATGCCTGGGCCGAGGAGAACCGGGAGGGCCTGGAATCCTACCGCCGCTACATCGAGGCGCACGGAACGATGGGCGAGCGTCTCAAGCATCTTCGCCGGTTCTGAGGCCCGCCCGCCTTGGCTTCCTCCCTGCATCAGTTTGATGTGGTCGCTAATCTCGATGCGGCCTCACGCGAGGACGTCCCGTATCTGGTCATTCTCCAGCATGACCTCCTCGACGGTGTTCCGTCGGTCGTGGTTGCGCCGCTGGTCCGGGAGGCATTGTTCGCGCCCGTCGCCGGTTTGAACCTGACCGTTGCCATCGAAGGAGAGCGCTACCTGCTTGCCGTGAGCGATCTCTTTGCGATCTTGCGGCGGGCTCTTTCGTCATCCGCCATTGCGAGCCTCGCCGGCAGGCGTGACGAGATTATCCGGTGTCTGGACCGGCTGTTCGTCGGATTCTGATACCCTCTCCTCGAAATTCACCTGAAACGCGAGAGCCCATGCCCGATTCCACCATCACTATCCGCCCTCTGGCACCCGCCGATCACGACCAGTGGGCCGCGCTGTGGAAGGATTATCTGACCTTCTACGAGACCGAGAAGCCGCAGGAAATCTATGACACCACCTGGGCGCGGCTGATGACGGCGGGCGAGGACCCGTATGGCCTGTGCGCGGTGGATGCTGACGGCAGGCTCGTCGGAATCGTCCACTATCTGTTCCACCGCACCACCTGGATGATCGAGGACACCTGCTATCTGCAGGATCTCTATGCGGATCCGGCGGTGCGCGGTCAGGGCATCGGCCGCAAGCTGATCGAGGCGGTGTATGACGCCGCCGATGAGGCCGGCGCCGGTGCCGTTTACTGGACGACGCAGCATTTCAACGCAACCGCGCGTCAGCTCTACGATCGTATCGGAAAACTCACGCCCTTCATCAAATACGCGCGCTGAGGCGCGCCACAAACGCAGAGCGGACCGCAGAGATCCGCCGGGAGGACCCCATGATCCCAATGCACCCAAGGCCTTCAACTTCAACCTCGGCGAGACGGCCGACATGCTGCGCGACAGCGTGCACTCCTTCTCGCAGGACCGCATCGCGCCGCTGGCGGAAAAGATCGATCGCGACGATTGGTTCCCGCGCGAGCTGTGGCCGGAAATGGGCGCGCTCGGGCTGCACGGCATCACGGTGGAAGAGGAGTGGGGCGGGGCGGGTCTCGGCTACCTCGAGCATTGCATCGCCATGGAGGAGGTGAGCCGGGCCTCGGCGTCCATCGGGCTGTCCTATGGCGCCCATTCCAATCTGTGCGTCAACCAGATGCGGCGCTGGGGCACCGACGCGCAGAAGACCCGATATCTCGGCAAGCTGGTCTCCGGCGAGCATCTCGGCGCGCTGGCCATGTCGGAGACGGGGCAGGGTCCGACGTGGTCTCCATGAAGCTCAAGGCAGAGAAGAAGGGCGACCGCTATGTTCTCAACGGTTCCAAATTCTGGATCACCAACGGGCCGCAGGCCGACACGCTGATCGTCTACGCCAAGACGGACATGGCCGCCGGCTCGAAGGGCATCACGGCCTTCATCATCGAGAAGGCGTTTGCCGGGTTCTCCGTCGCCCAGAAGCTCGACAAGCTGGGCATGCGCGGCTCGGAAACCGGCGAGTTGGTCTTTCAAGACTGCGAGGTGCCGGAAGAAAACGTGCTCGGCGAGGTCGGCAAGGGCGTCAACGTTCTGATGTCGGGCCTCGACTACGAGCGCGCCGTCCTCGCTGCTGGCGCCATCGGCATCATGCAGGCGGCAATGGATGTGGTCATCCCGTATGTGCACGAACGCGAGCAGTTCGGCCAGCCGATCGGCACCTTCCAGCTCGTGCAGGGCAAGCTTGCCGACATGTATGTGATGATGAACGCCTCGCGCGCCTATTGCTACGCGGTCGCGCAGGCCTGCGACCGGGGCGAGACGACCCGCGAGGACGCCGCCGGCGCCATTCTGTATGCCGCGGAGAACGCCACGAAGATCGCGCTCGACGCCATCCAGCTTCTCGGCGGCAACGGCTACATCAACGAATACCCGACCGGACGCCTGCTGCGCGACGCCAAGCTCTACGAGATCGGCGCGGGCACCTCCGAAATCCGCCGCATGCTGATCGGCCGGGAACTGTTCGAGAAGACGAAGTAGGGCGGAGCGCAGAGCTGGGGCCGAAGACCCCGCCTTGGTCATGCTCAGGCTTGTCCCGAGCACCCATCTTCGCCTCGAAAAGAGGGATACTCGGCACAGGGCCGAGGACGACGCGGCACTCTTCGCCACGCTCCAACGAAAAAGGCTCCCGTACCAGTCCGGTGCGGGAGCCTTTTGTTTTCAAAGCGGTGTCAGTCTTTCTTCAGGCCAACGGCCTTTCAAAAGAATGAGCCACCACGCTGCCACCAGCCCGAGCGCTTCTTGCGCGGGGTCTTGTCCTCGGCGGCTTTCGCAGGCTTTGCGGCAGGCTCCTCGGCGACGGCCGCGGCTACGTCGGAAACCGGCTCTTCGGCTTCTTGGGGCGCTTCGGCGGTCACGGGCTCTTCCGCAGGCTCCTCGGCCGCTTCGGCCGGCATCTCAACGGCCTTTGTCTCAACAGCCGGTGTCTCGACAGCCGGTGTCTCATCGGCGGAAACGTCAACCGGCGCCTCCTCGACAGGTGCCTCGGCTGCCTCGGGTTCGTCCGCGGCGGTTTCGGCAGGCTCGGACGCAGCTTCAACGGGCTCCGGCGTTTCGCCGGTGTCGTCTGCATTGGTTCCCACAGCCGTCACGACGCCCGCTTCGCCCGGGTCGGATACGGAGTCATCGGCCTGCGCCGTCTCCGCGTTCCCCGATTCGCCGTCGGATGCCTGGGCGTCCGTGTCCTCGGAGCCGGCCTCGCTGGCGTCGCGACCCCGGCGGCCACGGCGTCCGCCGCGGCGGCCACGGCGGCGCTTCTTCGGCCGGTCGTCGTCGCCTTCCTCGTCGTCGGTGCCTTCGGCGGACGCGGCCTTCTCGGCCGGCGCCTCGTCGTCGTCAGCCTTGGAGGCATCCTTCGCGTCGGCCTGCTCGCCGGACTCGGATGCGTCACCGCCACGCCGGCGCCTGCGGCGCTTGCGCTTGCGGGTGCCATCGTCGGAAGCCGTTTCCGCCTTGACGGTTGCCTCTTCGATCTCCTCGTCGATCTCTTCCTCGATGTCGTCCTCGTCCTCGATCTCCGGCATGATGGTGTCGGGATGGACGATCGCGGCGATCGCCGGGCGCACGGCCTCGTCGCCGATGGCGGGCTCGCCGCGGTCGAGGACGAAATGCTGCGTGCCGATTTCCTCATCCGCCGAGATGGCGATGTTGAGGCCGAAGCGCATCTCCAGTTCCATCAGGTGATGGCGCTTCTGGTTGAGAATGTAGAGCGCCGCCGGCGTGTGCGTGCGCACGTTGATGTGGTGGCTGGAGTGGCGCAGGAGGTGATCCTCCAGCGCGCGCAGCACGTGCAGCGCCACCGACTCGGTGGAGCGGATCATGCCGGAGCCATGGCAGTGCGGGCAGTGTTCGGTGGAGCTTTCCAGCACGCCGGTGCGGATGCGCTGACGCGACATTTCCAGCAGGCCGAAGTGCGAGATCCGGCCAACCTGGATGCGCGCGCGGTCGGACTTCAGGCTGTCCTTCATCCGCTTCTCAACCGCGCGGTTGTTCCGGTTCTCTTCCATGTCGATGAAATCGATCACGATCAGGCCGGCGAGATCGCGCAGACGCAACTGGCGGGCGACTTCCTCGGCCGCTTCCAGGTTGGTCTGCAGCGCCGTGTCCTCGATCGAGTGCTCGCGGGTCGACTTGCCCGAGTTCACGTCGATGGCCACCAGCGCTTCGGTCTGGTTGATCACGATGTAGCCGCCTGAGCGCAGGGTGACGTCGGGCGAGAACATGGCGTCGAGCTGGGCTTCCACGCCGTGCTTGGTGAACACCGGTGTGGAGCTGCGATAGGGCTGGACGTTCTTGGCATGGCTCGGCATGAGCATGCGCATGAAATCCTTGGCCTCGCGGTAGGCGTCCTCGCCGGCGACCAGAATCTCGTCGATGTCCTTGTTGTAGAGATCGCGGATCGAGCGCTTGACCAGGCTGCCTTCCTCGTAGACCAGGCACGGCGCCACGGAGCGCAGCGTCAGTTCACGCACGTTCTCCCAAAGGCGCAGCAGATACTCGAAGTCGCGCTTGATCTCGGCCTTGGTGCGGCTGGCGCCCGCGGTGCGCAGGATGACGCCCATGCCCTCGGGCACTTCCAGCTCGTTGGCCACCGTCTTCAGGCGCTTGCGGTCGGTCACATTGGTGATCTTGCGGGAAATCCCGCCGCCGCGGCCGGTGTTCGGCATCAGCACGGAGTACCGTCCGGCGAGCGAGAGGTAGGTGGTCAGAGCCGCGCCCTTGTTGCCGCGCTCTTCCTTGACGACCTGCACCAGCAGCACCTGACGGCGCTTAATGACTTCCTGGATCTTGTAGTGACGGCGCGGCCGCGCGCGGCGCACCGGCACTTCCTCCATGGCGTCTTCGGCGCCAACGGATTCAACCAGTTCGTCGTCGTTCTTGACGTCCGCGTCGCCCTTGGCGGCCGGTTCGTCGTCGTCGTGATCGTCTTCGGGCGTATCCTCGACGTTGCCGATGTGGCCGGAGGGAGGCAGATTGTCGGACTCGGCATCGTCGTCCGAGCCCTCGTCAACATTTCCGGCGGATGCAGCGGCTTCCGCGTCTTCGGCGCTTTCGCTGACGCTGGCGTCCTTCTTGCGGCGCGACGGCCTGCTCGAGCGGGACTTGCTGCTGGCGGCTTCGTCCTCGGCGGCCTCGGCTTCTTCCTGCTCGAGCAGGGCTTTGCGGTCGGCGACCGGGATCTGATAGAAATCCGGGTGAATTTCGCTGAAGGCGAGAAAGCCGTGGCGGTTGCCGCCGTAGTCGACGAAGGCCGCCTGCAGCGACGGCTCGACGCGCGTTACCTTGGCGAGATAAATGTTTCCCCGCAGCTGTTTGCGATTGGCTGCTTCGAAATCGAATTCCTCAACGCGATTGCCGCGCACCACGACGACCCGGGTCTCCTCCGGGTGTGCGGCGTCGATAAGCATCTTGTTTGCCATTGATTGGATTCTCCACGACCGAAGCACGGAACCGGCGCAGTGTGCTGCCGATCTTGCGTTCCGCCTGCATGGTCGCTCTGACGGTGTGTCTTGTGATGAATGTCCGCGGGCGTCGCATAGACCAGGACGCAGGCGGCCAATGATGTGGCGCCTGTCGTACTCTTGAAACTTTCTGGTCCGGCGTATTCGCTCATCGCGACGCTCGATTTGACTGTGCGATAGTGATCAGGTCGGCGATTGGACCGACCGCGAAATTCTCGTGCGGTCCCGTTTCACACGGGAGCGCACGGCAGTGTCTTTGGATTTGGCAGCGTCCGACCGGTCGTCCGCGAGTGCGTGGCCGTCAGCAAGTGCGTGACCGCCAGCGACATGCCGGGGGCACAATCACTTGCGTGCCGTATCAGCCCTCGCGCGGGCCATGACAGCCCGGTCCTTTGAATGTGACAGGAGATGCCTGCTACAGGGATTACCGGGCGCATTCAAAATCTTCGCCCCGGGAGGGATGGTGCCCGATTGCGAAGTGAGTCGGTCATTGACCAAAATCCAATTTGTTCTTTTAAGGACAGTAGGGCGACTTGGCAAGATAAGGCTAGAATGTTCCTTCAGGGCGAATCTTCGCGGGAATTGCGGGCGAACGCCTGTGTTTTCCCTTGTGAGTACGAAGAAACACCAAGGTTTGGGCCGTTGTCAGGCGCTTGACCGCGGCGCGGCTCGACAATCCCGGCAATGACTGGTTAACCATGAAGGCCTAGTCTTTCGGGCAGTCGCGGAGCCAGGGACGGCCGGCCGCAATCCGTCCTCGCGGAGGTTTCCGGCGGCCGTGCGCGGCGGGAGGCGCGGTTTGTTCGACGATACCGTTCGTGCTATCGGGCCGAATGACGAGAAACGATGTATTTTGGAGGTAGGGAGTGCGGTTTCGCCGGCAGGTGGCATTCGGTCGCCGGCGTGTGCTCCGGGAGCTGTTGATGGTTTTTCGAAGACTGGTCGGTGTCTTCGGCGTCCAGGGCGCCTGTGTTCTGTGTCTCGGTCTCGTCATGGCTGTGGCGGCAGGCGTGCCCGGAACGCGGGCTGCATCGCAAATGACCGGCGCCGGCAGCGAGGGCGGCATTCGCGTCTCCGCGGCGCGCGTTGCGGGCGACGACACCCGCACCCGTTTCATCGCCGATCTCAGCGAGGGCGTGGTGTATTCCGTATCGGGACTGGCGGATCCCTACCGTATCATCATTGATCTGCCGGAGGTGCAGTTCGACCTTGAGCGCGAGACGGGCGCAACGGGCAGGGGGCTTGTCTCCGCCTGGCGCTACGGGTTGTTCGCGCCGGGAAAATCCCGCGTTGTGCTGGATATGTCGGGTCCGGTGAAGATCGACAAGTCCTTCGTACTGCCGCCGGTCGACGGTCAGCCGGCCCGTCTGGTGATCGATTTCGTCAAATCCACCCGCGCGTCGTTCGAGGTTGACTTCGCGCGTGAAGAGAGGCCCGACCCCGGGCAGGCTGACGAGGCGCATGGCAAGGGCGACCGCATGGCCGTCGCGCCGCCGCAGAGCGGCCGTCCGGTGATCGTTCTTGATCCCGGCCACGGAGGCATCGATTCCGGCGCCACCGGGCACAAGGGAACGCTCGAGAAGGCCGTGGTGCTGGATTTCGCGAGTGTCCTGAAGCGCAAGCTGGAGCAGGAGGGCCTGTATGACGTGCATCTGACGCGGACCTCCGACACGTTCATCCCGCTGCGCAAGCGGGTGGAAATGGCGCGGGCGCTCGATGCGAAGCTGTTCATTTCGATTCATGCCGATTCCGCGCCGCAGAGCTATGTTCGCGGCGCGACCGTCTACACCCTGTCCGAGAGGGCATCGGACCGGGTGGCGGCCGCGCTGGCGGAGCGAGAAAACAGCTCCGACGTTTTGGCCGGCGTCGATCTGACGGAAGAACCCGGCGACGTCGCCGACATCCTCATCGATCTCACGCGGCGCGAAACCAAGAATTTCTCGATTTTTCTCTCCCGCGCCATCGTGGGTGAATTGCGCAGCGCCATCCGGTTGATCAAAAATCCGCAGCGTTCCGCCGGGTTCCGCGTGCTCAAGGCGCACGACGTGCCGTCGGTCCTGGTGGAACTGGGGTACCTTTCCAACAAGCACGACGAGACGCTGCTGACCTCTCCTGAGTGGCGTGAGCGCACGACAGACGCGATTGCCGCGGCCATCGGGCGATTCTTCCGCCCGCAACTTGCCAAAGGCGGCGAATAGACCTCCCGCATACAGGCCGGTGCGCGGAGTTTCGTCGCCTCAGCATCGCCACATTGGTGACCGAAGCAGACACGTGTGGATCTGCCCTGTGACGGGTGTCTTTCCTAGGTTCGAAATACGGGCCCGGCGCGATGAGCGCGCCAAGGCGGCGTCACAGTGGATCCCGAACGCGTATACCCATCGTGAGAACATGCGATCCTTGAAACACAGGCGAGCAGAATCAGTATGATGGAGGCATTGCACATGCGGAGTCAGCGTGTGTGTCTCTGTGGAGTTCGCGGGCCCGTTGCGAAACCGTCTTGCGCTTGCCCGTTGCTCTGCTACCTATGCCCGGAAACCAGCGGACCCGGTCTATGAAGTTTCTTGTAAAGCTGTTCGGCTATCTCTTCGGAATCGGTACGGTTCTGTTCATTCTCGTAGCGGCGGGCGTGGGCTGGTATCTGTCCCGGGAGGCCGATGATCTGCCCGATTACACGGCGCTGAAGAACTACGAGCCGCCGGTGATGACGCGCGTCCACGCGGCCGACGGCAGCCTGATCGCGGAATATGCCCACCAGCGCCGCATGTTTCTGCCGATCCAGGCGATCCCCGAGATGCTGAAGAACGCCTATCTCTCCGCCGAGGACAAGAACTTTTACGATCACATCGGTGTCGATCCGGAAGGCATCGCGCGCGCGGCGTTCAAGTACATCCAGAACTACGGCACGGGACGCCGTCCCGAAGGCGCTTCGACGATCACCCAGCAGGTGGCGAAGAACTTCCTGCTGACCAACGAGGTTTCCATCGAGCGCAAGGTCAAGGAAGCGTTGCTGGCGCTGCGTATCGAGGAAGCCTACACGAAGGACGAGATCCTCGAGCTGTATCTCAACGAGATCTATCTCGGCCTTGGCGCCTATGGTGTGGCCGCCGCGTCGCTGCTGTATTTCGACAAGTCGGTGCACGAGCTGACGCTGGCGGAGGCCGCCTATCTGGCCGCCCTGCCCAAGGGCCCGACGAATTATCACCCGTTCCGCTACCCGCAGGCCGCGATCGCGCGCCGCAACTGGGTGATCGACCGGATGGTCGTCAACGGGTTCACCACCGTCGAGGAGGGCGAGAAGGCCAAGGGCGAGCCGCTCAAGGTGACGCCGCGCACGACCGGCGCCCAGCTCTTCGCGACCGAATATTTCGCCGAGGAAGTCCGCCGCAAGATCGTGGAGATCTACGGCGACGACCGGCTCTATGAAGGTGGCCTGTCGGTTCGCTCGACGCTGGATCCGAAGCTCCAGGTGCTCGCCCGCGAGGCGCTGATGAACGGCCTGGTGAATTTTGACCGCGAACGCGGCGGCTGGCGGGGTCCGGTGGATCAAATCGATCTGGACACCGGCGAGTGGGGCGGCAAGATCGCCAAGATCGAAGGGCTCAGCGACGTTCCGGAGTGGCGGCTGGCTGTGGTCCTCGGGGTGAACGAGGAGCAGGCCGTGATCGGCCTGAAGCCGCAGACGCTGGTGTCCGGCGCGCTGTCCACCGATCGCGAGCGTGGCCGGATCTCGTTTCAGGACGTGAAATGGGCCCGCTGGGCCGAGGGGCCGAAAAAGGGCACGGCGCCCAAGGGCGTCAACGACGTCTTGCAGGCCGGCGATGTCGTCTATGTCGAGCGGCTGGACGATCCGCTCGGTGGCACCAGCGATGCCTGGACGCTGCGCCAGGTGCCGAAGGTCTCCGGGCCATCGCGGCCATGGATCCCTATACCGGCCGGGTGCTCGCTATGATCGGCGGCTTCAGCTTTGCCCAGAGCGAATTCAACCGCGCGACGCAGGCCTACCGGCAGCCCGGCTCCTCCTTCAAGCCTTTCGTCTACGCCGCGGCGCTCGACAACGGCTACACGCCGTCCAGCGTGGTGATGGACGCGCCGATTGCGGTGGAGCAGGGCGGCGGACAGGCGACCTGGACGCCGCAGAACTATGGCGGAAAGTTCTATGGACCCTCGACGCTGCGCACCGGCATCGAGAAGTCGCGCAACGTCATGACCGTGCGCCTGGCCCAGGATATGGGGATGCCGTTGGTTGCGGAATACGCGCGTCGCTTTGGCATCTACGACAAGATGATGCCGGTACTGTCCATGGCGCTCGGCGCGGGCGAGACCACGGTGTTGCGGCTGACGTCGGCCTATTCGATGCTTGCCAATGGCGGCCGCAAGGTCACGCCGACACTGATCGACCGGGTGCAGGACCGCTATGGCCGCACGATCTACAAGCATGAGGAGCGGGTCTGCGACGCCTGCGACGCGGATGCGTGGAACGGGCAGGACGAGCCCGAGCTGATCGACAATCGCGAGCAGGTGCTCGATCCCATGACCGCCTATCAGATCACGTCGATGATGGAGGGCGTGGTGCTGCGCGGCACCGCGCCGGGCGTCCAGAAGGTCGGCAAGCCGGTGGCGGGCAAGACGGGCACCACCAACGACGAGCGTGACGCGTGGTTCGTGGGCTATTCGCCCGACCTCGCCGTCGGTGTCTTCGTCGGTTACGACAATCCCCAGCCCATGGGCCGCGGGGCGACGGGCGGTCACGTCGCTGCGCCGATCTTCACGGAATTCATGAAGAAGGCGCTGGCCGAAAAGCCCGCCGTCGAGTTCCGGGTGCCGCAGGGACTGGACCTGATTCCGATCAACCGCCGCACCGGCCTGCGTGCTTCCGCCGGCGCCCCGGGGACCATCCTGGAGGCCTTCAAGCCCGGCACCTCGCCTCCGGACACCTATTCGGTGATCGGCTTCGAGGACGAGATGGGCATTCCGCGCACCGTGACGCCGGAAGCCGACCGGGCGATCATGTCCGGTACGGGCGGCCTCTACTGACGCGCGGATATCCCAAGTAACCGCCGCGGGCATCATGCGCGCGGCGGTTTACAGCGGTGGCATCGGCGGTTAGGGTCGCGGCCCGTCCATGAAGGAACGCCCGGTTTGACCGGGTTTGCCCTTCGGACCCTCTTTCTCTCTCACCAACGCATGAGGCTTTTGATGCGCGCCGAAACACAGGCGATCGTCGACGAAATCAAGCAGGCGCTCGCCCTGCTGAGGAGGCATCTTTGACTGGGATCGCGCCCTTTCCCGTCTTGATGAACTGAACGCCGCCGCCGAAGACCCCGATCTGTGGAACGATTCGGCGCGCGCGCAGAAGATGATGCGCGAGCGCCAGTACCTTGAGGATGGTATCGGCAATGTGCGGCGGATCGAAACCGAACTCAGCGACAATCTCGAGCTGATTGAACTTGGCGAAATGGAGGGCGATGCGGGCGTCGTTTCCGAAGCCGAGGCCGCGCTCAAGGAACTCGTCGCGGAGGCCGCGCGCCGTCAGGTCGAGACGCTGCTGTCCGGCGAGGCCGACGGCAACGACGCCTATATAGAAATCCACGCCGGCGCCGGCGGCACCGAGAGCCAGGACTGGGCCAACATGCTCATGCGGATGTACATCCGCTGGGCGGAAAAGCAGGGCTACAAGGTCGATATCCTCGAGGTGCACGACGGCGAGGAAGCGGGCATCAAGTCCGCCACGCTGCAGGTCAAGGGGCAGAACGCCTATGGCTGGGCGAAGACGGAATCCGGCGTGCACCGCCTGGTTCGGATCTCGCCTTACGACAGTCAGGCGCGCCGCCACACCAGCTTCGCCAGCGTGTGGATCTATCCCGTCATCGATGACACGATTGACATCGACATCGCCGAAAGCGATTGCCGGATCGACACGTACCGAGCGTCGGGCGCGGGCGGCCAGCACGTCAACACGACGGATTCGGCGGTGCGTATCACGCACATTCCGACAAATATCGTCGTGCAATGCCAGAACGAGCGTTCTCAGCACAAGAACCGTGCGACGGCGTGGTCCATGCTGAAGGCGCGCCTGTACGAGCGTGAATTGCAGATCCGCGAGGACAAGGCCAATGCCGAGGCTGCCTCGAAGACCGACATCGGCTGGGGGCACCAGATCCGCTCCTACGTGCTGCAGCCCTATCAGCTGGTCAAGGATCTGCGCACGGGCGTCGAGAAGACTGCGCCGCAGGATGTGCTGGACGGTGATTTGGAAGACTTCATGGAAGCGGCTCTGGCGCAGCGCGTGCAGGGCGATCCGGACACCGAGGTCGCCGATATCGATTGATCGCGCCTGGTCGCCAGGCGCATACGGCAATGCCCGCACGGTTTCCCGTGCGGGCATTTTGTTTTTGTATTGTGGAGCGCGCCGGCGGGCCGCCGTGCGGGCCGGACTATTGCAACGCGGCGCTCAGGCGGGTGCCGACATCGAGAAACGTTGACGGATTGCGCGGCGCGCCGTGCAGGCGGGTCTCATAGTGCAGATGCGGTCCGGTGCTGCGGCCCGAGGAGCCGACACTGCCGACGATCTTGCCGGCCTGAACGGATGTGCCCTTGGCGACGCGGATGCGGCTGAGATGGGCATAACGCGTCGTCAGACCATTGCCGTGGTCGATCTCCACCATCAATCCATATCCGCCGTTGCGGCCCGCGGAGACCACCGTGCCCGCAGCGGTCGCGCGCACGGCGGAACCATATTCGGCCTTGAAGTCGATGCCCGTGTGCATGGCCGCGCGGCCGAGGAAGGGATCCATCCTCTGACCGTAGCGGCTTGTCGTCGGCGCGCGCGGCACGGGCTGTGTCAGCGGCAGCGTATCGATGGCGCGGCGCAGGGCGCCCAGCCGGTCGATCGCGCGGTCGGCGCGCTCAGCGCGCGCGTCGAAACTGTCCGGGTTGAAGGGAATGAACGGGCCGCCCGAGGCCTGTGCATCGGTGTCGGCCAGATCGATGCCGAGAGGAGCGGTGACGTCCTCGATGCGGCCGATGCGCCGTTCGGCCGAGACGGCGATCGCGTCAAGCACGGCCATCGTCTGACGGTCCATCGTGCCCAGTGTCGAGGAGACCTGGTCCATGACCGCAAGATCGGCGGCGCTGTCTCCCGTTGCCCACGACGGTTGTTCCGGCGCCGGAACGGGAGGCAGGTGGTTTGAGACGCTGCCGCGCAGGCCCAGCGGGCCGGTGCCGCGATCGTGCAGCAGCAATGTTTCGCCTCCGAGACCGTCGAGCCCGGCAACCGGCTGCGCGGGCTGGGGCGAATCAATCAAGATGGCGGTTGCCTTGGGCGTTGCGGTAAGGCTCGGTTTGGCCGACGGGAGCGGCGCTAAGGCGAGCGCCAGGCCGGACTTGGCCGCCTTGTCGATGATCGCGGTCACCCGATCCTGGCGTTCATCGAGATGTTCCTGCCGGGCGAGAAGCAGCCGGATCTTTTCCTGATAGGCCTTCTGGTCGAGGATCTGGCGGCTGGTAATGCGGTCGTTTTGCACACGCAGCTCGGCAATGCGGTCCTCGTAGGCCGTCCGCACGTCGTCGTTGACGCCGGAGGCGGTCTCTATGAGCTGGTCGCGGTAGATCAGATATCCGGTGGCGGCGAGGTAGCCTGCGGCGATCACCGTCACGACGCTCAGCGCAATTCCCATCAGCCATGGCCGGATGGTGAAACAGCGCACCTGCTCACCGCGCGTGATGAAGACGCGATGCGGCTCATTGCGTGTGCCGGACGGGGGTGCGGATGTGTTCTTGTGCATCTTACCGATGGTCAGTCTTTCGAAGGTCACGGACCCTGCGTCAGACGCAGTACCCGATGGATCGAATTAGACCTTGGTAAGGTTAACAATTTCTAAGGTCAGGGCGCGTTTTGGGCGCCGTATGGACATCTACAGGGCCTGGGCCGCCTCGAGCACGGCTTCCGCGTGTCCGGGAACCTTGACCTTGCGCCAGATCCTGGCGATTTTCCCGTCCTTGCCGATCAGGAAGGTCGAGCGGTCGACCCCCATGTACTTGCGGCCATAGAGGGATTTTTCGATCCATACCCCGTAGGCCTCTGCCGCCGCCTTCTCTTCGTCGGCGACGAGCGTCACCGTGAGGTTCTGCTTGGCCTTGAAGTTCTGGTGCTTCTTGACGCTGTCGGGCGAGATCCCGATCACGGTCACGCCGGCCTTGGCGAAGTCCTCCTTCAGGTGGCTGAAGGCAATGGCTTCCTTGGTGCAGCCGGGGGTGTTGTCCTTGGGATAGAAGAAGAGCACGGCGCCGCTGAGCTCGGAAAGGCGCAGGCTTTCACCGCTGTCGGTGGGCAGTGAAAATTCCGGCGCCATCATGCCTTCGACGAGATCCATTGCGCTGCCTTCCTTTGATCCATTTTCCCATCCATCGTACCGGCAGATGAATGTGTCGGCGCGATGGCCGGAACGTGTGTGCCGTTGCCTGTCCGGATGGTGACCCACCGGCGCGCGCGGCGCTCGGTGGTGCGCGAGAATCGCCGCACGCTCGCCAACGGGCAGGTGAGCATGTCACGCCCGGCCGGTCCGGCCAAGACGCGCCCGGAGGCGGGGCGGCCCCCGCGCGACGGGGGCTTTTTCACCAGACCTTGGTGGTCCGGACGTGGATAGCGCGCATCCGTGGCGCAGAGTGTGATTGCGGGTGCATCGCGGACGCGATCATGTCAATAGTGACGAAATGGACGCAGTGCGGTCGCGCGAACGAGTCTCTGCCCGAATGCCGGTGATTTCAATGACGCTGCGGCGCATCTCTCGCGAAGCGTGTTCCGGCGTGACCGCGGGTCGCATGCGCCGCGCATGCATGTCTGCCAGAGCTGCCTTGATACTCTTTGCCAAGGTGTGCTTTGGGCAAGAAGGAGAAGTCCGCCCGTGAAGCGGCCCAGCCTGCCTGTGAAACGGCTCAGAGTACGCCGGGTCCTCCGGTTGCCGATGTTCGGCAGACTCCGGGTTCCGTCCGTGCGGAGCCTGGTGGCGCTTGCCGTCGTTCTCTTGCTGATTCTGCTTGGCGTCCGCCTTGCCGGCGCGCCCTACGACAGTCCCTTGCTCGGCAGGCTGGCGGCGGCACGGGTCGCGGACAGGCTGGGCGGCGAGTGGGCCGTGGCCATCGATGCGGTTCGTCTCGACTTCACCCAGGGCATCATGCCGGAAATTTCGGTGCTCGACCTGCGGCTCGACGAGGCGTCGCAGGGACTGATCATTGATGTCCCTAAGATCACGGCGACGTCGGCGGCCTCGTTTCTGTACACCCTTGATCCGGATCTGGACACGGTTCTGATCGACCGTCCCTATGTTGCCGTCAGCAGCGATGGAGCGCGGCCGCCGCTTCTTTCGGGAGCGGAATTCGCGCAGCGCGCCGATGTGGGCATTTCAGCGATTGTCAAAGGGCTCAAGGAGGTGGGTGTCGAGGAAATCGTCGTGACCGGCGCGACGCTGCTGCTGAACGGCCCGCAGCCCCGGACCTTCGAGACGATTGATCTCACCGCGCTTATCGATCCCGCCACAGACAGGCTTTCGGTCAATGCGTCGGTCGCCGGGCGTGACGGCCGCTGGAGCGTCCGCTTCGCGCATGGCGAGGACGAGCCCGATGGCGGCCACTGGCTGCAGTTGTCGGCGTCGGATGTCACGGTCACTGAGTTCCTGCCCGAAGGCGCGCCGATCAAGACCGGGCGCGGTCTCGGGCTGCCGCTGTACCCACAACTGACCTTGCGGCTTGCACCCGACGGCGCGTTTGCGCGCGGGGATCTTCGCGTCGGCGTCGGCGGAGGGTACCTCAGCTTTGACGACGATGCCTCTGTTCTGCTTGACGAAGTCTTGCTGCACCTGTCCTGGAATGCGGACGCGCAACACGTGGTGCTGGAGCCATCCTATGCCGTGTTCGGCGACAGCCGCATCGCGTTGCGCGGCGAGATCACGCCGCCCCATGAGCCAGGATCGGCCGAATGGGGGTTCGCGGTGGAAGCGCCCAACGCCCGGCTGCGGCCGCGCGATGTGGAGGGCGCGCCGTTGATCCTCGATAGCGTGCTGGCGTTCGGCAGTTTCGATGCGAACAAGGCGCTGCTCAACGTGGATACGTTCAGCGTGCGCGCCGGCACCGCTTCGGTGACCGCGGCCGGCAGCATCGACCTCGCGGCGGGAGGGCCTTTGATGGCGCTCGCGGTGTCGTTTGGCGCGATGCCGGTTGCCACCCTCAAGCGGCTTTGGCCTGGTCTCGTGCTGCCGAAGTCGCGCAGCTGGCTGATCGATCATATCGATGACGGGCGGGTGACCGGCGGACGGCTGATCGTGGCGCTGGACAAGCTCGGCTTTGACGGGGACCCCGCGACGGTTGGATGGACGCCGGACGGCGTGCAGGTCGATTTCGGCTTTGAGAATGTGACCTTGAAGAACATCGGTGCCCTGCCGCCACTCCGGGATCTCGATGGCACCGGCACGGTTCGCGACGGCAAGCTTGTGGTTGAAACCGGCAGCACGCGGGGCACCGTGCCCGGCGGCGGCGTGCTTGAGGTCGGCGACAGCGTCTTCACGATTCCCGACCTGCGGGTCGAGGACAAGACCGGCCAGCTCGAGTTGACGCTGGAGGGGGCCACCAGCGATGTCGTGCGGCTGGCTGGACTGGAGCCGATCAGCATTGGCGACAAGCTGGGCGTTGCGCCCGGTGATCTGTCGGGTGACAGCGCGCTCACCGCGTCGGTCTCCTTTCCTCTGAAGAAGGAATTCGATCGCGATCTGGCGGCCTGGTCGTTCGCGGCCTCGCTGTCGGGGTTCTCCAGCAAGGTGCCGATCTCCGGCCAGATGATCACCAGGGCCAACCTCGAGGTCAACGGCAACAAGTCGATGGCGACCATCCGCGGGCGCGGGAACCTCAACGGTCTGCCGGCCGATATCGATCTCGTGCAGCCGCTTGACGGATCCAGCGTCGGCACCGGCCACGGTGTGGTCCTGGATATCGATACCAGCGAGCTCGCCCGGCGGGGCGTTGATTTCGGCGGGCTTGTGTCGGGCAAGATCCGCATGTCGGTGCGGTCGCGCGGAGATGGCCGGCGCGACATGGACGCGGATCTCAGCCAGGCGGAGCTGACAATCGCGCCGCTTGGCTGGCGCAAGGCGGTGGGTGTTCCCGCCGAGGCGCGCTTTGTTCTCTCCGAGGTCAACGGCGCCCAGAAGATTGAGGATTTCGTGCTGACCTCGGATGGCGTGCGGATCGAAGGTGACGTCCTTATCGACAAGAACGGCGATCTCTTCGAGGCTGATTTCAGCCAGTTCGCTCTGCGCGATCAGGACCAGGCCGCGCTGAACATCAAGCGCACCCGCGGCGGGGGGTACAGCATTGGCATGAACGCGAGCCGGTTCGACGGCAGGGGGCTGCTTGCGGCGCTCAAGCGCGGCGCGGCGGCTGAGGAGGTGCGCAACGACCTGCGCATCGAGGCCAGAATTGGCAGGCTGACCGGGTTCAACGGTGTCGATGTCACGAGCTTTGCGGCGGATTTGACGGCTGTCGGCGGATCGGTGACCAATGCGGTGGTCTCGGGGCTTTCCAACGGCCGGGCAAGCTTGCGCGGCGAGATCAAGCCCGAGGGCAAGAATCGGGCGTTGACCGTGCAGATGGCCGATGCGGGGGAAGTGTTCCGGTTCCTCGACCTCTACAAGCGCATGAAGGGCGGCACGGGAACGCTGGGTGCGACGATTGCCGGCAAGACGACGACGGGCCGTCTCGTTGTCAGCGATCTGTCGATTACCGAGGAATCCGGGCTCAATCAGATCATTGCGGCCAACCCCGGTCTGACCAGGCCGCGACTGGGCCGCAATTCGACCAGCCAGAGGGTCACACGTCCCGGCGGCACGTCGTTCCAGAAACTCAATGTGGAATTCACGAAGACGGGCAACCGGGTGAGGGTGAGGGAGGCGACGCTGAAGGGCGCCGCGCTCGGTGGTACCGTTGAGGGAACGGTCGATCTTCAGCCCGAACGGCTCAATCTGACCGGCACCTTCGTGCCCGCCTATGCGCTCAACAACATGCTCGGGCAGATCCCGCTGCTCGGCCAGCTGGTCGGCGGCCGCAACGGCGGCCTGCTCGGCGTGACATTCCGCGTCTCGGGCACGCTTGAGGATCCCGTGCTGTCGGTAAACCCGATGTCGGCGATCGCGCCGGGTATTTTCCGGAAGATCTTCGAGTTCCGTTGAGCCGGAAACGCTGAAAGCGCGCTACGGGTTGGCGCGCTTTCATCATTTTAAGCGGCAATTGCAGGGCCGGATTTCAAATCCCGGTTGGGAATGTGCCGGACGGTGCGGGCCGTATTTCCCGCACTGCCGGTTCAGCTTGCCCGCAGCAAAACGTGTTTCTTCTTGCCCAGCGACAGCTTGATGACACCGTCGGCGCTGAGATCGGATGCCGTCAGCACCCGCTTGTCGTCGTTCACCGGCACGTCGTTGATGCGCACCGCGCCGCCCTTGATGTTGCGGCGCACGTCGCCATTGGAGCCGCACAGGCCCGCGGTCACATAGGCGGTGAGCACGCCGAGCCCGGCGTCGAGATCCGCGCGCGGCACGTCGACGCTGGGAAGCGTCGCAGCCGTGCCGCCTTCCACAAACGTCTGCCGCGCGGTTTCCGCCGCCTGTCCGGCCGCCTCGCGGCCATGCGCCATGGTTGTGGCCTCGGTCGCCAGCACGGTCTTGGCGTCGTTCAACTCGGCGCCCTCAAGCGCTTCGAGCCGCGCGATCTCGTCGAGTGGCAATGTCGTGAACAGTTTGAGGAACTTGCCCACGTCGGCGTCCTCGGTGTTGCGCCAGTATTGCCAGTAGTCGTAGGGCGACAGTTGCTCCGCGTTGATCCACACCGCGCCGTCGGCCGTCTTGCCCATCTTGGCGCCCGAGGCGGTGGTCAGCAGCGGCGTTGTCAGCGCGTAGAGGGCCGCGTCCTCGATCTTCCGGCCCAGGTCGATGCCGGAGATGATATTGCCCCACTGGTCGGAGCCGCCCATCTGCAGCGCGCAGCCGTAGCGCCGGTTCAGTTCCACGTAATCGTAGGCCTGCAGAACCATGTAGTTGAATTCCAGGAACGAGAGGTGCTGCTCGCGCTGCAGGCGCAGCTTCACCGAATCGCGCTGGATCATCTGGTTGACCGAGATATGCCGGCCGACGTCGCGCAGGAAGTCGACGTAATGCAGGCCCAGCAGCCAATCCGCGTTGTCGGCCATGACCGCCGCATTGTCGCCGCCCTCAAACGACAGGAATTTCGTGAAGATCGTGCGGATGCCGGCCTTGTTGGCCTCGATCTGCTCCGCGCTCAGCAACTGCCGTGCGGCGTCCTTGCCCGAGGGGTCGCCGACCCGCGTGGTGCCGCCGCCCATCAGCACGATGGGGCGATGGCCGCACTGCTGCATCCAGTGCAGCATCATGATCTGCACCAGGGAGCCGACATGCAGGCTTGGCGCCGTGCAGTCGAAGCCGATATAGGCGGACACCGTCTCGGACCGAAACAGTGCGTCGAGCCCCTCGGGGTCCGAACACTGGTGGATGAATCCCCGCTCTGATAAGATTCGCAGGAAGTCCGATTTGAACGCGGTCATACGCCTACATGCCTTCTTTTTTCGCCGGAGAGTGCCGGCATCCGGTCGCGCGCTGGGGTTTTAGCCGAGCTTGAGCCTAATTTCACGGGAAAATGCGAATTCGGGAAAATCAACATGGCGATGCGCGCGCTTGGGCTGATGAGCGGTACTTCGATGGACGGGATCGATCTTGCGATGATCGAAACCGACGGCGAGCGGATCGCCGCTTTTGGCGAGACGTCCTATCGTCCCTACAGCGACGCGGAGCGTCTCGTCCTGCGCCAGGCGTTGAGCGCGGCGCGCGGTGTCACCGACCGCACGGAGCGGCCCGATGCCTTGCGTGCCGCGGAACGGGTTGTCAACGATGCGCATGCGGCCCTTGTCCTGAGCTTTCTGTCCGAGCACGGCATGAGCGCCGGTGATGTCGATGTGATCGGCTTCCACGGCCAGACAGTGTTTCACGCGCCCGAACGCGGGATGACGGTACAACTCGGCGATGGGGACCGTCTTGCCCGTGAAACCGGCATCCGCGTGGTCTATGACCTGCGCGCCAACGATGTCGCCGCCGGCGGCGAGGGGGCGCCGCTCGCGCCGGTGTTTCACAAGGCGCTGGCCGCCGGGCTCCCCGGGCCGCTGGGCATTCTCAACCTCGGCGGGGTTGCCAACATCACCTGGATCGGTGAGGGCGACGAGGATCTCATCGCCTTCGACACAGGACCCGCGAACGCGTTGATCGATGATTTCGTTCACACGCGCACCGGCGCTGCGATGGATGTTGGCGGTGCGTTGGCGCGTAGTGGCGCGGTGAACGACGCCTTGCTCGCACGCTGGCTCCAGCATCCGTATTTCGACAGGCTGGCGCCGAAATCGCTTGATCGCGATGACTTCACCGCCCCGGGGGTCGATGCGCTGTCGACCGAGGAGGGCGCGGCGACGCTGACGGCGTTCACGGCGGCAACGGTGGCGGCGGGTTTCAAGCATCTGCCGCGGCCGCCGGTGCGGCTGATCGCCGTGGGCGGCGGCGCGCACAACCCGGTGTTGCTGGAGATGATCGCCGCGCGCACCGGCGTCAGTGTAACGCCGGCGGCGGACATCGGCTGGTCGGGCGACTTTATCGAGGCGCAGGCCTTTGCCTATATGGCGGTGCGTGCGCTCGATGGGCGCCCGATCACATTTCCCGGCACCACGGGCGCGCCGTGGCCGATGAGCGGCGGGCTGATCGCCCTGCCATAGGGCATGGCCCGGCATCCGTCGTTTCGGCGCGGCCGGCGTGTGCTCCGCGAACACATCCAGCCACAGCCGGTCACACATCCGGCCAAAGACGCAAAAGCCCCGCACCATGGTTCGGTGCGGGGCTTGTTTCTCGGATCCGTGTCGCTTTCGCGGTGTCCGTGGCTTGAGTGTGTGGCCCCGCTATTTCCCCTCGGGGGTTGGTTGCGCGGGCGCCGGGATCAAGGCGCATCGGATCGGGTTTGGGATCCTGTACCGTTGTCGGGTTTCCGGTCGAGGTCGTTCCGGCAGTCGAGCCTAGGTCTGTTCGTTGCGATCTCATCGGTCCAGCGTGCCGCGCCTGGTGAAGATCACCTCGGACGGCGGATCTGAGTGCGGCGTTGTTCGCCGGACTCGCCGCGCAATCGGATCATCTCCGCAGTCGCGGGCTATCGCTGTGATTCGAGCGTAAGTATTCAGGCCTATAATCGAATGCAGTAACGCTTTCGGCCGGTGTTAAGGTTCAAATTTTCGGATATTTGTCGTTTCAGAAATAGAATGTCTATTTCAATCACGACGTACGCTGCTTCGGCGGCTTCATTTTTTTAGACCTCCAGCAGTTGATTGAGCCTGAAGTCTGCGCTTCGACTTGGCGCTTGTCAACATCGTGTGAATTGAGGAGGGTGCGGTTTGTGCGGCGGTGGATAACCAATCGTTGCGGCGCCGCGGACGCCTTCTTTTGCAAGCAAGGGCGCGCGTCAGCGGAGATCCGTGACCACGGGCCGCGCATAGAGCAGCGCCGCGGGGACGGTGGCCGCCGCCGCGCCGATCAGAACGATGGCGCCGGCGGCCACCAACTCCGGGCCCTGAAGCGATGCGTTGAGCGCGATGCCGCTGGCGTCAGTGAAGGCGCGTGACACAAGGTTTGTCAGGCCGATGCCGATCAGCAGGCCCGTCGCGGCTCCACAGGCGACGATCGCGGTCACGTAGCTCCAGATCGTGAGAAACACGAAGCTTCGTGGCGCGCCCAGCGCCCGCAGCACCGCGAACTGGGTCCGGTAGAGGCGCAGCAGCACCATGACGCCCACCAGGATCGCGGCGATCACCAGCGTCTGGGTCGCCAGCGCCATGATGTCCATGACCGCCCGCACGTCGCCCAGAAGCGCGTAGAGCTCCACCAGCACCTCCGCGGGGAAGAACGCCATGCTGGTGTCGGTGCGATAGGCGTTGCGCAGGCCGTAGGCGGCGGCGACCGACTGCGGCTTGATCACCAGCGCGGGCACGCCGGGAAGGGTCGCTGCGTCGAACGGCGGGCCGATGGGCTCCGCGTCATGATCGTCAGTGGCGCCTGCCTCGTCATCATGGTCCTTATCGAGGTGACCAGTGGGCAGGTTGTGCAACTCCCACGTCAGTTCGACGGGCACCACGATGGCGCGGTCCCACGGCGATCCCGTGGCGCTCATCCGGCCGACGACCGTCAGGCGCGCGCCGTGGTGGCGTTCGTCTTCGTGCGCACCGCCGTGAGCCTCGCCGTGTGTGGGCTGGAATGTGTCGCCGATCCGCATGGGGGAGGCGGCGCCGACGACGGCCTCCTCATGAGTCTCGAACACGCGGCCCTCTGAAAGCGTTCCGCCGCTCAGATGCAGCGCGAATGCGCCGGTGCTGCCGACGATCGGATCGCCGTTGTGGCTGTCGCCGAAGGCGATGGGAGCGACGAATTCCGCTTTCGGCTCGGCGTAGGCCCGGGCGACGACATCGGGCGACAGCAGTTCGACGCTGCCGGAATTGAGAAAGATCGTCTTCAGGAGCACGTCGGTCTGGCTGCCGGGCGCGGCAATGATCAGATCGAAGCGGTCGGCCGCGCGCGCGCTTCCCTTGCGCAGCGCGCGTTCCTGCGCGGTGATCGACACGCCCATGCCGACCGCGACCGCGATCAGCGCCATGAAGCTCAGCGTGGTGACGGGATTGCGTCTGAGTGTGGCCCAGACGAGGGCAGGGGATTCATCATTGGGCCGGCTCCGTGGCGGGCATGCCGGCAGCCTCGAGCACGGCGCCCTGTGTCAGCGCGCCGTGCTCGAGGCGATAGACCGTATCGGCGGCGGCAATGAGGATCGGGTCGTGGCTGACGGCGAGGACAAGCCGTCCGTCGCCGCGCGCCATGTCGCGCAGGGTGGTGCAGACGATGTCCGCGGCGGCCGCATCGAGGCTGGCCGTGGGCTCATCCGCCAGCAGGATGGGCGGGTCGAACAGCAGCGCGCGGGCGATCGCCGTGCGCTGGCGCTCGCCGCGCGACAGCAAGGCGCTGCTCGTGCGGTTCAGGGGAACCCCGAGCTGCTCGAGCAGGCCGCGCGCCCGCTTCCTGCCTGCGCGCCGTTCGGCGAGCGACGCGCCAAAGGCCAGTGGCAGCGTCACGTTGGCGAGCGGTGAAAGTTCCTCGATCAGATGGAAATCCTGGAACACGAAACCGATGGCTGCGCGTCGCCAGCGGTCGCGCCGGGCCTCGGCGAGCGCGTAGAGATCGCAGCCGGCGGCCGTTACCGTTCCCGTGGTCGGGGCCTGCAGGCCGCTGAGCGCGTAGAGAAGCGATGATTTTCCCGATCCCGACGGCCCGGTGATCACCACGAGCCGACCGGCCTCCAGCGTCAGGCGCGGAATATCGAGCACGGGGAAGGTCGCGCCGGCGCTGTCGCGGAACGTGAGCGTGAGCCCGGCGACATCGATCATCGTTACAGTTTCTCGAATGTCGCCGACAGCAACCGGACGCGGCTGACGAAACCCAGGTCCCTGTCCGTCCAGGTTCCGAGGTCCAGCGTTCCGGTAACCACAATCGGGATGTTGAAGGGCACGGCGTCGACAGAGTCTGCGCTATAGATCACGAGAATGTCGTCGGGCCATTCCGCCTCGCTTTCGCAGAAGGGCAGGTGGCCATCGGCATCTTGGTGAGGACGAAGAAATTGGTCTCCGCCTTCAGCGGCGGCGCCATGTAGCCTGTCACCGAGACGCGCTTGCGCTCATGGGCGCGGGCGTAGTCGGAGAAACTCAGGTCCTTGTTGTAGAGATCGCGCAGCTTCAGGGTGTCGGCGGCGCGGACCATGGGCGCGGCAAACAGGCTTGCTGAGGCGATCAGAAACAGACGGCGGTCCATGAGGGTTCCGTTGGTTATGGGCGCATCGGGAAGGGCCCGCCGTGGCGGACCCCTCGGATTGCGGGTCTTCCGGCGCCTATTCGGCGTTGATGGCGTGGTTCATCACGTGGAAGATGTAGTTCTGTTCCACGGTGCCATCGAACAGATGCGACCAGGGGCCCTTGGCGTAGACCGCGACGTCTTCGCCCGAATGGGTCTCCGACGACATCGGGATCAGCGCCTGCTGGATGTAGTCCGCGTCGACGGCCTGCTCGTTGGTGACATCGGGACGGGTGCCGGAGAAGCTCTTGTCGTCCTGCTCGGTGAGGACCGAGCCGGTGCCGTTCAGGTAGCCGATGACCGTGTAGGGCTTGCCGTCCTTGGCGAGAAGCGGGGTGTCGAGATGCTTTTCGCCCGCGTCGTCGATGTCGTAGCACAACCCGGTGATCGGCGAGCCGCGGCCGCAATAGCCGTTGAAGGCAATGGCATGCTCGTGGTCGGCGGTGACGATGATCAGCGTGTCCTCGTCGTTGGTCAGTTCGTCGGCCAGCGCGATGGCGTCGGCGAACGCCACGCCGTCGGTCAGCGTGCGGTGCGCGTTGCCGTCGTGGTTGGCGTGGTCGACGCGGCCGGCTTCGATGCTCAGGTAGAAGCCGTTCTCGTTGCCCGACAGACGCTTGATGGCGGCCGCGGTCATTTCCGCCAGCGACGGCTCGCCGGTGCGGTCGTGCTCGTACTTCATGTGCGAGGCTTCAAACAGTCCCAAAACCGGCCCGTCGCCGTCCTTGAGCGCCGCGAACGTCGCGTCGTCCCAGGCGAACTGGCCGCCCATGGCTTTGACTTCTTCCACAAGGTTGCGGCCGTCGGTGCGCTTGCCGGTCTTGCCTTCGCCGTCGGTGATCTCCTTGGGCAGGAAATGACGGCGGCCGCCGCCGAAGGCCACGTCGACCGTTCCGGCCTTCATCGCGTCGATGAGCTGGGCGGCGATGTCCTTCTGCGCGGTGCAGTCTTCCGGCAGTTTGGAATTGTCTTCCCAGTTGCGGTTGACCGTCTTGGCGTAGACGCCGGCCGGGGTCGCGTGGGTCAGCCGGGCCGTGGAGATGACGCCGACCGACTTGCCTTCACCGGAAACGATCTCGGAGAAGGTGGTCAGCTCGTGGCCGGACATGTTGGCGCAGTCATTGACGGCGACCGACGAGTCCACGTTGATCATGGTGTTCTTCGATTTCACGCCGGTGTTCATGGCGGACGCCGTGGGCGCGGAATCGGGTGTCTGGCCGTTGGTGGTGTAGGTCTTCACCAGCGCCAGGTGCGGGAAGGCTTCCTGCGGCTGCACGTATTCGGAGCCGAGCATGCCCTTCTTCTGACCCGAGAACAGGCGAATGGCGTAGTTGGTGCCAACGCCGTTGCCGTCCGCGGTGAACAGGATCACGTTCTTGGCGCGGTGGGTGTTGGGCTGCTTGGCCAGGTTCTCCGCCAGGGTCTGCTGGCCCATCTTGAACCAGTCGCTGCCGGACTGGGCGATGGTGTCCTGGGCGGTGGCGGCGCCGGCGGCGAGGGACGCGCTTGCGAGGAGGGCTGTCGCGAAGAGCTTCATGCTGTTCGTCTCCAACTGGATTGTGAACGGGGCGACGGCAGGGCGCGACGGCGCGTCTGTCCTGTCGGGACCATCGCTAGCGTGCGTCGATGACACGCCGATGACGGTAGTTTCACTTATTCAGCGCGGCGGGAGGGCCGGGGATACGCAGCACGGCGCACAAAAAAACGGGGCGCCGTGAAGCGCCCCGTCCAACGTCGAAGAAACCTTCGAAACGCAGTCGATTAGACCGAGTAGTACATGTCGAACTCGATCGGGTGCGGCGTCATTTCGTAGCGCAGCACGTCTTCCATCTTCAGCTCGAGGTAGGCGTCGATCTGATCGTCGTCCATGACGCCGCCGGTCTTGAGGAACTCGCGATCGGCGTCCAGGCTTTCCAGCGCTTCGCGCAGCGAACCGCAGACGGTCGGGATTTCCTTCAGCTCTTCCGGCGGCAGGTCGTAGAGATCCTTGTCCATGGCGTCGCCCGGATGCATCTTGTTCTTGATGCCGTCGAGGCCGGCCATCACCAGGGCCGAGAAGCACAGGTACGGGTTGGCGGAGGGATCCGGGAACCGGACTTCCACGCGCTTGCCGTTCGGCGACGGGCTGTAGGGGATGCGGCAGGAGGCGGAGCGGTTGCGGGCCGAATAGGCCAACAGCACCGGTGCCTCATAGCCCGGGACTAGACGCTTGTAGGAGTTGGTCGAGGGGTTGGTGAAGGCGTTCAGCGCCTTGGCGTGCTTGAGGATGCCGCCGATGAAGTACAGGCACTCTTCGGAGAGATCCGCGTACTGGTTGCCGGCGAAGACCGGCTTGCCGTCCTTCCAGATCGACAGGTGGCAGTGCATGCCGGTGCCGTTGTCGCCAAAGACCGGCTTGGGCATGAAGGTGGCCGTCTTGCCGTAGGCATGGGCGACCTGATGCACCGCGTACTTGTAGATCTGCATCTTGTCGGCGATGCGGGTCAGGGAGTCGAAGCGAATGCCGAGCTCGTGCTGGGCGGCGCCCACCTCGTGGTGGTGCTTCTCGACGCGCACGCCCATCTCGGTGAGAACGGTGAGCATCTCGGAGCGGTAGTCCTGGCCGGAATCGATCGGCGGGACGGGGAAGTAGCCGCCCTTGGTGCGCGGACGGTGACCCAGGTTGCCGGCTTCATATTCGGTCGGCATGTTGGTCGGCAGTTCCGAGCAATCGAGCTGGAAGCCGGTGTTGTAGGGCTCGGCCGAGAAGCGGACGTCGTCGAAGACGAAGAATTCGGCTTCCGGACCGACGTAGATCGTGTCGCCGATGCCCGAGGCGCGCACGGCAGCCTCGACCTTCTTGGCGGTCATGCGCGGATCGCGGTTGTAGGCCTCGCCGGAGGACGGCTCCAGGATGTCGCAGAAGATCGCCAGCGTCGTCTGGGCGAAGAACGGATCGATGTGCGCCGTCTCGGGATCCAGCATGAGGGTCATGTCGGATTCGTTGATGGCCTTCCAGCCGGCGATCGAGGAGCCGTCGAACATCACGCCGTCGGCGAAAACGTCCTCGTTGATTTCCAGGATGTCCATCGTCACGTGCTGCATCTTGCCGCGCGGATCGGTGAAACGAAGATCAACGAATTTAACGTCCTTTTCGCTAATCAACTTCAAGACGTCATTGGCAGTAGTCATGGGAATCTTCCTGATTTTCTACAGGTGGATCTCTTGGTTCATGCGTCATCGATCTGGGGCGGGCCACAATGGCGCCATCCCGGACGCTGGCGTTTCAGCGCGATGCCACCGCACGGCGGCCGCGCCTCGCTGAAACGGCCGAACGCGGGTTAGATCGCGTCGTTGCCGGTCTCACCGGTGCGGATGCGGATCGCTTCCTCGATGTTCGAGACGAAGATTTTGCCGTCTCCGATGCGGCCAGTCTGGGCGGAGGTGCGGATCGCCTCCAGGGCCTTGTCGACCAATTCGTCGGTCAACACAATCTCGACCTTCACCTTCGGCAGGAAGTCGACAACATATTCCGCGCCGCGGTACAGCTCGGTGTGGCCTTTCTGCCGCCCGAAGCCCTTGGCTTCGGTCACGGTGATGCCCTGCAGGCCAACTTCCTGCAGCGCTTCCTTCACTTCATCTAGCTTGAAGGGCTTGATGATCGCTTCGATCTTCTTCATCGCCTCCCTCTCTCCGGGTTTGTACGCCTTGGTGGTCCGGGCGACCAACGACGTTGATTGATGTGGGCAACAGGCGCGCACGGTGCCTTTGGTGCAACGGACGGGCTACAACAAACGGTATGCAACGGTCGTATCAGCGGGAGCATTCTTCGTGCCAATTCGCCCGGATGGCGAAAACGCCCGAAAATAGGGCAGAACACGGCTGGTCCGCAATGCGTTGTCTGCGTGAAACTCCGAATTTGTGCATAAAGAATAATCAAACTGACTAATTTGTATGCAGCCTGACGTCGGGCGGATGGTTTTGATCCTGTCGTCGGGCCCGGTTCGGGGGCTTGAGGCGTGGTTTTCGGGCAGGTGCGGCCGGTGGGCGTGTGCCGGCGCGCCCGATGCGCGGACGTTTGAAATTTGTGCAAGCCTGCCAGAAGATTGCGGCCGGCGGCCGGAGGTCGATCATGGGGAATCACGAGGAGGCGTGCGACATGCTGGAACTTCTGACGCCTTCGCAGATGGCGGAGGCGGACCGTCTTGCGGTCGCGGCCGGTGTCGGCGGAGAGGCGCTGATGGAGGCCGCGGGCACGGGTGTTGCCCGCGTGCTCGCTGAACGCTGGCCGCCGCCGGCGCGGGTGCTGGTGCTGGCGGGCCCCGGCAACAACGGCGGCGACGGATTTGTCGCCGCGCGAGTCCTGCACGCTCTCGGCTACACGGTGAGCATCGGTCTTCTGGGTGACCGTGCGCGGCTTGCGGGCGACGCGCTCGGCGCCTTTGAGGCGATGGACGCGTCTTTGCGCGAGGCGCTGTGCCCGGCCAACCCGTCCTTGCTTGCCGATTGCGATGTTGTGATCGACGCGCTGTTCGGCGCGGGGCTGGCCCGCGATCTGACCGGCCCGGTGGCAACGCTCGTCGACGCGCTGAACGCCAGCCGGCTGTCGGTCGTCGCGGTCGATCTTCCAAGCGGCGTCGACGGGGAGACCGGCGCTGTGCGCGGTGTCGCCGTTCGCGCCACCGAGACAGTGACCTTCTTTCGCCGCAAGCCGGGGCATCTGCTCTATCCCGGTCGCGGACTGTGCGGTGTCCAGCATGTGATCGACATCGGTACGCCCGCGGGCGTTCTCGAGAGCATTGATCCGCGGACCCATGCGAACGCACCCGCGCTGTGGCGGCATGCCTGGCGCGCGCCCTCGGCGGTTTCCCACAAGTATCAGCGTGGCCATGTGGTCGTCGCCAGCGGCCCGGCCCATGCGACCGGGGCTGCGCGTCTCGCCGCCACGGCCGCGTTGCGCGCCGGCGCGGGTCTGGTGACCATGGCGTCGCCGCCGGGCGCGGTTCTGGTCAACGCGTGCCATCTGACGGCGGTGATGATCCGCTCGGTGAGGGATGCGGAGCGTTTCTCCGCGATGCTGGACGATCCGCGCGTCACCTCGGTCGCGATTGGTCCGGGGTTCGGTGTTGGCGAACGGACGCGGGCGTTCGTGAACGC
Organism: Breoghania sp. L-A4; assembly: GCF_003432385.1. Classification (NCBI taxonomy): domain Bacteria; kingdom Pseudomonadati; phylum Pseudomonadota; class Alphaproteobacteria; order Hyphomicrobiales; family Stappiaceae; genus Breoghania; species Breoghania sp. L-A4. The sequence goes on along the minus strand of NZ_CP031841.1, from coordinate 2,900,497 downwards.
CGCGCTGGGCGCGCGGTTCGTCGTCCTGGACGCCGATGCGCTGACAAGCTTTTCGGATGATCCGGCCGTCCTGTTCGACGCAATCCGCGCGGCGGGGGCGCTCGAACCCAGGGCAGTGCGTGTCGTGCTGACCCCGCATGACGGTGAGTTCGCGCGGCTGTTTCCGTCGCTCGCGGCGTTGCCTTCACGGCTGGAGCGCGCACGCGCGGCGGCGAGCCACAGCGGCGCGGTGGTGATCTTGAAGGGCGCGGACACGGTGATCGCCGCCCCGGACGGACGCGCCGCCATCAACGAGAACGCGCCGCCGTGGCTTGCCAGCGCCGGCTCGGGCGACGTGCTCTGCGGGCTTGTCGCCGGGCTCGGCGCGCAGGCCATGCCGGCGTTCGAGGCGGCCTGCATGGCCGTGTGGTGCCACGGGGCGGCGGGCGCGCAGTGCGGCCCCGGATTGATCGCGGAGGATCTGCCGCCCGCCATGCCGGCGGTCCTGGCGCCGCTGTGCGCGGATGCCTCCACCAAATCCTGCGCTTGAGGGACGCCGGGGGCGTCGTGCCTTGGAATCGGCCGGTTTGCGGCGGAGGTTCGTCAGCGTGGGGAATATCGGCGGCGGTTCGAGCGGCGTCGGGATTTCGCTTTGATGCCGGTGGGGCCAGTGCTATAGAGGCCGCGCTTTGGCGTACCGTGCGGCTGTGGCGGAACTGGTAGACGCGCTTGGTTTAGGTCCAAGTGTCTTTGACGTGGGGGTTCGAGTCCCTCCAGCCGTACCAACGACATATCCCGGGCGGCTTTCGCGCCGGGTTTGCGCATCACCCGGTTCCTGCGCCGGCGCGCATGGGGTGCCGCGCGAGCCGCGCTGGACGCGTGTGGGACTTCCAAAGCCGGTAAAATTGGTGCTGTGGTCTTGACACATGCGGGTCAGGGAAGACACATGCACGGCAAGACCCATTTCACGTCATGAACGATGCGCCGCCAACGAAGTCATACGGCTTCCATCGAACGGTTGGATGACGTTCCAGATCGAGGACGAAGAACAATATCATGCAGGTGACCGAAACCCTGTCCGAAGGGCTGAAACGCGAGCTGAAGATCGTCATTCCGGCATCCGATATCGCCGGCAAAGTCGACGCTTATCTTGAGGACATGAAGTCCAAGGCTCAGATCAAGGGGTTTCGCCCCGGCAAAGTGCCGATTTCCCATCTGAAGCGGATGTACGGCCGCCAGGCGACGGCGGAGATCCTCGACAACATGCTCAACGAGAGCACCCAGAAGGCCGTCGAGGACCGCTCCGAGCGCCCGGCGCTGCAGCCGGAAATCGACTTGCCGGAAGGCGACGCGAAGAAGGTCATGGAAGAGGGCGCCGATCTGGCCTTCACGATGACCTACGAGGTTCTGCCGGAATTCGAGATCATCGATTTCAGCGACATCGAGATCGAGCGTCCGATCATCGAGATCTCCGAAGAAGGCGTGATGGAGCAGGTCGAGCAGATCGCCGCCCAGAGCCGGCCCTTCGAGGCGAAGGCGAAGACCGCCAAGGCCGAGGATGGCGATCAGGTCACGATGGATTATGTCGGCAGCATCGACGGCGTGCCGTTCGAGGGCGGCGCGGCGGAGGATGCCAAGCTCGTGCTCGGTTCCGGCCAGTTCATTCCGGGCTTCGAGGAGCAGCTCGTTGGCGTGAAGGCCGGCGACAAGACCCAGGTCAAGCTGAGCTTCCCCGAGGATTATCAGGCCGCGCATCTGGCCGGCAAGGAAGCCGTCTTCGAGGTGACCGTCAAGGAAGTGGCCGCGCCCGGCGAGTTGACCATCGACGACGCTTTCGCCGAAGGCCTGGGACTGGAGTCGCTCGACAAGCTGAAGGACGCCGTCCGCCAGCAGATCGAGAGCCAGTTCGGCGCCGCGACGCGTCAGAAGGTCAAGCGCCAGCTGCTCGACAAGCTCGACGACAAATACACCTTCGATCTGCCCGCGAAGCTGGTGGAAAGCGAATTCGAAGGCATCTGGCGCCAGGTCGAGGCCGACATGAAACAGTCGGGCAAGACCTTCGCGGATGAGGACACGGACGAGGAAAAGGCCCGCGCGGACTACCGCAAGATCGCGGAGCGGCGCGTGCGTCTCGGCCTCGTCTTGTCGGAAATCGGCGAAAAGAACAACATCCAGGTCTCGGATGACGAAGTGCAGCGCGCTCTGTACGACCAGATTCGTCAGTATCCCGGCCAGGAAAAGGAAGTCTTCGAGTTCTACCAGAAGAACCAGCAGGCTCTCGCAAGCCTGCGCGCGCCGATCTACGAGGACAAGATCGTCGACTATCTTCTGGAGCTGGCAAAGGTTACCGACAAGGTGGTGACCAAGGAAGAATTGCTCAGCGCCGATGAAGACGAAGGTTCGGACACGGCGGCCTGATCCGTCTGTTAACGATGTGCGCAGTCGGCCTTGCGGTCGGCTGCGCATGCGCGGATCCGCTCTTTAAGGACGCGCCGTTCTCGCCTATGTATTGAGTTCCCTTCGCGACTCGGCACCGTTCTCAGGTCGTCGGGTCGTTCGATATTCAGCGCATAGCGCGCCTTCAAGCCATGGATGACTTATGAAGGATCCCGTCGATTTTTATATGAGCACGCTTGTGCCGATGGTTGTCGAGCAGACCAACCGCGGCGAGCGTTCTTATGACATTTTCTCACGGCTCTTGAAGGAACGGATCATCTTCATCACGGGTCCCATCGAGGACCATGTGGCGACCTTGGTCAGTGCCCAGCTGCTGTTCCTGGAGGCTGAAAATCCCTCCAAGGAAATCGCGATCTACATCAACTCGCCGGGCGGCGTCGTCACGTCGGGTCTCGCGATCTATGATACGATGCAGTTCGTGCGGCCAGAGATCTCCACGCTGTGCATCGGCCAGGCCGCGTCGATGGGCTCGCTGCTGCTGGCCGCCGGCGCCAAGGGCTCGCGCTATGCGCTGCCGAACGCGCGCGTCATGGTGCACCAGCCGTCGGGCGGGTTCCGCGGCCAGGCGTCCGACATCCAGCTGCACGCTCAGGAAATGCTGAAGCTGAAGCGGCGGTTGAATGATATCTATGTCACGCACACCGGCCGCGAGCTGTCGGAGATCGAGGAAGCCCTCGAGCGCGACAACTTCATGACCGCTGAGCAGGCGAAGGATTTCGGAATCGTCGATAAGGTGATTGTCGACCGCTCCTCGCTGATCGGTGACGAAACGGCCTGATGCAGACCCGCCCGGAACGGCGGCCGTCCCAATTTCGACGAATTGCGCGGACTAAGTGAGTGAATCACTCTGTCGTGGCTAATTTTTCGAAGTTTTACGGACTGTCACGGGCAGGTTTAAACGAATATTGATTTTTCAGGTGAAAACATGGTTGCATTCTCGAATGGTGTTGCGGGCGTTGATCGCATCACCGGTCGGGGATGAAATGCGGATACCGGGCGATTCCGGCCGCAGTTCCATGCTTGAAAATCGGAGGAACTGTCCTCCGATCTATGCGGGGTTGATCGAATGAGCAAGACCAGCGGCAGCGACACGAAAAATACCTTGTACTGTTCTTTCTGCGGAAAGAGCCAGCATGAGGTACGCAAGCTGATCGCAGGACCGACGGTCTTTATCTGCGATGAGTGCGTTGAACTGTGCATGGACATCATCCGCGAGGAAAACAAATCCTCGCTGGTCAAGTCGCGCGATGGGATTCCCACGCCGCAGGAGATCCGCCAGGTTCTCGATGACTATGTGATCGGCCAGTTCTCCGCCAAGAAGGTTCTCTCGGTCGCGGTTCACAACCACTACAAACGGTTGAACCACGCCGCGAAGAACAACGACGTCGAGCTCGCGAAATCCAATATCCTTCTCGTCGGCCCCACGGGCTGCGGCAAGACGCTGCTCGCCCAGACGCTGGCGCGCATCCTCGATGTGCCCTTCACGATGGCTGATGCGACGACCCTGACCGAAGCCGGCTATGTCGGCGAGGACGTCGAGAACATCATCCTCAAGCTGCTGCAGTCGGCCGACTACAATGTCGAGCGCGCCCAGCGCGGCATCGTCTATATCGATGAGGTCGACAAGATCTCGCGCAAGTCGGACAATCCCTCGATCACCCGCGATGTGTCGGGGAGGGCGTCCAGCAGGCGCTTCTGAAGATCATGGAAGGCACGGTCGCCAGCGTGCCGCCGCAGGGCGGCCGCAAGCACCCGCAGCAGGAATTCCTGCAGGTGGACACGACCAACATCCTGTTCATCTGCGGCGGCGCGTTTGCGGGCCTCGACAAGATCATCTCCGATCGCGGCACCAAGACATCCATCGGCTTCAAGGCCCAGGTCAAGGCGCCGGGCGAGCAGAAGACCGGTGAGCTGTTCCAGCTGCTCGAGCCCGAGGATTTGCTGAAGTTCGGTCTGATCCCGGAATTCGTCGGCCGTCTGCCGGTGATCGCGACGCTGGAGGACCTCGATGAGGAAGCCCTGGTCGAGATCCTGACGGTGCCGAAGAACGCGCTGGTCAAGCAGTACCAGCGCCTGTTCGAGATGGAAGACGTCGAGCTGACCTTCCACGAGGACGCCATGCGCGCCATCTCCCGCAAGGCGATCGATCGCAAGACCGGCGCGCGCGGCCTGCGCTCGATCCTCGAGGCCATCCTGCTCGACACGATGTTCGAACTGCCGGGCCTGAAGGACGTCAAGGAAGTGGTGATCTCCGCCGAGGTGGTCGACGGGCAGGCCCGTCCGCTCTACATCTATGACGACCGCGCGGAGAACACGGTCTCCAGCGCCTGATCTGCGGGCGCGGGCGGGCAGTGTATCAACAGACTGCTGCCCGCCGCGCCTTGACACCTCCACGGGCGGTAGCCACCTAATACGCGAGCCGGCGACGAATGCGGCTTTGGACGCCGCCACGATGGGGTGTCCGGGGCCGGCTGTTTGCCGTGTGCGTGCCCGCACTTGCCAAAGGCGGGCTGAACGACGTCGCATGGTGTCGCCAGATGGTGTTCCCGGTCGCATTCCTCCCCGCGACGGGATCACTCATAGAGAGGACGTAGAATGAGCGAATTGGTTCCTGGTCAGGCGGATGAACTCGGCATGGCCGTTTATCCCGTACTGCCGCTTCGCGATATCGTCGTTTTTCCGCATATGATCGTGCCGCTTTTCGTCGGGCGAGAGAAGTCTATCCGCGCGCTGGAAGAAGCCATGCGCGCCGACAAGCAGATTCTGCTGGCGACCCAGAAGAACGCCGGCGACGACGATCCCGAGCCCGCGCAGATTTACGACATCGGTACGCTTGCCACCGTCTTGCAGCTTCTGAAGCTTCCCGACGGCACCGTGAAGGTGCTGGTCGAGGGCGGATCGCGCGCCGAGATCATGGCGTATACGGACCGCGCGGAGCTGTTTGAAGCCGAAGCCCGGCCGCTGGCCGAGGATGAGGGCGACAGCATCGAGGTCGAGGCGCTTGCCCGCTCGGTGATCAGCGAGTTTGAGAATTACGTCAAGCTGAACAAGAAGGTCTCCCCGGAGGTCATTGGCGCGGCGACGCAAATCGAGGAGTACGCCAAGCTGGCGGACACCATCGCGTCGCATCTGGCTGTCAAGATCCCCGAGAAGCAGGAAATCCTCGGCATCACCTCGGTGGCGGCGCGGCTCGAGCGCGTGCTCTCGCTGATGGAGAGCGAGATCTCCGTGCTGCAGGTCGAAAAGCGCATCCGCTCGCGCGTCAAGCGCCAGATGGAGAAGACCCAGCGCGAGTACTATCTGAATGAGCAGATGAAGGCCATTCAGAAGGAACTCGGCGACAGCGAGGACGGCCGCGACGAGCTCACCGAGCTCGAGGAAAAGATCGGCAAGACAAAGCTCTCCAAGGAGGCCCGCGAAAAGGCGCAGGCTGAAATGAAGAAGCTGCGCCAGATGAGCCCGATGTCGGCGGAAGCCACCGTCGTGCGCAACTATCTCGACTGGGTGCTGGGCATTCCGTGGGGCAAGAAGTCCCGCGTCAAGAACGACCTGAAGTACGCCGAGGAGCTGCTCAACGCCGAGCACTACGGGCTGGAGAAGGTCAAGGAGCGGATCGTCGAGTATCTGGCCGTGCAGCAGCGCGCCAACAAGCTCAAGGGTCCGATCCTCTGCCTCGTCGGTCCTCCGGGCGTCGGCAAGACCTCGCTTGGCAAGTCGATCGCCAAGGCGACCGGGCGCGAGTTCGCCCGCATGTCGCTGGGCGGCGTGCGCGACGAGGCCGAGATCCGCGGCCACCGGCGCACCTATATCGGCTCGATGCCCGGCAAGGTCATCCAGTCGATGCGCAAGGCCAAGAAGTCCAACCCCCTGTTCCTTCTCGACGAGATCGACAAGATGGGCCAGGACTTCCGCGGCGATCCGTCGTCGGCCCTGCTGGAGGTGCTCGATCCCGAGCAGAACTCCAGCTTCATGGACCACTATCTGGAAGTCGAATACGACCTCTCGGACGTGATGTTCGTGACCACGGCCAACACGCTGAACATCCCGCGCCGCTGATGGACCGGATGGAGATCATCCGCATCGCCGGCTACACCGAGGATGAGAAGGTGGAGATCGCGCGCCGTCATCTGTTGACCAAGGTGGAGAAGGATCACGGTCTGAAGGCCGACGAATTCTCCATCAGCGACGAGGCCCTGCGCACGGTGATCCGGCGCTACACCCGCGAAGCCGGCGTTCGTAATCTCGAACGCGAGATGGCGACGCTTGCGCGCAAGGCGGTCAAGGAGCTGATTCTGTCGGGCAACGCCTCCGTCAAGGTGACGGGCGACAATCTCGAGGATTATCTCGGCGTGCCGCGTTTCCGCTACGGTGAAGTGGAAAGCGAGGATCAGGTCGGTGTGGTCACCGGGCTTGCCTGGACTGAGGTCGGCGGAGAATTGCTGACGATCGAAGGCGTCATGATGCCCGGCAAGGGCAAGATGACGGTGACGGGCAATCTGCGTGACGTGATGAAGGAATCGATTTCCGCCGCGAACTCCTATGTGAAGTCGCGGGCCATCGATTTCGGCATCGAGCCGCCGCTCTTCGACAAGCGCGACATCCACGTGCACGTTCCGGAGGGCGCCACGCCCAAGGACGGACCGTCGGCGGGCATCGGCATGGTGACGGCGGTCGTCTCCACCATGACCGGCATTCCGGTGCGCCGGGACGTGGCGATGACGGGTGAAATCACCCTGCGCGGCCGCATCCTGCCGATCGGCGGTTTGAAGGAAAAACTGCTGGCGGCGCTGCGCGGCGGCATCAAGACCGTGCTCATCCCGGATGAGAACGCCAAGGATCTGGCGGAGATTCCGGACAACGTAAAGAGCGAGATGGAAATCATTCCGGTCTCCACCGTTGGGCAGGTGCTGGAACATGCGCTGGTGCGCATGCCAGAACCCATCGAATGGGACGCGGATGCGGCCGCCAAGGAAACGCCGGTGGTCGCCGCCGAGGATGATCCCTCGGCTCTGACCGCGCATTGATCAAGGCCCGCGGCCGGCGTGTCCGGCCGCGGTGGCTGGCTTGCGCGTTTGGCCGTCCCTGGGGCGCCATGTGACATGAAATCGCCGTGCCGGACATGAAGATGTCTCGCACGGCGTTTTTGTTTGCCGGAATGCGGACTTGTGGCCTTGCGGGCATTGGAATTGTCCGCCCAAGTGCAGCGCGTCCGGGGTGCCGGTGTCGAATTCGTACACACTATCCCCAATTGGCGGTGTGTTTTTCCAAAAAATGGCTGATTTCTGCGAATTTACCTTGCCTTCCGGTGCAAATCGCCGGACTGTCGCTTCGCGGATAGAGATGCGAATCGTTGGTAATCCGCCATTTGGATGAAAGGGACTGTTATGAATAAAAATGATCTCGTCGCCGCCGTCGCTGAAAAGAGCGGCCTCTCGAAGGCCCAGGCTGGTGAAGCCGTGGACGGTGCCTTTGAAGCGATCACCGAGACGCTGAAGGGCGGTGGTGAAGTCCGGATTATCGGCTTTGGCAATTTCACCGTTTCCGCTCGCGCTGCGACCGAGGGCCGTAACCCGCGCACCGGCGAAACGATCCAGATCCCGGCTTCCAAGACGCCGAAGTTCAAGGCCGGCAAGGGCCTGAAGGACGCCGTCAACAGCTAGTTGACGCCGTCGCCCCTGGATCGATGCGAGCCGGGCGGCGCCTCAGGGTGCCAAACATGGTCTTTCATCGGCCACAGGGCACGGGTCCAGGTCTGAGACGGAACCGATCTCGCCAGGGTGGCGCCGCGTCGACGTGAGGCCAATGCGCGGCGAAATTCGTGAGATCGACAGCGAGACTGAAAACCCCCGCGGCCCTTTTCGGGGCGCGGGGGTTTTCATGTGCCGGGTGATGAAACCGCGCACGCGCCGGGCGCGCCGGCCTTCCTCCCGATTTGCCGGGGAAAGCCGCCGCGAGGCTTGCTTTCGGGCTCTGTTACGCCTAAACGAACGGATATCTGGGCCGCAGATGCGCCATACGCGCGCGCCCGGGGCGGTTAGCTCAGTTGGTAGAGCGCCTCGTTTACACCGAGGATGTCGGGAGTTCGAGTCTCTCACCGCCCACCATTCCATCCCCTTGAAATCGTCAGACTTCACGCCGCGCATGTTCTTGCGTGCGCTGGTGTCTGGCGTCAGGGGAGGCGCGCGCCGGTGCTTTCCGCAGCATCCGTTTTGTCGTCGCCCGCCTTGGTGTCGGCAGCCGGTTCCGGGGCGAACGACAGGGCGCCGGACAGCAGGTTGTGTTCACCGCCTGCCGGGCGCTCCTCGTCGGCCACCAGGGCCGCGGTGCGCTCGAGGGCTGCCAGCAGCATCGCCTGCTCCCAGCCCGGAATGGTCGCGAAGGCATCGGTGAACCGCTCGTGCAGCGGGTCGGGCGCCGAATGCAGGGCGGCGGCGCCGTTCTCGGTGAGCGAAACCCAGTACTTGCGGCGGTCCGTCGCGCTGCGCCTGCGCCGCACGTAGCCGAACTGCGCCAGCTTCTCGATCAGCGCGGTGGCGCTCGCCGGCGCCACGCCGGCCCGCGAGGCGATGATCTTCGGCGTGATCTCGCCGGCGTCCTCGATGATGCGCAGGACCAGAAGCTGCGCCGTGGTCAGGCCGGTGGCGCGGGCGAGCGCGCGGTCGTTGCGCTCGGCGGCGCCGAGCACTCGGCGCAAGGCCAGCAGGCAGCTGAGCGCGCGATCTTCCATATCTGTCAGGCCCTTATCCATGCATCGCGGCGTCCTGTTCGTCGATTTTTCTCCATAGGTCAAGCCTGCGCAACAGGTTTTTCGGAGTCCGAACCATCTCATTCTGTGTACTGAGAGGAAACTGTTTTAAATCTAAATTATATTAACGATTGAAATTGCGCGAATTGCTGAATAATCGCAGTTAAATCAGAATGTTAGAGGATGCAGGAGTGTTATTGCGAATTAAATATAGTTTGTTATTGAAAACTATTTTCGAATCCCTATTGTTTGCACAGAAGAAAAATCAGGAGATCCCATGCGCTTGAACATCATTCGAAACGAACCCCGGAAGACCAATGCGCGCGCGCTCACGCTGCGGCCACCCGAGTCGTCCGATGGTGCGGCGGTTTGGCAACTGATCAGCGACTGCGGCCCGCTCGACGACAATTCGATGTACTGCAACCTGCTGCAGTGCGATCATTTCGCGGACACCTGCGTGGTGGCGGAGCTCGACGGCGAGATCGTCGGCTGGGTATCGGCCTATCGCCTGCCGTCCGATCCCGAGGTGCTGTTTGTCTGGCAGGTCGCCGTCTCCGAGGCGGCGCGCGGCCGCGGCGTCGCCAAGAAGATGCTGCTGGAGCTGCTGGCGCGGAAGAGCTGCGACGGCGTGAGGCGGCTGAAGACCACGATCACCCGCGACAATGCCGCAAGCTGGGCGCTGTTCAACCGCATCGCCGATATGATGGACGCGCCGCTTGATTCAGACGCGCATTTCGTCCGCGACGAGCATTTCGAAGGACGCCACGCCACCGAGTACATGGTGACGATCGGCGCGTTCGGCGACCGCAAGGTCGCTGCCGCCTGATCGGCGCCGTCGCGTCCGTTCCCGATACATCAAACCAACGAGGTTTCCATGACCACCGTTTCAACGGCCGATACGGCTGTGTTCGATCGGCGTGAGTCGGAAGCGCGCAGCTATTGCCGCAGCTTCCCCGTCGTCTTCTCCTCCGCCAGCAACGCCACGCTGCGCACCAGCGACGGCCGCGAGTATACCGACTTTCTCGCCGGCTGCTCGACGCTCAACTACGGCCACAACGATCCCGACATGAAGGCCGCGCTGATCGACTACATCAGCGCCGACGGCGTCGCGCACGGGCTCGACATGTTCACCGAGGCCAAGGCCGCCTTCATCGAGACGTTTGAGCGCCTGGTGCTCGAGCCGCGCCGCATGGATCACAAGATCATGTTCACCGGTCCCACCGGCACCAATGCGGTCGAGGCCGCCTTGAAGCTGGCGCGCAAGGTGACCGGCCGCCAGACCATCATCGCCTTTACCAACGGCTTCCACGGCATGACGCTGGGCGCGCTGAGCGCCACCGGCAACGCCGGCAAACGCGAAGGCGCCGGCGCGCCGCTCAGCGGCACCGCGCGCATGCCCTATGAGGGCGCCTTCGGCGCGGATGCGGACACGCTGGCGCAGATCGAGATGCTGCTCGACAATCCCTCCAGCGGCATCGATGCGCCCGCTGCCTTCATCGTCGAGCCGGTTCAGGGCGAGGGCGGCCTGAATGCCGCTTCGAAGACGTGGATGCAGGGCATCGCCCGGATCGCGCGTAAGCATGGCGCGCTGCTGATCGTCGATGACATCCAAGCCGGCATCGGCCGCACGGGCAGCTTCTTCAGCTTCGATGATTTCGGCATCGTTCCCGACATGATCCCGATGGCCAAGTCGCTCTCGGGCATGGGACTGCCCTTCGCGGCGCTGCTGATCCGGCCCGAGCTCGACATCTGGAAGCCGGCCGAGCACAACGGCACCTTCCGCGGCAACAACCACGCCTTCGTCACGGCGCGGGTGGCGCTTGAGAAATTCTGGTCCGACGACAGCTTCGCCAGGACGGTGCGCGAGAAGGGCGCCTTCCTCGAGAAGCGGCTCGACGCGATGCGCGCGCTGCTGCTTCCCGGCGCGACGCTGAAGGGCCGCGGCATGATGCGCGGCATCGATGTCGGCTCGGGAGAGCTGGCCAGCGATATCTGCGCGGAATGTTTCCGCAAGGGCCTGATCATCGAGACGTCGGGCGCCCATGACGAAGTCGTCAAGGTGCTGGCGCCGCTGACCATTCCGATGGACCAGTTCGCCGCTGGCCTCGATATCCTCGAAAATGCAGTCTCGGTCTGCGCCGCGCCCCTGAGCGCCGCGGCCGAGTAAGGAGACACTTCATGATCGTTCGCGATTTTCACGAGCTCAAGAATTCCGACCGCGCCGTCTCCGATGCGCGCTGGACGTCGGTGCGCATGCTGCTGGCCGATGATTCCATGGGCTTCAGCTTCCACATCACCGTCATCGAGCCCGGTTCGGAGCACACGTTCCACTACAAGAACCATTTCGAGAGCGTCTATTGCATCTCGGGCAAGGGATCGATCGAGGATCTGGCCACCGGCGAGACGCACGAGATCCGCCCCGGCGTGATGTATGCGCTCGACCAGCACGACAAGCACACCTTGCGCGTCGAGGAACAACTGGTTCTGGCGTGCTGCTTCAATCCGCCGGTCACCGGCACGGAAGTCCATCAGGCCGACGGATCCTACGCGCCCGCCACGGCAGCGTGATCCGTCCCGTCCGCGGCGCCTGGCCGCGCACACCGCAATCAAGCGCGCGCCCATGGCGCGCGCCGCAAGAAGGCACGTCATGAGTACCCATACAGTCGAAAAGATCGGCGGCACCTCCATGAGCCGCACCGACGAGCTGACGGATACGCTGTTGCTCGGAGGGCGCGAGGGCGCCGATCTGTACAACCGGATATTCGTCGTCTCCGCCTATGGCGGGATCACGGATTTGCTGCTGGAAGCCAAGAAGACCGGCACGCCCGGCGTCTATGGTCTGTTCGCGGCGTCCGACAGCAGCAACGCCTGGAGCGAGGCGCTGGACCGCACCATGCAGGCGATGGTCGAGGTGCACTCGCGGCTGCTCGAGCATCCGGCCGACCGCCGCGCGGCCGACGGTTTCATCCGCGAGCGCATCGAGGGCGCGCGCAGCTGCCTGATCGATCTGCAGCGGCTGTGCTCCTACGGTCATTTCCAGCTCGACGAGCACATGATGACCATCCGCGAGTTGCTCTCCGGGCTGGGCGAAACCCATTCCGCCTACACCACGGCGCTGCTGCTGCAGCGGAAGGGCGTCAACGCGCGCTTCGTCGACCTGACGGGCTGGCGCGACGAGCGTCAGCCGACGCTGGACGAGCGGATTGAGGAAGGGCTGCGCGATGTCGATCTGACGACGGAACTGCCCATCGTCACCGGCTACGCGCAGTGCCGCGAGGGGCTTATCCGCCTCTATGACCGCGGTTACACCGAGGTCACCTTTGCGCGGCTCGCTGCAGCGACGAAGGCGCGCGAGGCGGTGATCCACAAGGAATTCCATCTCTCCAGCGCCGACCCGAAGATCGTCGGCGCGGAGGCCGTGCGCAAGATCGGCCAGACCAATTTCGACGTCGCGGACCACCTGTCCAATCTGGGCATGGAGGCGATCCATCCGCGCGCGGCAAAGATCCTGCGCCAGTCGGACATTCCCCTGCGCGTCGCCAACGCCTTCGAGCCGGCCGATCCGGGCACGCTGATCGACGCCGATCTGGGCGGGGTTGCGCGCGTGGAGATCGTGACCGGGCTGAACGTGCTGGCGCTGGAGGTGTTCGAGCAGGACATGGTCGGGGTCAAGGGCTACGACGCCACCATCCTGAAGGCGCTGACGCGTCATGCGGTGCGCATCGTGTCCAAACACTCCAACGCCAACACCATCACCCACTATCTGGACGCCTCGCTGAAGGCGGTGCGGCGCGTCGAGCATGAAATCGCCGAGGCCTATCCTTCGGCGCGCGTGCATATCCAGAAGGTCGCGCTGGTCGCCGCCGTTGGACGCAATCTCAAGGGCATCTCGGCGGGCTATCAGGGTCTGCGGGCTCTGGACGAGGCGGACATCGTGCCGATCGCCACGCATCAGGGCGGCCGGGCCGTCGATGTGCAGTTCGTCGTCGGCGCCGACCAGATGAACAAGGCGATCCAGGCGCTGCACGCAGCCCTTGTCGAGGCCACCGACGATGCGGCGTGGGACGCCTGCGTCGTCGACGACACGGCGGTGCGCTCCGCCGCATGACGGGACGGCGTCGCACCGGACGCCTTCATACCCGTGTTGAAAGCGCCGCTGCGATGATGTCGCGCCATTGCGCGGCGATCCGGTCCCACGCGAACTCGGGCCGGCGGGCCCATGTCTCGGCCCGCCGCGCCATCTCCGCGAGATAAGCCTGATCCGAATAGCAGCGCTCAAGGGCGGCCGCCAGGTCGCGCGGATCGATGAGCCTGGCCTCCGTCGATGTGCCGGGATCTATGGTGGTCAGCGCCGGCTCCAGCCGGATCGCGGCGTTATCCCACAACTCATTGTAAGCCGTGTGGCCGGGGACGATCTGGGCTGCACCGGTCGCCGCGTGCTCGTGGCTGACCAGTCCCCAGCCTTCCGCCTCTGCCGTGTTCACGCCGACGTCGCAGGCGTTGTAGACGAGGTTGAGATGCGCCTCCGAAACACCGGGCATGTGGGCCTGCGCGGTCGACATCAGCGTGCGGTCCTCGATGCCATAACGGCGCACCAGCTCGGGAATATCCCAGCCCAGATCACGCGCGCCCATGTGCAGGAACAGCTTGACGGTTTCCGGCTTGCCGCGGGCGAACTCCGCGAACCCGAGGATCGTCAGGTCGATGCGCTTGCGCGGCTGATTGCGGTTGGCGTTGAGCACGATGAAGGCATTCTGAAACTCGGAATTGTCCGCAAAGATCCGGGCGCGGGCGGTTGCCCTGGCATCCGTTCCGAGATTGTGGAATGTATCCGCGTCCAGCCCGTGCGGAATGACGCCGACGGGTGGCGCCCGGAACCCGGGCGCTTGCTGCGTGTGCCGCCCGAGAGCATCGCGCAGCAGTCCGGCGGCGGTGTGGGTGTAGGCGATTGCGTGCGCCAGCATGTCGAAGCGGGTGACGAAGCGCGGATCGACCGGGCCTGCGTCGACGGGAAGATAGGCGATGACTGGCGGGCGGTGTTCCGCCGCCGCGAGCGCCTCCAGCCATTGCGACACCACCCAGGAGTCGTTCATCATGAAGATCAGGTCGGGCTTGATCCAGTCGGCGAGCGCGGCGATGCGATGGGCGCCCCACTGGTCGTCGCCGACCACGCCGGCGGGATAGACCGGCCAGGGCAGGGGGTGGGGGTCGCCGGAATGGCCGACGCCGAGATGATGGATGTCGAAGTCTCCGGTCAGCCGGCCGAAGATGCTCTCCAGGACGCGGGCGAAGCCGGTTGGCACTGGGCCGTCGCCGGCGATCAGGATTACCGGCCGCGCGCGCCCCGGGATGGCTGGCTGTGACGGCGCCGGGCCGGGTCTATTGAGCAAGGTCGAGCCCGATCGTGGTGATGGCGCGGTTGGTGTCGAGGCTGAATTGCGACTTGCTTATGCTCTTGATTTTGAGCGCGGCCACTTGCGCCGCCGTCAGCGGGTTTTCCAGCGCTGTCAGTCCCGTCACGTTGCTGGCGGTTCCGCCCACGGTGACGCTGAGCGGCAGCGGCGCGTTGGTCGGCTGATAGAGCCGCAGGATCAGCCCCGGCGCGCCTTGCGCCCAGGACGGTTTGGCCACCGTGAGCAGCGCGGGGGGCGCCTTGCCGCTCACGGGATCGATGGTGGCCAGCGAATAGCTGTCGGGCAGGGTTTCATCGGACAGATTGGAGACGAAGCGCCCGGTGAGCGGCGTGTGGAAGCTCAGCGCCTCCATCAGCGGCGCGCCGGTCTCCGGAGCATCCAGCCCGCTCGGCATCCGGATCGCGTAGGACTGATGATGCAACCCGCGGTCCGCCGCCTGGGCGCCCAGGTTATTCGGGCTTGTGGGGTTGTTGCGCAGCAGGTTACCGATCAGCGCGCCGTTTCCGTCCACGCCCCATGACGGCATGGTGTCCTGATAGACCGCCAGCAGCGCCGCGCCGCTCGTGTCGAGGGGGATGGCGAAATTATGCGTCGCCAGGAACTGCGGCCCGTCCCAGTACTGGACCCAGGGCGTCTGGTCCCAGTGATTGGGGGTGCCATAGGCGAAGTGATCGATGACCACGGGCAGCGGAAACCGCGTCATCACCGAGTAGCCGTGATCGTTGTATGGCGCCGCGGGATCGCTATAGGAGGGGCAGGTACCGGAAAAGCCCATGCGCAGCAGCGCCTCGTCCTCGTGCAGCGTGTATGTCCGCTTGTAGGAATAGCTCCGTCCGCCCACCTTCGCGCTCACGCGCGTGTCCAGGGTCACACGCAAGGGACCGTCCTCGACGACCATCGCGCCCGCCGCGGTGAGGCAGGCGGTCGCGTCGATGGTCATCGTCGTGCCGGCACCGGTGAACTCGTTGCCATAGCGGTAGATGCTGCCGGTGTCGGAATAGAAAATCAGATCGTTGCCCACCTTGCCCGGGTAGAGCAGGTTTTCGCCCGACGTCAGATCGATGAGCTCGGTGATGCCCCAGTTGGCCGACGCCGCGACCGTGGCCTTGACGTATTTGTTCGCCAGCACCCAGGTCTTGCCGCCGTCCTTCGTGGTGATGCTGAGGCTCGATGCCGTCGACGGCCATGTGTAGCCGCCCTCGCCGTTGAGATAGCTGGTGGCGTATCCGAAAGCCGGCGCCTTGGCCCGGAACAGCATGGAACCGTCGTGGGTGGGCTGGATCAGGCCTGTGGCTCCCAGCGCGTTGCGCACCGACAGCGCGCCGTGATCGGCGCCCATCGGCACTTCCACGAGGCCCGCGCGTTCAAAGCCGAGCTGGTTGAACACCGCCACCGGTGTTTCCGAGTTTTGCGCCACGACCTGATTGAAGACGGGCTTGATGGTTTCGCAGATACGCATCATCGCCGCTTCGCGCGCCAGCTCGCCCTTGTTCTCGGCTAGCAGCAGCCGGGTGAGCTGTTCCACGCCGTAGACATCCATGTATCCGGAATAATTCTGCGGGTCGAAGTCGGCGGCGGTGCCCACGACGTAGTCGTGATGGGTGCTGGCGACGTTGAGCCACCAGGCGTTGAACACGTCCGGCTGCCAGTCCGGCGGGGTCTTGTCGAAGAGATCGTTGATGGAGCCGAATATTTCGGCGCCCACCAGCGCGCGGGTGCTCTTGTACTGCCAGCGTTTCAATGCCGGGCGTGAGCCGTAGTTGCCCAACCAGACCGGGATGCCGGCGAAGAGACGTTTCACCAGATTGCTCGCGTGCGCCTGCACCAGCGCCACATAGTGATCGAAGGTGGCGACCGCCGCATAGACGCCGGTTGATCCATAGTTCGGTTTTGTCGTGCCGTTGTTCCAGGCGTTCACGACGCCTTGCAGCCCTTGCGTGGGCGGCGAGAAGTCGGTTCCCACGGGCACGAACACATAGGGTGTCGGAGAGGAGGGTTCGTTGAGGTCGAGATAGCTCTGAATGTCGCTTCCGGACGAAATGTCCGTGCCCTGGCCGTAGCCGCCGATGAGGTAATGGCCGAGGATTTCGGACCCGTCATTGGCCTGCCAGGTGAAATCGATGCCAGCACTTTGCAGTTGGCAGGCGGCGGACGGGTCGCCATTCGTCGGCGCCGAGCCGGTCTGCTGGTAGGGCGAACCGGGAATGCGCTCGAACGCGGCGCCCTTCAACCCCATGGCCTCCAGCGTCGCGGGCAGTTGCGCATCATGGCCGAAATCGTCGGGAATCCAGAAATTCGTCACCGTCGCGCCGGGCAGGTTCTTCTGGAACCACGACTGGGCGACAAGCGAATTGCGGATAAAACATTCGCCGTGAGACAGCAGGCTGTCGGGCGAGGTGATGCCGCCGCCGACCAGGTGAAACAGGCCGGATTTCGCGGCCGCCACCAGGGTGCTCACGTCGCCCGATGGACCCAGATTGAAGAAGCGTTCCAGGAACCCGACCTCGGCCAGCGAATAGTAGTAGGAGGGCGTGGCGCTTCCCGGTGGCGGACTCGGCGCGAGCAATTGCGCGGCCTGGCTCAGGATGTCCTGCGCAGGGGCGTTGCTGCCGTTGAAATAGGGCGCGCTGCTGTCGTCGTAGAGAACCGGAAATGTCTCCAGCCAGTCCCAGTCCATGTGGGAGGATTGGCTGAGAATGACGACGCGCTCCGCGCTCTGCGGAATGCCGAGTTCGGCTCGAATGCTGGATTCGCTTTGGGCCATGGTGACGATTTGGGCGCAGGAGCAACCGCAGAAAATGCCGGCCGCGGTGCGCCGCCTCCCGGAAAATGAAAATTGATAGCTTGAAACTTCCCTTAGGGAACATCACAATCGATCGGATTGTCGCTGTCAATTTTTTTCATTTCGGGATTGGGACTCCGATGAGCATCTTCATCGTCAACGATACGAACGCCGAGGGGGTGGGTTGGCGGCTGGACGGGCTGTCGTCGGCTGGATCCGCGACCGCGCTTGCGTCAGGATCGCTCGGATCGGACGCGCAAACCCGGACCCACGCCTATAATCCGCCGCCGTCGCCGAGCTATCCCAGTTTCCGGGTAAGCTTTTCTCCGCCCGGCGCCAGCGGTCCGACCAGCAAGACGGTGGCGGATCAGTCGACGGTGCGCATGGGCATCGGCACGCGGATCGCGGTGCAGACCCAGAACGCCTGCACCAACCAGCCGCCGGTAACGCCCTCGGGCATCAAGATTGTCAATGATATCAGCTCGATAAGCATGTATTATCGGCTTTACGGGCAAGCTCCCTCGGGCGGCGCGCGCACGCCCATCGGAAGCGGCAGCATTCCGACCAGCGGCTCCCGCAGTTTCACGCCGAGCCAGCTGTCGGGCTACAATTTCTTCGACGTCGTCTTCAGCAATCTCGGCTCCGCGTCCGGGGGCGCCGGGATGCCTCGGTGACGGTGCAGGCGAACGCGCAGATCACGCTGGCGTCCTTCGCCTCCAGCTATGCCCAGACCCCGGCCCCGATGATCGGCTCCGGCAGGGCAACTCCTCCCTGTTCTTGATTTTCGGCGCGGCCGGCGCGCCGGCAGATCGCCTCCGGCCGGTCCCAGGCGCACGGTCTGAACCGCCTTTGTCAACTGGCCGGGGGATAGGCGAGTATGGCGTGTTCGTTGGTTTATCAGTGGATTGCGCGCCTCCGCTGCTGCGTGTTTTCACGCGTCCTTGATCCGTTATTTCGCATCGCGGAATTGGTTTTTATGCGTTGAACCAATGATTTGGATGGATAAGATGCGGCAGTGAGCTGCCCCGCCGGCTCCCGGAAAGGCGGGCGCCGGGGAGAGGCGCGTGAGTGATCCTGTCACCTATGCCGCGCACGGCGACATCGCCGTGATCACCATCGACAACCCGCCCGTGAACGCCTCCAGCCAGGCGGTGCGCCAGGGGCTGGCCGAGGCGATCTCGCGCGCGGGCGAAGACGCCGCGGTCCGCGCCGTGGTCCTGTGCGGCGCGGGCCGCACCTTCATCGCCGGCGCCGACATCAAGGAATTCGGCAAGCCGCCGCTGCAGCCGGTGCTGCGCGACGTGATCGCCCGTATCGAGGCGAGCGACAAGCCCGTCATCTGCGCGATCCACGGCACGGCGCTTGGCGGCGGCTTCGAGGTGGCGCTCGGCTGCCACTACCGCGTGGCGCTCGAGGGTTCGAAAGTCGGCCTGCCGGAGGTCAATCTCGGCATCATTCCGGGCGCCGGAGGCACGCAGCGTCTGCCGCGGCTCATCGGCGCGCGCGCCGCTCTCGACATCATCACCTCCGCGCGGCATGTGCCCGCGGCGGAAGCGCTGGAACTGGGCGCAATCGACGCCATCGGCGAGGGGACCGATCCGCAATCCGCGGGTCTTGCCTACGCCCGTCGGGTCCTTGACGAGGGCGGCCCGTGCGCCGCACCAGTGAGATGACGGAGAAGCTCGCGGCCGATCGCGCCGACACCGCGCTGTTTCATGAGACGCGCAAGGCGGTCGCGGCGAAGGCGCGCGGCCAGACCTCGCCGCTGCGCGCCATCGACGCGGTAGAGCAGGGGCTCGGACTGGCCTTCGACGAGGGCATGAAGCGCGAACGCGAGATCTATCTCGAATGCCAGGCCTCGCCCCAGCGCGAGGGGCTGATCCACGCCTTCTTCGCCGAGCGCGCCGTCGCCAAGGTGCCGGGGCTCGCGGGCGCCGTGCCGCGGCCCATCGCGCGCGCCGGCGTTATCGGCGGCGGCACCATGGGGTCTGGCATCGCCATCGCGCTGATGCAGGCGGGCATCCCCGTGGTGATGGTGGAGCGTGACCGGGAAAGCATCGAGCGCGGCCGCGCCAACGTGGAACACGTGCTCGATGGCAACGTCCGGCGTGGCCGCCTGAGCGCGGAGGCCAGGGCCGCGACGATGGCCGGTCTCTATCGCGGTTCGACGGACTATTCTGACCTCGCCGATGTGGATCTGGTGATCGAGGCGGCGTTTGAGGATATGGACGTCAAGCGCGAGATCTTTCGCACGCTCGACCGCATCTGCAGGCTCGGCGCGGTGCTCGCCACCAACACCTCCTATTTGGACATCGATGCGATCGCCTTGGAAACCGCGCGTCCGTCCGATGTCATCGGGCTGCATTTCTTCTCGCCCGCCCACGTCATGAAGCTTTTGGAAATCGTCGTCGCGGCGAAGACCACGCCGGATGTGACCGCCACGGGTTTCGCGCTCGCCAGGCGGCTGAAAAAGGTCGGCGTGCGCGCCGGCGTCTGCGACGGCTTCATCGGCAACCGCATTCTCGCGAGCTATCGCAAGCAGGCGGACGCCATGATGGGCGACGGCGCATCGCCCTATCAGATCGATGCGGCGCTGCGCGGCTTCGGCTTTCCCATGGGCCCCTATCAGGTGGCGGATCTGGCGGGGCTCGACATCGGCTGGGCGACGCGCAAGCGGCTCGCCCCGCACCGCGACCCGCGCGAGCGCTACGCCGGCATCGCCGACCGGATCTGCGAACGCGGATGGTTCGGCCAGAAGACCGGGCGCGGGTTTTATCTCTATCCCGACGGCGCGCGCGTGGGGCAGCCGGACCCGGATGTGGAGGCGATCATCGACGCGGAGCGTAAGGCTGCCGGCGTCATCCCGCGTTCCTTCACCGATGACGAGATCGTCCGCCGCTATATGGCGGCGATGATCAACGAAGGCGCCAAGGTCGTCGCCGAGGGCATCGCGCTCCGGCCGCTGGATGTCGATATGGTGCTGGTGTTCGGCTACGGATTTCCGCGCTGGCGCGGCGGACCAATGAAATATGCCGACATGGTGGGGCTGGAATCCGTGCTTGCCGACATAAGGGCGTTTGCCGCCGAGGACCCGCTGTTCTGGCGGCCATCGGAACTGCTGGTGCGGCTGGCGGAGACGGGCGGGACCTTCGACAGCCTCAACAACGCGGCATGAAGGCAGTGGTACCCGGCGGGGGGCGTGACAGGATCGTGGTTTGATGTCTGGAGCGTGGAGCCGTCATGAATCCGCAGGTCGCCGAGATTGTCGCGAGAATCCGTAGCCTTGAGGACGAGCTGGAGGCGGAACTGGCGCGTCAGCGCGAGGCGCTGGCCTACCGTGTGGAAAACAAGCGCGTGATCTTCGAGGAAACGATGGCGCGCCATCACCGCGAACTGAAGATTCGCGTTCTGCGCTACCTTGCCCAGGCCCGGCCGCTGTCGGTGATCACGGCGCCGGTGATCTACTCGCTGATCGTCCCCTTCGTCCTGCTGGATCTCTTTGTAACCCTCTATCAGGCCATCTGTTTTCCGGCCTATGGCATCAGGAAGGTGCGCCGCGCGGAGTATTTCGCCTTCGACCGGGCTCACCTCGGCTATCTCAACGCCATCGAGAAGCTGAACTGCGCCTATTGCTCCTACGCCAACGGGCTGCTCGCCTATGTCAGCGAGATCGCCGCGCGCACCGAGCAGTACTGGTGTCCCATCAAGCACTCCCGGCGGGTTCTGGGCGTGCACTCGCGCTATCGCGAGTTCGTCGATTTCGGTGATGCGGATGCGTTCCGCGAAGAATCCGACGCGTTGCGCGTGCAGCTGCGCGCGGAGAACCGAAACGGGCGATGACGCCCGCACAGTGCGATCTTGTGATCGGGCAAGCACGCTCCAGGCGAAGCGATTGGGTTGACCGGAGGAAGCGTTTGCCCGCCATTTGGACGGCGTCGCGCTTCTTGCCGAATAACCCGAAAAAAGTCATATGGATCCGTATCAGACGCCCTTCGTGAAATACATCGAACGCGCAATATCGTGGACCCTGATCGTCAGCGTCCAATTGCTTTCATGGCGCATCGCAATGGCTTGCACCGCCTCATGACCGGTTGAATTGGCTCTGATTTAAACTGATGCGACGCTCTTGAACCGAAGGCGATACTGATTTGGCGCAATGCCGGTCGTTCGTTTGAACAAGCGGCGAAACGAATTGGGCTCGTCATAGCCAACGGCCGAAGCAATATCGTCAATCGCGTCGTCGGTCGTTTCAAGCATCTGCTTTGCCTCCTCGATCCGCAGCGATTGAACGTAATCAAGCGGCGCATAGCCGGTAGCGCCGGCAAACCGGCGTTTGAAGGTTCGCTCGCCAAGTCCGGATTGTTGCGCCATTCGCGCCACCGGGTTTGCGACCGCATAGTGATCGGCGATCCAGACCTGGCATTGGGCAATCACCGCATCATCATGCTGTTTGGGGCGGGCCATGGCGGCGAACGGAAGTTGTCCGTCACTTCGGTCGCCAAACAGGAATACCTTGGAAATTCGCCGCGCCTCCCCATCGCCGCAAAACCGGGCAACAAGATACAGCGCAAGCTCGTTCCAGGATGTTGACCCGCCGCTTGTAATGATGCGGTGCTCCAGTCCCGAGGGAACCAGCACCCGCTCCGGGCGCAGCAGGACCTGCGGATAACATTGCTCGAAAACGCGGCGCGCTCCCCAATGCGTTGTGGCTTCGCGATTGTCCAGCAACCCGGCTTCGGCGAGCATCATCGACCCGGTGCAAACGGAGCAGATGATCGCACCCTGTTCATACTGATCCTTGATCCATTCGACCTCTTCTCGCCATCGGCCGACGGGGCTGCCGCCCGCTTCCAGATTCAAATCACCGACAATCACCACATCCGATCGGTGCTTTTCGTCCATCGTATGATCGGCCACCAGTGTCGCGCCAAACGTCGTGGCCAACGGGGCCGTGGTTCGTCCGACAATTCTGGGTGTCATCAAGCGGGTGCTGGTTTTCTCTCCGGTCAGCGTCTCCCAGACCTTTCCCACGCAGGTGAATACCTCGTGCAGTCCATAGACGATCGCCGCGGATACCTCCGGGACGGCAATGAGACTGATGGAGACATTTCTGGTCTGGCTTGAAAGAGGCATGTGTCAAGTTTGGCATATTTGACCCGTTTTTGTCCATTTCGTGCCTAACGGCCTTGTCCTGGTTGCTGCCATTACTGCCGTCGAGCGAGGCAATGCTCCACCCATACGGGCCTGCAAGACAGGAGATCACGATGTTCAGGACAATGCGGAGCCGCCTGCAAAGCGCGTGGCGGGCCAGGACCTTCAACCGGCGCAACTTTCAAGCGCTCGATGAGCTCGATGACCGCATGCTCTCGGACATCGGTCTGTGCCGCGCCGATTTGCGGGCGTTGCAAACCCGGTTCGAAGCGCTTCCCCAGACCATGGAAACGGCGAGTGACGTCAGCTGACCAAACGCAGCGGCGAGATCCATAAAACGCGGTCAATCGGAGAGAGACATGTTTGAAACATCAAGACGAAAACTGCTGGGAGCATCGATGATCGGCGCCGGAACGGTGTTGAACGGACTGGGTGCGCGCGCCACGGCAACCGAGCTGAACAGCAAAGGAAACATCATGCTCAACAGAATTTCAGATCTGCCTCAGGGGCTCATCAAGGCTGCCGGTTTCCCGCTCGTCGAAGCCATCCACGGGCGTCGGTCACGGCGCTTCGCACGGGGCGCGGAAATTCCGGACGGCCCGCTGGCCTACAAATCCAGGCACCAGCCGGCGCCGTTGTCGGAGCTCGAACAGATGCTGCTGCTCACCACGGTCGCGGGCAATACCGGCTGGTCGAACCTGATACCCTATAACCGCAACTATCTGCCCAACATGCCCAATTATGCGGGCGCGGCCGGCGGCCGGAGTTTTCCGTCGGCAGCGGGATTTCACACCACCGAATTCTTCTTCACGGATGACAACGGGGTGTACTTCCTGCCAACCCGCGACATGGCGGCTTCCCGAGCCAGGGACAGCAGCGGCGAAACGGATCTGAAGGCCTATTTCGACGAGCACAAATCGCGCATTGTCAAACTCGCGGATGGCCGGTTGAAAACTCCGGCTCAGCCGCAGCACATGGAAATGCACAATGAATGGTGCGCCAATGTCGCCGGCAGCACGCTGATCATTCCGGTTGCCGATCTGGCGCAGCATATGGTTCTGGCCTTGTGCTATCTGGTTCAGAACGGCGCCTGCATCTATGACGATGTGAACAATCAGCCGATACCCGGTCTCGACAGGTTCAAGCACCTGGTCGATGTCGAAAACCCCTTTCCTCTGTCTTACGTTGAGCAGCTCGGCTTGACCGAGGTCACGGTCGAGATATCGACCAGCTGCTATGCCGGGATGCTGATGCTCCAGGCCATGGGGCTTGGCGGCTGGATGTATGAGGGGATCAATCCCTTCAGTATTCTGGGCGCCAGCGGCGATCCCGCTGTTCCCGGCCTCGGCTTTCGGTTTGAGATGATTGCTGATCAGCCGTTGCCGCATGTCACCGGCCTGGACGGTGTATTCGAAGGTCATTGCGCGCCGCATTTCGACACCATGCGTGCTGCGGTCGAATCCGTGGTCACACGCAAGTTCGGCTCCGGCGGTCCGTTCAACGCCGGGACGGAAGGGCCCTACAAGGAAAGCGACGCCATCCGCGGCAGTGCTGCGCCGATCGGTGATGAGTTCGTCGATTGCGTCGCGACGATGGCCCAATATATCCAGGACAAATTCGGACGCTTCCCGGCGACCGTGCCGGCGATCTTTACGCTGATGTATCTGCAGGCGCACCAGCTCGATACCGGCTTCTATGACACCCACTTTTCGTCAAATGCTTATTTGAAAACCCATTCCGAGCATGACCGGAATTGGGGTGAGGTTGGGGCAGCGGCTCCGCCAGGGCCGCTGCCCGATGCCGAACCAGGTTGAAAGGACCGGCTTATGATCCGCAATTTCCTCATGCTGGGCTACGCGGCGGGCGCGTATATCCTGTCGCTGGCAAGCCTTGTCTATCTCATTGGATTTTTTGCTGATCTCGGTGTGCCGAAAGGGATCAGCGACGGCGGGCCAACGACGCTGTTGTCCGCCGTTCTGATCGACGTCGGACTTGTCGGCCTGTTCGGGCTTCACCATTCGATCACCGCGCGCACTTCGTTCAAGCGCTGGTGGACAACAGTCATTCCCGCGCCCATCGAACGCGCGTCCTACCTTTACATGACAACAATGATGACGGCGTTGCTGGTAATCCAGTGGCGACCCATCCCGATCACGATCTGGCACGTCCAGCCGGGCTGGGCGATTGGATCGATCCACGCGATTTATCTTGCCGTCTGGACGATGATGCTCGCGGCGACTTTTCATTTCGGGCATTTCGGATTCTTTGGCCTGGCGCAGGCTTGGCAGACCTTCAGAAGGCAAACTCCCAATTCGTCCGGCATGACGGCCCGCCATCTTTACGCCCTGGTCCGTCATCCCATCAGTCTGGGCTGGATGATCACGCCCCTGATTGTGCCCCATCTGACCGTCGGGCATGTGGTGTTTGCCGCGGCAACCTTCGTCTACATCCTGCTGGCGACGCCATTCGAGGAAGCCGATCTCATCGACGCTCTTGGGACTCCGTACCGGCGCTACCGCAAACGGGTGCCCGCGTTCGTGCCGTTTCTGAAACCCGGCCGTTTTCAGTGGTCATGGCCCCGGGTCATTTCTCGCCCGGGGTGCCGTCGAACTTCTTCTCCAGACCCTTCCAGCAATCCACGTAGTCGGACTGCAGCGGCGCCTCGTGGGCGGCGAAATGCGTCAGATGCTGGGGAAAGCGCGTCTCGAACATGAAGGACATCGTGTTGGTGAGCTTCACCGGCTTCATCTCCTCGTTTGACGCCTTCTCGAAAGCCACGTCGTCGGGGCCGTGCGGCAGCATCATGTTGTGCAGGCTCATGCCGCCCGGCACGAAACCTTCTGGCTTTGCGTCATAGACGCCGTACACGTTGCCCATGAACTCCGACATGATGTTCTTGTGGTACCACGGCGGGCGGAACGTGTGCTCGGCCGTCATCCAGCGCTCGGGAAAGATCACGAAGTCGATGTTGGCGGTGCCTTCCACGCCCGAAGGGGCGGTGAGCACGGTGAAGATCGACGGATCGGGATGGTCGAACAGGATCGCGCCGACGGGGCTGAAGGTGCGCAGGTCGTATTTGCACGGTGCGTAGTTGCCGTGCCAGGCGACCACGTCGAGCGGCGAATGGCCGATGTGGGTCTCGTGGAACTGGCCGCACCACTTGACGATCACGCGGCTCGGCGTCTCGCGGTCCTCGTACCAGGCGATCGGCGTCTTGAAGTCGCGCGGATTGGCGAGGCAGTTGGCGCCGATCGGCCCGCGGCCCGGCGTGGTGAATTTGGCGCCATAATTCTCGCAGACGAAGCCGCGCGCCGTGCCGTCGAGCACGCGCACGCGAAACACCATGCCGCGCGGCACGATGGCGATTTCCAGCGGCTCCACCTGCATGCGGCCGAGCTCGGTGTCGATGCCGATGCGCCCCTCCTGCGGCACGATCAGGAGCTCGCTGTCGGCGGAATAGAAATACTCGTCCACCATGTCGGCGGTGGCGAGATAAGCGTGCACGGCCATGCCGACCTGGGTGTTCACGTCGCCGGCGGTCGTCATCGTGCGCATGCCGGTGAGAAACGTCAGCGGCTCATCCGGCACCGGAATCGGGTCCCAACGGTACTGGCCGAGACTCTGGATATGGTCGTCGATGCAGGGCGCGGATTTCCAGTGAGGGAGGTCGAGGCGCTGGAACCGGCCGACGTGTTTGACCGACGGGCGGATGCGATAGCACCAGGAGCGCTCGTTTTCCGCGGTCGGCGCGGTGAAGGGCGTGCCGGAGAGCTGCTCGGCATACAGTCCGTAATTGCACTTCTGCGGGCTGTTCTGGCCGCGCGGCAGGGCGCCGGGCAGGGCTTCCGATTCGAAATCATTGCCGAATCCGGGCATGTAACCCGGCGTCACGCCGATCTGAGCCTGCGCGGCGCCTGCTGTCGGGGTTTCGATGTTCACTGGCGCATTCCTCCATTTCTCGCGCCGCCTGATGCCTCCGGTCCCCCGTTACGTCTCGCGTGTAACGTAGATTACGTAACACGGTCATCGAAGACGGCTTTACAGGATCGGGCGCGGCGCTTATCGTGGCTGCATCATATCATTGAAGATGAAACGATATCAAGCATGACGGCGTTCGATCTGGCACATTTCCTTCCCTATCGCCTGTCGGTTCTGGCCGCCAGGGTCAGCGCCGATTTCGCGGCCGTCTACGCCAGGCGCTTCGATCTCAGCGTGCCGGAATGGCGGGTTCTGGCGCATCTCGCGCAGGGCGGCGATGTCAGCGTGCGCGAAATCCACGCCCGTGTGGACATGGACAAGTCCAAGGTGTCGCGCGCCGCACAGCGGCTGGAACTGCGCGGTCTGGTCTCCAAGGCCGCGCATCCGCGTGACAAGCGGCTGGTCTCCCTGTCCCTGACCGATGCCGGTCAGGCCCTGATGGCGGAGATCGCGCCGCTGGCGCTGGGCTTCGAGGCGGCGTTGCTGGAGAAACTGCCGCCCGCCGAGCGCGCGGCGCTCGTGCACGCCATCGATATCCTCGTCAAGCCGGCCTAGCGCCGGTACCTTGCGCGACCCGGTTTGCTCCGCGATTGCGTGAAAGCGCCGTCACGGCCATCATGGGTATGCTATTGAAAGCAAACGCGGCGAGACCGCGAGATGATTGAGGCTGGCGCAGGGATTGTTCCGCAGGCCATGACGGTGATTGTTTCCGCAAAGAGTGTTGCGCGTTTGCGCCCGGCTCCGGGCCGGCGCGCGGGTCGGCATGCCGCGCGCGGTTGGAGCGTCCGGTGAGGGCGTCCGCGCGCCGCGCCGGCCGCTCCGCGATCGCGGACGCGCTGGCGTCCTGCAGGGCGGCGTTCTGGGGCGTCGGCGCGATCAGTCTGGTGATCAACCTGCTGATGCTCACCGGACCCTTGTTCATGCTGCAGGTCTACGACCGCGTGCTGACCAGCCGCAGCGTGCCGACGCTCGTCGTCCTCGCGGCGCTCACGGGCATGTTGTTTTTGTTTTTCGGTCTTCTGGAGACGGTGCGCGGCCGCAGCCTGACGCGGATCGGCCAGACGCTCGACGTGCGGCTGTCCGGCAACAGCTATGCGGCGGGCTCGTCGCTTGCGCTGGCGCTCGGGCGCAAGGGCGAGCGGCTGGAGCCGGTGCGCGATCTGGAACTGCTGCGGCAGTTCCTCTCCAGCGCGGGCCCGCGGCGATCTTCGACATGCCGTGGATGCCGGTCTATCTGGCGATCATCTTCATCTTTCATCCGCTGCTCGGCTGGCTGGCGGTCGGCGGCAGCCTGATCATCGCGACGCTGGTCCTCCTCAACGAGCTGTCCGTGCGCGCGCCGATGGGAGAGCTGGCGCAACTCTCCGCCCGGCGAACCGACGCCGTCGCCGCCGCCAAGCGCAACGCCGAGGTCGTCTCCGCCATGGGCATGCTCAAGGCGCTCACCGGCCGCTGGGAGGCGGACAATCTTGTCTACCAGAGCGTGCAGCAGCGCGCCGCCGACCGGGCGTCGACATTCGGCACCGCCATCAAGGCGTTTCGCTTCATGCTGCAGTCCGCCGTTCTCGGTCTCGGCGCCTGGCTGGCGATCCGTCAGGAGGTCTCGCCGGGCATCATGATCGCGGCTTCCATCATCACCGCGCGGGCGCTGGCGCCGGTGGAACAGGCCGTTGCGAATTGGCGCGGCTTCGTCGGCGCGCGGCAGGCGCGCGGACGCCTGACGCGGGTTTTCGAGGCCAGTGCGGCGACCGAACCCGAGACCGTTCTGCCGCCGCCATCGCGCACGCTGGTTGTCGAAAGACTGGCGACGGCCGCGCCCGGCGAACACGCGGCGCTGGTGCAGGGCGTCACTTTCCGGCTTCAGGCGGGGGATGGCCTGGGCATCATCGGCCCGTCAGGCTCCGGCAAGACCTGTCTGCTGCGCGCGCTCGTCGGCGTCTGGCCGCCCGTGCGCGGCTCAATCCGCCTCGACGGCGCGGAATACAGCCAGTGGGAGCGCACGGCGATCGGCCGCAGCATCGGTTATCTGCCGCAGGACGTGGAACTGTTTGACGGCAGCATCGCCGACAACATCGCGCGGTTCGATCCTGACCGGTCGTCCGAGAGCGTGCTCGAGGCCGCGCGTCTCGCGGGCGTGCATGATCTTGTCAAGGCGCTGCCCGAGGGCTTCGACACGATGATCGGAGAGGGCGGCGCGCGCCTGTCCGCCGGCCAGCGTCAGCGCGTCGGGCTCGCCCGCGCGCTCTACCGCGCGCCGTTTTTGCTGGCGCTCGATGAGCCGAATTCCAATCTCGATGGCGAGGGGGAGGCGGCGCTTTCAGCCGCGGTCCAGACCATGCGCGCGAAGGGCAGCATTGTCATCGTCGTCGCGCATCGCGCCAGCGCCATCGCCGCGGTGGACAAGCTGCTCTACATCAAGGAGGGACAGCAGGTGGCGTTCGGTCCCAAGGATGCCGTCCTGGCGAAGATCAATCAGCTCGCGGGCCAGGCCGCTCCGTCCGGCCCGGGTCCGACCCGTCCCGGCGGCGGCGGCCCGTTGAAAGTGGTCAAGACCGATGGATAGAGGCCCCAGCGATCGTGTCGCCGCCTCGTTGCGGCGCAATTTGCTCGTCGGCGGCGTCCTTGTGGTGCTGTTGCTGGGCGGCGTCGGCGGCTGGGCCGCAACCGCCCGGATCGGCGGCGCGGTGATCGCCTCGGGCTCCGTGGTCGTGCAATCCAACGCCAAGCGCGTGCAGCATCAGGAAGGCGGCATTGTCGGCGAGATTCTGGTCGAGGCCGGGGATTCGGTGGAAGCGGGCGATCTTCTGGTGCGGCTTGACGATACCGTGGTGGTCGCCAATCTGGCGGTGGTCACCAAGCAGCTCGACGAATTGCGCGCCCAGGAGGCGCGGCTTGTCGCCGAGCGCGACGGGGCCGATGTCATCACCTTCTCCGACGAACTGCTGCGGCGGCGCGACGCGGAACCGCAGGTGGCCTCGGGCCTCTCGGGCCAGCGGGCGTTGTTCGCGGCGCGCCGCGCAAGCCTCGAGGGGCGCAAGTCGCAGCTGCGCGAGCAGATCTCGCAGACCGAGGAGCAGATCACCGGGCTCGAGGTGCAGCGCGACGCCAAGGCGGAAAGCATTGCGCTGATCGAGGATCAACTGGCTGATTACCGGCAGTTGTTCGAAAAGGGCTTGCTGCCGAAATCGCAGATCACGGCGCTGAAGCGCGCCCGCGCCGATCTGTCGGGCGCCCGCGGCGGTTTCATTTCGCAGATCGCCCAGGCGCGGGAGATGATCAGCGAGCGGCGCATTCAGATCATTCAGTTGGACGAGCAGTTTCGCGAGCAGGTGCTGACGGAGTTGCAGACCGTGCGCTCGAAGATCGCGCAACTGCAGGAGCAGCAGATCGCGGCCCGCGACCGGTTGCGCCGCATCGATATCCGCGCGCCGCAATCCGGCATTGTGCATCAGCTTGCCATCCACACCGTCGGCGGCGTGATCGGCGCGGGCGAGACCCTGATGTTCGTGGTGCCGGGATCGGATGTGCTGATCGCCGAAGCGCAGGTGCGGCCCATCGATGTCGATCAGGTGCACGCCGGCCAAAGCGCCATCATCCGGCTGTCGAGCTTCGATCAGCGCACGACGCCCGAGCTCAAGGCCCGCGTGATGACCCTGTCGCCCGATCTCAGCCGGGACGAGGCGACCGGCGTGAGCTATTACACCGCGCGGCTGGTCATCGAGGACGGGGAACTCGAAAAGCTCGAGGGCAAGCGGCTGGTGCCGGGAATGCCCGTGGAGATGTTCATCGAGACCGGAATGCGCTCCGTGCTGTCGTATCTCATCAAGCCCTTGAGCGACCAGATCGCCCATGTTTTCCGGGAGAGCTAGAGAACGTCGCGACGAAGCTTGTCGCAGCCGTTGGCGCCGCAACATGATGCGCCGACGTGCGGAGTCCGTCTCCCCTTGAGGGCATGCAATGGATTTGGGATCGTACCCTTTCCGGCGCGCATCGCCTTTCGGGCGTGGGTGCTCGGGACAAGCCCGAGCATGACGAAGGGTGTTGTCTTTGAATAAGAAAACCGCCTCCGTCGTCATCCTCGGCCTTGTGCCGAGGATCCATTAGGCTTGGGTGGGATGTCCCCGTCATCTGATCCATCCACTGGATATTAGCGCCTGGCGCGGCGCGCTACTCGATCATGCCAACGGTGCTGAAGTCGCAGATCTCGGCCATTTTTCCATAGGCCTCGATGAAGCCGGTGAGCGACGCGGTGTAGATGCTCTCCTGGCCGCGCATGATCTCAACCTGTCCGCCGCCGCGCATCGCCTGCAGCACGCCGAGATTTTCGGACATGGTCGAGAACCCGGCCTGTGCTTCGGCAAAGTCGTCATCGTAGACCCCGGTGACGGCTTTGGCGGTGGCGCTGTGGCCGTCGTCGAACACGAAACGGATTGTCTCGCCGTTCCGCATCCGGGTCGCTTGATGCTGCGGCGGGTACTCCTCAACGGCGACGCCTGGATAGGCTTCCGGAGGCCCTGCGTCGCCTTTCGTCAGGGTTGCGGAGAGGACCGGGTAACCGTTGCCGCCGGTGTACGCGATACACGTGACGCGGATGTCCGCGCCGGTCCCGAGTGTCTGGGCCCGGACCGTCCAGTCGTGATAGTGCCAATATTGCATGTCGGCCGATGCCGGGACGCTCAGGAGCGCCGCCGCGCCGGTCAGGGCGGCGATGATCGCGATCAGCTCAACACGCATCACTGCTCCTCGCCTATGAAAGGGGGCATTCGCAAAACCGGCGCGATGATGGCGTCACCCGCGCCTGTGGGGTGACGCGATACCATGATTGCGGGCGTGAGCGACTATTCGATCACGCCGATGGTGCTGAAGCCGCAGGCTTCGGCCATTTTTCCGTAGGCTGCGGTGAAGCCGTTGAGCGACGCGGTGTAGACGATATCCCGCCCTCGGATGACTTCAATCTGTCCGGCGCGCCTCATTCCTTGCAACATTTGGAGATTGCCGGGCATGTCGTAGAATCCGGCTTCCGCTTCGGCAAAGCCGTCTTCGTCAAATCCGGCGACGGCGCTGGTGGCGGCGCTGTCGCCGTCGTCGAACAGGAAATTGATGGTGTCGCCGTCCTGCATCAGGGTCGTGTGGTGACGTGGAGCATGTTCCTCGATGGCGACGCTCGGATAGGCGTATGGGGGACCGGCGTCGCCGTTCGACAGGGTTACGGAAACGACCGGGTCGCCGTCACCGCCCGTGTGCGCCTTGCAGGTGACGCGGATATCCTCGCCGGTGTCGACCGTCTCGGCCGTGACCGTCCAGTCGCGATAGTCCCAATATTGGGTTTCGGCCATCGCCGGCATGCACAGAAGGGCAATTGTTCCGCTCAGCGCGGCGCTCATTGCGGTTAACTCAAGACGCATTGTCATTCCTCGGATGTTTTGGAATCAGGCAGTCGCGGCCGTGGTAACGGCGCGGGGGACAGCGGGTCGGCCCGCTGGCTTCATCAGGCTCTCCGTCCGCGCGGCGCGGCCCGGGTCGTCGCCGTAGGAGATCAGGGTGGCGAGGGTGCCGCTGGGACTCGCATCGATGTAGCGGGCGTCATGGAAATCCTGGTCGACGGCTTTGAGAACCGCCGGGAAATCGATCGGATCGCGCACCAGTTGCCACAGATGTGTGGGGTCGAAGGGCGCCAGCCGGGAGCCGGTCGCGGCGCTGTAGACGGGGAGGGTCATTGGCCGCGGCGGCGGCAGCTTGCGCAGGCCCTGCGAGAATGGTTGCTGCAGGGGAAATACCGCCTGTGAATGAAACGCCCGTGGCACGGGAAGACGCGCGACCGGCACGCCGCGCTCCGACAGCCGGCCCGCGCAGCGCTCGATGGCGGTGGCGTCGCCCGCGACCGTGAAATGCCGGGCGTAGCCGGTGCCGGCCAGCGTGCAGCCCGTGAAGGCGTCGGGATGGCGAATGAGCACGCCGCGATCGGCCAGCACCGTCAGCAGGCCGCCCTCGGGCATCAGCTCGGTTGCGAGCCGCGCCTGGGTGACGACCAGTGCCAGGAGATCCTTGAAGTCGTAGACGCCGGCGGCGGCGAGCGCCGTGTATTCGCCCAGGCTGACGCCGAGCACCGCGTCCGCCACGCCGCCTTGCGCGGCGAAGCTGCGGTACAGCGCCCATTCGCAGGCGAAGATCGCCGGGTGGCTGACGGTCAGATCCTCGCACCAGGAGGCGTCGGCGCTGAACATCCGCTCAATCGGTGACGGCTCGCCCAGCCCGCGCACGATCCTGTCGGCGGCGAACATGGTTTCGCGATAGGCGGCGTCCGCTGTGAACAGCGTCTCGCCCATGCGCGGAAACTGGCAGCCCTGACCGGCGAACAACAGGACGGTCGCGGTCATCGCGAGGCGCGTCCGTCGTCCTCATAGACGGTGGGCAGGTTCGGATTGCGCGGCGACAGCCCGTAGAGCAGCAGCGCGAGGATCGGCGGGGTGATCAGCACGCCGAGGATCGCCGAGCCCGCATAGCCCAGGCGGCTGTCGCGGCCCATCCGGGCGACGAGGAGCACGAGGATGACGTAGAAGACGAAAAGCAGATAGGCGGCCATGGCATGATTCCTTCGTTTCGATCCTGCCCGAACGGCATGCGGCGGCGCAATGGCGTTTTCACGCATTCCGGCGCAAGGCTGCGTGAGCGCGAAACCGCTACGCGTCGGGTGTCTTCGCGAGCGCCTCGAGCCGGCGCAGATAGTCGTCGATCAGCGCCTCCAGCCGCGCGGCGTCCCAGCGGGCCTGCGCGTAGGACAGCCGCAGGCTCAACCGGTCGTCGCTCACAGCCAGATGCAATTCCAGTTCTGCGCTGCGGATCTGCTCCGGCGGCGCCAGCCGCTGGTTGTGGTGTTCGCGCGCGAAGCGGAAGACGCCGTGCTCATCCGGCGGCAGCACGCCCAGATAGTTGACGCGCAGCGGCGTCAGGCAATCGTCCGGGTAGGCGCTATCGCCCAGGGTTTTGCCGAACCAGTCGTAGCTCGCCCCGGCGTGCGGCACGCTGGCAAGCTGTGCGGCGACAGCACGGCACAGATCGTCGGCATCCAGATGGTCGGTTGCCAGCGGCAACGGGAAGTGCACAGCGAAGTTGCCGACGCTTTCGGTAACGTCGAGCGCTCCTAGGGTGCACCGTCCGGTCATGCGGTGGCTCAGCACCGCCTTGTTGCCGCCCGCCATTTGCGCCAGAGCCTGGTAAAGCGGCCCGCACAGAACCGGATACAGCGCGAGCCCGAGCCTGCGCCGGGTCTCTGTCCGCAGGGCCCTGGTGAGATCCGCCGGCAGGATCCGCTCGATCGTCCTCGTGTCGTCCTCGCGGTTCGCGGCATCCGGATGGTCGGGGGCGAGCGTGAATCCCGTGCTCTCGGCAACCGCCTTGCCCCAGAACGCGCGATCTGTATCCAGTCCGCCATCAGCCTCCAGTTGCGCCAGGGCGGTGGCGAAGGCCGCCGGGCCGGGCGGGGACTGGTGTCCTCGAATGGCACCATATCCGCCTCCAGGGCGTCATAGGCGGACCAGAAGTCGCGGAACAGGATATCGCCGCTGACGAAGTCCCCGCCGATGTGGTGATTGGCGAGGCAGAATTCGAAATGACCGGCTCCGTGCCGCAAGATCACCGCCGCCTCCAGCGGCAGTCTACTGATTTCGAATTTGTCGCAAATTTCTCGCAACTCTGTCGCTAAATTCGAGAAATTAGTGAGTGCTGGTAGCGTGCCCGCATCGCGGACCAAAACTTCGGGCGCACCGGCAGTCTCCAGCACGACCTGCCGGATTTCCCCAGTCTCGTCAGGACGATAGACGGTGCGCAGCGCCTCATGACGGTCGGTGAGCGTCTCGAATGCCCGGATGATCAGCGCCTCGTCGAGCACGCGGTGGACGTGGAACCGGCTGTACCCCACCACCGGTAGGGTGCCGGGAAATGCTGCACCAGCCAGCGTTGCGCGGGGGCCAGCGGGGCGGACGCGAACTCCGCGACGGGTGCGGATTCTGGCTTTTTCATTAAGGCCTTGCGGTCTAGCTTGCCGTTCGGCGTCACGGGCAATTGCGCGTGCACATGGATCTGGTTCGGGACCATGTAGACCGGCAGCTTGCCGCTGCAATGCGCCAATGCCGCCCCGGGATCCGCGCTTTCAGGCGCGATATGCGCGATCAGCAAGCTGTTGATTCCATTGCGTTGTTCCACCACGACCGCCGCCTGGCGGACGCCCGGGGTCTCGCCGAGAACGGCCT
This sequence comes from Breoghania sp. L-A4, assembly GCF_003432385.1. Lineage (NCBI taxonomy): Bacteria > Pseudomonadati > Pseudomonadota > Alphaproteobacteria > Hyphomicrobiales > Stappiaceae > Breoghania > Breoghania sp. L-A4. Next base: position 2,865,742 of record NZ_CP031841.1, on the reverse strand, counting down.
CGATTTCCCCCAGTTCGATGCGGTGGCCGCGGATTTTTACCTGGCTGTCCTTGCGGCCGAGATAGTCGAAACGGCCGTCGGCTCCGCGCCGCACCAGATCGCCCGTGCGATAGACCTTGTCGCCGACGAGCGCGGAATCCGTGAATGGAATGAAGGCCTTGTCCGTGAGGTCAGGCTGATTGAAATAGCCGTGCGCGAGCTGCACGCCGCCGATGCACAGCTCGCCAGTCTCGCCGTCGCCCAGCGGTCTGGCGTCGTCGTCGAGCACATAGAGTTGCACTCCGTCGATCGCCGCGCCGATGGATATCCTCGCCTCCGTCTCAGCCGGCATGCTTGAGATCACCGCGCAGGTGACGTCGATCGAGGCTTCGGTCGGGCCATAGAGATTGGCCAATGGCGGCGCATTCTCGCCAAGCAGCGTGAACCAGCGCCGCACCACCGGCATCGGCAGGGCTTCGCCGGAAAGCACCACCCAGCGCAGGTCGGGGAAGGCGATATCCTCGCCCGCGTCATGCTCCACTTCCAGTGCCGCGATGAACTCTTCGAACATCGAGGGCACGAAATGCATGACGGAAATGGGCCGCTCGCGGATGATCTGCGCCTGCGCCCAGGGATCGCGCACGTGGTCTGTGCCGATGGCGGTGAGAATGCCGCCCTGCATCAGCGGCCAGAAAAGCTCCCAAACGGATATGTCGAAGCACACGGAGGTCTTGTGCGCGACGCTTTCGCCTGGCTGCAGCAAAAACTGTTTCTGGTGCCAGGCCAGGCGGTTGGCGTAACCGGCGTGATCCAGCGCCACGCCCTTGGGCCGGCCGGTGGAGCCGGAGGTGTAGAGGATCACCATCAGGTCCTCGGGCGCCGGCGTGTGCGTCACAAAGTCGTCGGGCAAATCGCCCGATAGTGCCGCGTCATCGATCACCACGACGACGGTGTCCGGCGTGTTGCCGGTCAGCCCTCCGGCCCAGCTCGCCAGATCCGGCGAGGTGGCGAGCGCCGCGAGCCGCGCGTGCTCGGCGATATAGGCCATGCGGTCGGGCGGGTAGGCAGGGTCGATGGGCACGTAGGCCGCACCCGCGCGCAAGGCTCCCAGCATGGTGGCGACGAAGCCGCGGCCGCGCTCGAACAAGAGGCCCACCCGGTCGCCGGGCCGCACGCCCTTGTCGCGCAGCAATGCCGCAATCCGCGCGGAGGTCACGTCGAGTTCGCCATAGGTGAAGGTGCCATCGGGACCTGTGACGGCGGCGGCCTCGGGCCGTGTTTTCATCTGCTCGAGGATCGCGTTGATCGGCAGGGGGTGGCCACCCCATGCGTCTTCGATCCCGAGCGCCTCGGCCATGCCGGACAGGGTGGTCGCGCCGATGAGCGCGCGGCGCTTGTCCGCGTCGCGGCGGATTTCCGGCGGCAGATGGGTCAGCATGCGCACCTTGCGCAGGGAATCGATGCCGATTTCCGACAGATCGCGGGTGCCCGCGCCCTCGGGCAGCGGCTCGCCGAGCACGGCTTGCGCCGCCTGAACAAGGATCGGCGGGATGTCCTGTGCCGCCTTGCGCCGTGAGCCCCCTGGCGTTGGTGTGAGACCGGCCGCGGCCGCGCGGGCGGCGGCGAGTTCCTCCTCAAATGCGGTGCGCAGCGCGGCGATGGCGTCGGGCGGGAAACTGTTGGCGTCGAAATTCCAAGAGCCGTGCAGCCGCCCGTCGAAAATCTCGTGCAGCACGTCGATCGTGGCGGCGCCATTGACGGTGCCGGCGCGATAGGCGGCGACCGTGAGATCGCCATAGGAACCCGCGATGCCGGTGTCGCCGATGAAGGGCGCATAGAGGTTGGAGCGCAGTTTCGAGCGGAACATCGGCCGCATGCGCTCGGGCACGCGGGCGTGCTCCACCGGAACGTCGGAGAGGATCGTCGCAGCGAGGCTGGCGGTCACGCGCCAGTCTTCCTCCGCCGCCAGCAGGCCGTTGATCTGATTGGCGAATGAGGGCAGCGCCTGCGCCCAGGGCGCGTCGATGAGCTCGGAGCCCAGATCCACGGGCAGGTTCTGGGCGTAGCAGCCGATGATGCGTCCGGCATCGATGTCTGCCACCGCGCGGCCGCTGGTCGGCATCTGGATGGCGACGGCGCCGGCGGGCTCGGTGCGGGCAGCGGCGCGGCCCAGCGCCAGGATCAGCAGCGCGTTGAGCGTGCCGCCGAGGCTGAATGCCGCGCGTTCCAGCGCGGCGGTGTCGTCGCGGCTGGTTTCATGCACCGAGACCGAGAAATGCGGGCGATGGCTGCGGATTTCCGCGCCCTCGGGCATCCATCCGTAGGGCGCGCCACCGCTTGCCGGTGCGTCTTGTCGTTCTCCGTGCTCCTTGAGCCTCCGCTGGATGTCGCGGAAGGCGTCATCATTCAAAGCATCCGGCATCGCGCCCGCGCCACCGAGCGCCGCGTAGGTCCGCAGCAGCGTGGCGAGGATCAACTGGTTGCCGATGCCGTCTGAAATGAAATGCTCATTGGTGAGGAACAGCGCGTGGCGGTCGTGGCCCAGGTCAAAGAGCGCGATCTGGTGCAGCGGCCATTGGCCGAGGTCCCATTCGCGGTTGAGACCCTCCTCGAAGGCGTCGTGAAGCGCCGCGTCCTGCGCATCGAGCGTGCGGGCCGAGAGATCGGTCACGGGGATCGGCGGAACGCTGACGCCGGTGAGCAGGCGGCTTTGCGTTTCCCCGAGCCTTGCCGCGCCGGGGGGCAGCGTGGCGATGATGCGCAGGCCGGGATTGTCGTTGACCATGCGCTGCCAGGCGCGGGCGAGCCGGTCGCGGTCCAGCGGGCCTTCGAGCCGCAGCCAGCTGCACAACGAGCTTGAATCGATCAGGTGGTGGCCGAGCAGGAACAGCGCCTGGGCATCGGCGAGCGGCATCGGCGTGCCGGTTTCCTGCGGTTCTGTCGATGGGGCGGCGGGATCGTTGGATACGCTTCTTGCTGTTCCAGCAGCGCCGGCGGCCGCAAGCAGGTCGTCCAGCGTGTGCAATTGGCCGAGATCGGTGGAAATGCCGAAGCGGCTCGCCAGCCCCATCAGCTTGATGGAATCAAGCCCGAGATCGACGTCCAGCGCCGCGTCGCCGGCAATGGCCTCGGCCTCAAGGCCGCTGAGTGCGGCCAGTTCCGCGCGGATTTTCTCCGCCGCATCGGGGCCGTCACGCTAACGGTGTCGTCGCTACGGGTGACGATGGCGACCGGGCTTGCCGGTGCTTGGGGTGTCGGATCGACCCAGCAGCGCTGGCCGGTCGCGACGTGATCCTGCTGCGGGCGTGGCGCGCATTCGGGCCAGGCTTCCAGCACCACATGGGCGTTGGTGCCCGAAAAGCCGAAGGACGAGACGCCGGCACGCAGGGGAACGCCCGCGGCGCCTTTCAGGTCTGTCGCCTCCAGGGGCACGCGGAAGGCGGTGCGTTCCAGTTTCAGCAGCGGATTGATGGTCTCCAGCCCTGGCTGCGGCGGCACGAGGCCGTTTTCCAGGCAGAGAATGGCCTTGACGAGCCCCGCGATGCCGGCGGCCTGATAGGCATGGCCGATGTTGGCCTTGATCGAGCCCAGCAGTTTCGGCGTCGTCGTCTCGTCGCCATAGGCGCGGCGCAGCCCGTCGATCTCGATGGGATCGCCCAGCCGCGTGCCGGTGCCATGCGCTTCCACATAGCCGATGGTGTCTGGATCGACGCCCGCGTTCGCCAATGCCTGCGCGATGACCGCGGCCTGCGAAGGTGCGGAGGGCGCGGTGATGCCCGCCGTGCGACCGTCCTGGTTGATCGCGGTGCCCTTGATGACGGCGCGGATCGGATCGCCGTCGGCGATGGCCGTGCCAAGCGGTTTCAGCACCAGCGCCGCCACGGCCTCGCCCAGCACGATGCCGTCGCCGCGCGCGTCGAACGGGCGGCACACCTCCTCGGCGGAGAGCACGTTGGCCCCGGCGGAAAGCACCTGCGCCAGCGATGTGGTCATCAGGTAGACGCCGCCGGCAACTGCCATGGAGGCCTCGCCCTGAATCAGCGCGCGGCAGGCGTCGTGCACGGCCACCAGCGAGGCGGAACAGGCGGTGTCCACCGCCGTGGCCGGACCCTTGAGATCGAGATGATAGGCAAGCCGCGCCGGGATCAGCGAGGGGCTGTTGCCCGCCATGGCGAAGGCGTCCATGCGGCCGGAGGCTTCCAGCAGTCGGTGGTAGTCGCCGAAGGTGGCGCCGGCAAACACGCCGCAGGCACTGCCCGCGAGCACCGCCGGATCCAGGCCCGCGTCGCGCAGGGCGCGCAGGCTTTCAAGGAGAAACAGCCGCTGCTGCGGATCGGTGGATTGTGCCTCCTGCTCCGTCATGGCGAAGGCCGCCGGATCGAAGCCGGCGATGTCGTCGAGCAATGCCGCAACGCGGCTGTAGGTGCGGCCGGGCTGGTTGCGCCGCGCATCAAAGACGCTGTCGACGTCCCAGCGGTCCCGCGACACCGGCTTGAAGGACGTGCGACCCGCCATCAAATTTCGCCACAGGGCGTCCGGGTCCTGCGCGTCGGGGAAGCGGCCCGACAGTCCGATGACGGCGATGTCGGTCTCGCGCGTCTGGGTCTGGTCGCGGATCGCCGGGGCGGCCAGCCTGGGCGTCGTCGCTGGCATCCGCCCGGTCAGCTCATTGGTGAGCCCCTTGATGGTCCCGGCGTTGAAGACGTCGGTCGGCGTTACGTCGAGGCCGAGGGCCTCGCCCAGATCCTCGGCGAGGCGCACCACGCGCAGGCTGTCGAGACCGAAGAGCGTCAGCGGCAGGGTCTCGTCGAGTGTGGCCGCGGTCTGGCCGGTGATCGCGGCGATCGCCAGGCGGATGGTGGCGTCGACGGGGGGCGAGCGGCGGATCGCGTCCGTCTGGCTGATGCTGGCGGGCTGGGCCATCTGCGGTTCAAGCGGCAGGGCTGAGAGGGCCTTGCGGTCGGTCTTGTCGTTCAGGGTGCGCGGCAGGGTCTCCAGATCGACCCAGCGCGTGGGCACCATGTGATCGGGCAGCCAGCCGGCAAGCGCTGTCATGCGCTCGGGGATTGGCGGCATCGGGCTTGCGCCGGCGACACAGAAGGCCACCAGTTCATCGAGGCCGCCGTCTGAGGCGCGCACAAGCACCGCGCAATCGTGGCAGTTGAAGCCGCGCATGATCGTCGCCTCGATCTCGCCGGGTTCGATGCGGAAGCCGCGCAGCTTGGCCTGCGCGTCGATGCGGCCGAGAATCTCCAACGAGCCATCTGCCAGGAGCCGCGCCAGATCGCCCGTGCGATAGACGCGGGTTCGCGCGCCGGTCTCGTCCGCAATGTCGACGAAGCGCTCCGCCGTCAGCTCGGCCAGCCCCTGATAGCCTTCGGCCAGACCGTCGCCGCCGATGGCCAGTTCGCCCGTCGCGCCGATGGCGCGCGAATTTAGCGCCTCGTCCAGCACATGCAGGCTTGTGTTGGCGATCGGCAGGCCTGCGGTGATGCGCCTGCCGGGCTCGACGCGGCCGCAGGCGGACCAGATCGTGGTCTCGGTCGGGCCGTACATGTTCCAGACCTCGGGAACGAGGCCTGCGAGCGTCTCCGCCAGATCGGCCGGCAGCGCCTCGCCGCCTATGAGCAGGCGCTTGAGCGCGCCGCCGCCGGTCCAGCCCGCCGCCAGCACCATGCGCCAGGTGGCCGGTGTCGCCTGGGCGATCGTGATGGCGCCGCTTTCAAGGCACTCGCGCAGGGCGCGGGCGTCGCGCGCCTGGGCGGCGGATACGATCTCCACCGAGGCGCCCACCGTGAGCGGCAGCAGCAGTTCCAGCCCGGAAATGTCAAACGACACCGTGGTCAGCGCCAGCATCCGGTCGTCCGCGTCGAGGCCAGGCCGGATCGCCATGCTTGTGAGAAAATTGTCGAGTGCCGTGCGCGGGATGCGCACGCCCTTGGGCTTGCCGGTGGAGCCTGACGTGTAGAGCACATAGGCGAGCGCGCCGGCTTGTCGTGTGTCCACAGGCATTTCGGGCGAGTCCGCAATGGTCTGGGGCCGGATCACGGTCAGGCCGGGGGCGGAAAGCGGATCGTCCGTCAGATCGATCAGGAAGCGCGCGCCGGAATCCTCCAGCATGTAGGCGACGCGGGCCTGCGGAAAGGCCGGGTCCAGCGGCAGATATGCCGCGCCGGCGCGCAAGATGCCGATGAGCACCGACGGCAAGGCGATGCCGCGGTCCATCCGGATGCCGACGATATCATTGGTGGTGACACCGGCGGCATGCAGCGCATTTGCTACGCGGTCCGCGTGCCGGTCGGCTCGCACATAGTCCCAGGTGTCTGTGCCGCTGATGACCGCCGGGCGATTCGGGGTCGCGGCGGCGTGCTGGCGCAGCCGCTCGGAGACGGACATGTGCCGTATCGTGTCGCGCGTCGCGGCGTTCCAGGCGGCAATCCGTGTCTGGTCCGCGGCCTCGGCGGCATCGAGCGCGGCAAGCTCGGGATCTTCCTTGATGAGCGTTTCAAGGAGTTTCGCCGTTTTCTGCAACAGCCATTCCGCCGTCTCGGCATCGACAAAAGCCTCGTCGTGCTTGAGCAGCAGCCGCAGTCCCTCGGCGGTGTCGATGACCTCCAGCGCCAGGATGAAATCGCCCTCATGGTGCAGCGTGTCGAGCCGCGTTAGCGGGCCTTCGGAGACGCCGTGCCAGTCCTGATAGAGGAACCCCGCGTGCGCGGCCTCATGCAGCGCCGGCGGCTTTCCGTCGCGCGCCAGGAGCGCCATCACATCGGCCAGCGGCGTGCGGGCGTGTTCGATCGCGTCCTGCAGGGAACCGGCGGCATTGGCCAGCAGGTCTGAGAAGCACCCGCTTTCCGGCACGACGACATTCACCAGCACCGGGTTCATGAACAGCCCGACGGTGTCACTGAAGCGACGGTCGGGGCGGTTGGCGACGGGCGTCATCAGCCGCACTGGACCCGTTGGTGCAAAACGGCCGAGCACCGCGGCCCAGGCGGCCAGCGTCACGGCGGCCATGGTCGTGCCGCCCGAAACCCAGCGGGATTTCAAGGCCGTGGCCGTATCGGCAGTGATTGTCGCCGTGCGGTGGCTTCCCTGCGGATTGGCGCGGTCGCGTGGCGGGCGAACAAGGGTGGGCAGGTCGAGCGGCGTCAGCGGATCCTTGAGCGTCTCGCCCCACCACGCCAGCATGTTCTGGCCTTCATCGGAGCCGCGGAAGCCGGCCTGCTCTTCGACGAAGGCCGCGTAGGCGTCATCCAGCGCTGCGAGGCGTTTTCTGGCAATCAGCGCGTCGAGGTCGCGCTGCAGGATGGCGAGCGACAACCCGTCCACGGCGATGTGGTGCAGGGTCAGCAGCAGGGCGCGCGGGGCGTCGTTCAGTCCGGTGATCAGCATGGCGCGCAGGGGCGCGTCGCGGTCGAGGCGGAAGGACCGGCGCGCCAGATCGCGCAGCCAGGCGGTCTGTGCCGCATCGTCGCCGTCTGGCGCTGTGAGCTCTTCAAGGGCAAGCGTTGTATCGTCGCCCGGAACGCGCAGGAGAGTGTCGCCGTCGCGGCGGTAGGTGTCGCGCAGCAGCGGGTGGCGGCGGACGAACTGGTCCAGCGCGTCGCGTAAAGCGCCGGTTTCGAGCGCGGGATCGAGGCGGAACAGCACCGGCAGGTTGTAGGCGTAGCTGCGCGGAGTGACGAGCTGATGCAGCAGCAGGTCGCGCTGGCCGGACGACAGGGCGCACTCGGTGCGCGCGGGCGCAGGGGCGATGTGCAGGATGGGGGCCGGGGGCCGCGCGTCATCGCGCATCGAGGCGCCGTCGCGCACCTCGTCCAGCGCCACATCGAGCGCCCCGGCGAGACCCTCCACGCTGTCGTGCTCGAAGAAGCGCTTCAGCGGCCAGTCGAGGCCGCATCGGGTGCGCAGGTCGGAGGCGAGGCGCACGGCGGTGAGCGAGGTGAAGCCGATCTCGCCCAGCCGTGCATCGCCCGGCGGCGGCGCCTGCAGGCCGAGCGCCTCGGCGATCAGCTCGCGTGCCGATCCGCTGGCGGAGGACACGGGAACGGCGGCCCCGGCCGCGGTCAGAAGGGCCATGACGGGCGCATCGTCTCCCGCCGGAACGACAACGGACACCGGCCCTGTGGTGCTCGCCAGAATGTCCCAGGCCTGGCGGGTTGCGAGCGGTTCAAGACCGAGTTCGCGTTTCATCGCGAGGCGCGCCTGCGGCGTCGCCGCGTCGGCCTCGTCCCACAGCGGCCAGGCCAGGGTGCGCAGCCGCTCAGGCCCCAGCGCCGCCGCGTAGCCGTCGAGATAGCGGTTGGCAGCGGCATAGGCAGCCTGCGAGGGACTGCCCAGCCAGCCGGCGAGCGAGGAGAAGGCCACGACGGGCACGCCTTCCGCGAGCAGGGCGTCGAGGCCGCCGATCTTCGGCGCGAGCACGGCGGGCATTCTCGCCAGCCCGTCGCCCTGCATCAGCCCGTCGGACAAAACACCGGCCGCGTGAATGATCGTATCGATCCGCCCGAAGGCGTCGCGGGCAAGCCGCACTGCCGCGGCCACGTCGTCCGGCCGGGTGCAGTCGCCGGCGAAGGCCATCACGCGCGCGTCGTCGCTGGGGGCGGCTGTGCGGCTCATGGTGATGATGCCCAGTGCGCCCTGATCGAGAAGGTGGGCCACGAGCAACCGGCCGATCTGGCCGTTGCCGCCGGTGATCAGAAACACGCGTCCCTTGATGTCGAGCGCGTTTGCTGGCGGTTGCGTTTCGCGCAGGACCTGGATTTCGGCGTCTCCGCCGCGCAGCCGGATCAGACTGCCGGCGGGCAGCGTCTCAATTGCGGCGGCGAGAGATCCCATACGACCGTCATCGCCAAAGGCGGCGATGGCGCGCAATGACGGTGTTTCCCGCGCCCAGGCCTTGATGAGGCCCGCGATGGCCTCGGCCAGCGCCGCGCGGTCCGGCGCATGACCCGGGATGATGATGGCAAGCCGCAGCGGACCGGATTCAAGCGCTGCGCGCATGTTTGACGCGAGCCGGGCGATGCCGGCTTGCGGATCCGAGGTCTCGTCCAGACGGATCACCAACGGCTGGTCGTTCGGCCAGGGTCCGGTGCTATCCGCGAGTACGAAATCCACGACGCCGGGCAGGCTGGTTTTCTGCCAGCCGGGGCACAGGATCGTGAGTGGCGCGGCGCTCTCCGGCGCCGCCCCCGCGAGCCAGTGGCGCTCGCCGGCGAAGCGGTAGGCGGGAAGGGCGAGGCGTCGAGGTAAGGCGTTCTTGTCCCAAAGCACCGCCCAGGGGATCGTCGCGCCCTCGCACCACAGCGCCGCGAGGTCTTCCAGCGCGCCGTCGGCTGCGGCCTGGGCGATCAGCGCCTGTCCGGCCTCGCGCGCGAAGAGCTTTGCCGCGCCTTGCTTCTGCTTATCTGTAATCCCTTGGCAGATGTCCGAAACGTTGCCGCTGACTGTGAAGGCGTCCAGCGTCGCCCGAACCTCGTCCAGCGAGGTGGCGACGAAGGCCAGGCGATGCGCCATTGCGTCCCGGCCCGCTTGCAGTGTGTAGGCGAGATCCGCGAGCGTGGCGGCCGTGCCTGGCTCGGCCGTCTCCATGCCGGGCGCGAGGCTGCGCGCGATCTGCGCAGGTGTGGTGTCGACCGACAAGGGCGTCCGCGAGGCGGCATGGCCAAACCGATCCGATAGCGCCTGGCCCAGCGTCCGCAGAAGGGGTGCGTCGAAACCGAGTTCGGCCAGGGTTTCGTCCATGGAGACGGCATCCGGCGCAAGACCCAGACGCGCGGCGATCAGCGCGGCGAGCTCGGTACTCGTGTCATCAGTCACTTGAGCCGCCGGCAGGGCCTGTTTCGCGATCCATGCGGCGAGATCGGCCGCGCGGGCCTTGAGATCGGCGTCGGTGCGGGCGGAGAGCACGATGAGCGCCGGACGATCCCCGCCGGAATTGGTCCTCTCGCCATCCTCGTCGGCTGCGGCGATCACGACGTGGGCGTTGGTGCCGCCGAAGCCGAAGGAACTGATGCCTGCGATGCGGCGTTCCCGCTGAGGCCAGGTACTCGCTTCGCGCGGCAGGGCGAGGGCCGTGTCCTTGAGCACGATCAGTGGATTGCGTTCAAGGATCTGCGGATTGCCCGGACGGATGCCGTGCCGGACGGCAAGGAGCGCCGCGATGACGCCGGCGAGCCCGGCGGCAGCTTCCAGATGCCCCAGCCGGCTTTTCACCGTGGAGACGGCAATGGAGCCCGGTTCCGAGGCGCAGTCGGCCAGCGCCGCCGTCAGCCCGCGAATCTCGACCGGATCGCCCAGTGCGGTGCCGGTGCCATGCGCCTCGATGTAGCCGATCTCCGCCGGCGCGATGCCTGCGTCCGCCCAGGCCGCGCGCAGCACGTCCGCCTGGGCTTGCGCGTTCGGGGCCGTCAACGAGGTGCCGTGGCCGCCATGGTTGACGGCGCTGCCGAGCACCAGCCCGAGCACGGGATCGCCGTCGCGGCGGGCCTGCGACAGGGGCTTGAGATAGAGCGCCGCGACACCTTCGCCGCGCGTGTAGCCGTCGGCGGATGCATCGAACGCATGGCAGCGGCCGCTGGGGCTGAGCAACCCCGCGCGCGCGAAGGCCGTGTGCAGGTCGGGTGCCAGCATGGCGCTGGAGGCGCCGACGATGGCCGCCTCGCAGGCGCCTGCGCGCAGGGCCTTCATGGCGCGATCGAGCGCCACCAGCGAGGAGGAACACGCCGTGTCGACGCTTTCGCTGGGGCCGCGCAGATCGAGCGCATAGGACAGGCGGTTGGCCATCAGCGAGGGCGCGACGCCGGTGGCGTTCCAGCCCTGCGGCGCGGCCTGAGAGCGGTTCAGCAGCGTCATGTAGTCGTAGCCGGCGCAGCCGATGAACACGCCGGTCCGCGATCCGGCCAGCGTGCGCGGCCCGTGCCCGGCGGATTCGATCGCCCGCCAGGCGGAGTGCAGCAACAGCCGCTGCTGCGGATCCATGGCGTCGGCCTCCAGCGGCGCGATGCCGAAGAAGCCGGCGTCGAAGCGGTCGATACCCTTGATAAAGCCGCCCCAGCGCAGCGCCTGTTGCGGCCCGTCCGGCTGCGCCCGCCAGTCCCAGCGCTCGCGCGGCACCTCGCCAACCTGGGAGGCCCCATCGAGAAGCACGCGCCACAGGGTGTCCGCGTCGTCGGCGCCGGGGAAGCGCAGGTCGAGCCCGACAATGGCGATCGGGTCCGCAGTGTCGCGCGCGATCTGCGGCCGCGGCGTTTCGGTGATCAATGCGGCGGGCGGCATTTGGAGCGCTTGAGCGGGTTCCGCAGGTTTTGTGAGGGACGGAGCGGCGAGGGTCCAGTCGAGCGCCTTCGCGATCTCGCCCGGCCAGGCGTCGAGCGCATGGGTGACGATGGTGTGCAGCGAGCGGGCCTCGAAGAACAGCGTGGGATTGAGTTTCGCGCCTGTCTGGCGGTTGAGATCGTCCACAAGCGCGGTCACGGCGATGGAATCGAGCCCGTAGTCGGCGAGCGGGGTTTCCAGATCCACCGCAGCCCCATCGACTTTCAGCGATTGTCCGACGATGTCGAGCACCTTGGCCGAGAAGACTTCGCGCAAGCCGGAGAGGTCCGTGTTTCCGGAGCCTGACGAGGCTTTCGCGGCGGGGGCGGGCAGAGCGCGTCGAGCAGACGCGCGCGGTCCCCATGCGCCACGACAAGCGTCGTCTCGCCGCCGCCCAAAGCGCCCGCCAGCGCGTCGATCCCCGCCGCATCCGGCATGGGCATGAGGCCGGTGGCGCGCTCCAGCGCCTCGCGCATGCGGTCCGGGATTGCCATGCCGCCCTCGGCCCAGAGCGGCCAGGCGATCACCCGGGTCTTGCCCTCGCGGTGGTCTGCCCAGCGCTCCAGCAGGGCGTTGGCCGTCGCATAGGCCGCCTGACCGGCGTTTCCGGTGTGCGCCACCAGGCCGCCGAAGGCGACGAAGGCCTTCAGCGGATCGGCGCGCGTCAGCCGGTCGACAAGCGCGCAACCGGCGAGTTTCGGCGCCAGCACCTTGTCGAGTAGCGCCATACCGTCGGGACCGGTCAGATCGGCCAGCGGCGCGTCGCCCGCGATGCCCGCCGTGTGGATCACCAGCCGGATCGGGCCGTTCCCGCGCAGCCGGTCCAGCGCAGACGCCAGGGCCGCCTCGTTGGTGACGTCGGCCGCAAGCCGCAGAACCGTGCCGGAGCCATGCGGCGTGTGTTGCCCGTCGGGCTGCGACCGGCCGATGACGCCGACGGTCATGCCGGTTCGCTCGGCGAGATACCCAGCGAGCATGCCGCCGATCGCGCCGCCGCCGGTGATCGCGATGGCGCCGGGGACGAGTGTCCTGAAATCGAAAGGCGTTGCGGGCGCCTGTTCACGCAGAACGCGGCGGCGAGCGCCCTGCGGCGTGAGCGTTGCGACAGCGACGCCCGCATCGGGCACCAGCGCCTCCGCCTGCGCCATGTCCATCCTGTCCAACGAGACGCAGGCCACGGCCAGCGACGGATATTCCCTGGTGACCGAGCGCCAGAAGGCGGCGATCGGTGCAAGATCGTCGGGCGCGCAATGGCAGATGAGCCGCAGCGGCCTGCCCATTTTCAGCTCAGCGTCGCGGCAAAAGGCGAGCGCCGGCGCGAGCATACCTTTGGCCGCCTGCACGGGATCGCCGCCGGACGCGGGAATGGTGAGGTGCCGCGCGGCGGCGCCGGAGGAGGGCTGCAGTGGCTCCGGATCGATCCAGCGCGGCGTGAGTAGCAGCGTGACGCCCTTTGCTGCGTCCTTTGCCGAGTCCCGGGGCGGACGCAGGGTCAGGCCGCGCAGGAGGGCGGCCGGCGCACCACCTGAATCCAGAAGCGTGATGTCGACGGTCATCGGTCCGCCGTCTGGCGAGCCGCCGGTGTGGGTTAGCCGCACCTCGGCCGCGTTCTTCAGGGGCCGCAGCAGTGCGAAACCGTTCAGGCTCGCGGGCACCATCAGCGGCAGCGGGGCGTCATCGGGCAGCAGGGCTGCGACGCATTGGCAGGCGATGTCAAGCAGCTCGGCGCTGACGCCCGCGACGCCGAAGCGCTCGCGGCCCTCCGCGCATGCGATTTCCGCGCGAACGCGATCGCCCGACGCCATGATCTGCTTGATGCCGCGCAGGCGGGGTCCGTAGTCGAGGCCCGCGGCCTTGAAGCGGCCGGGCAGGGCGTCCGCCCGGTCGGACGCCGCGGCATCGAACGGCGGGAAATCCGGCTCGGGGCGATCCGGTGTGACGGCATCCGCACGGTTCGCGGTCAGCAGCGTCGTGCCGTCATCGCCGGTGAGGGTGACGGCGCCGTCCTTTGTCGTCGCTTTCAGGCGCAAGGGTCCGGGCGCGCCGCGTTCCGCCATGGCGCTGAAGCGGATGTCCGTGAGGGCGGATGCCCCACCCAGGGCGGCAAGCAGCAGCGCCGTGCCGGGCACGACGGCGCGCGGCCCCACCCGGTGCGCCTCGGGAAGCGGATCGTCGGCGGCGATCTCGAGAACGGTGGAAGCGACATTCGCCGAGGGTGTCTCCGGCGCGTCGATCCAGCAGCGCCGCAGCCGGAATTGCGTTCCGGGCAGGGCGACGCGTCGTGCCGGCCGGTCCATCAGCGTTCGCAGCCACTTGGGCGTCACCGGCGCGCCGGCCTCATAGGCCTGCGCCAGCACGTCGAGCGCCTTGCGCGTGCCTTCCCCCGCATCGGCCGCGTGCTCGGGCAACCGGCCGATGAGGGCGGGAACGATGGCGATGAGATCGGCGCGCGCGGCGCGCGGAGCCTGGCCCGCGGCGATGGTCTCGAGCGCCGCGATGAAGCCGGCAAGCGTGTCAGCCACCATGGCCTTTCGGCAGGCGGGATGCGCGCGGCCCGCGATCAGCGTCAGGGCGACGTCGGCGAGATCATGGGTCCCGCCCTTGAGCGCGGTCACAAGGCGCGCGGCATTGTCCTTCAGCTCCACCTCGTCCGCGCCCGAGAGGAGCATCAGCGTTGGGGAGGCCTGCGCGGAACGCGCCGGCGCATCGTGCGAGCGCACCACCATATGCGCGTTGGTGCCCGCGAAGCCGAAGGCGCTGACCGCGCCGCGCCGCACGTCTCCGGTCCAGTCCTCAGCGCTCTTGGGCAGGCGGAAGGGGGAAGCCTCGAGATCGAGATGCGGGTTGACGGTCTCTGTATGCAGCGTCGGCGGGATCGTTGCGCGCTCGACGCTGAGGATCAGTTTCACCAGGCCCGCAATGCCGGCCGCCAATTGGGCGTGGCCGATGTTGCTCTTGATGCTGCCAAGCGCGCAGTGGCCGGCCGGCTGGTTGCCGAAGGCCTCCGTCAGGGCTTGAAACTCGATCGGGTCGCCGAGCTTCGTGCCCGTTCCATGCGCCTCGATCAGCCCGATGGAGCGCGGATCGATGCCGGCGCGGGCATAGATGCGTTTGAGGAGTGCGGCCTGGGAGGGCGCGCTTGGGGCGGTGATGCCGTTGCTGCGGCCGTCCTGATTGAGGCCCGAGGCCTCAATGACCGCGATCACCCGGTCGCCATCGGCCAATGCCGCATCCAGCGGCTTGAGCAGCAGCGCCGCGACGGCTTCCGAGGGCACGAATCCGTCGGCCTGGGCACCGAACGCGTGGCAGCGGCCGGTGGGCGAGAGCATGGCCGCACTCGTGGCGAGCCGGTGCAGGCGCGGGGTCGACATGACATAGACGCCGCCGGCCAGCGCCATGTCGCACTCGCCCGCGCGCAGGGCCTCACACGCCAGATGCACGGAGACCAGCGAGGCGGAGCAGGCGGTGTCCACCGCCAGCGCCGGGCCGTTGAGGTTCAGATGATAGGCAATGCGCGAGGCGAGGATGGCGCAGGCGTTGCCCATGAAGGCGTAAGGGTTGATCAGCGCGCCGCGGTCGTGCAGCAGCGTGCCGTAGTCGCCCTCCGCGCAGCCCACGAAGGTGCCGATGCGCGCGCCGTCGGCGCAGGGCCCGGCGTGGCCCGCGTTCTCCAGCGCCTTCCAGGCCTCCATGAGAAACAGCCGCTGCTGCGGGTCGATGTGGTCCGCCTCGCGCTGCGACAGGCCGAAGAAATGCGGATCGAATCCTTCCGCGTTCTCGAGGAACCCACCCCAGCGGCAGGCGCCGTCCGCCGCCAGCTCCGGCGCGCTCCAGCGGCTTTCCGGGATTTCTGTGACCAGATCCCGGCCGTCGAGCAACGCCTGCCACAGGGTCTCGATGTCGTCGGCGCCGGGAAAGCGGCCGCTCATGCCGATGATGGCGACGGGTTCGGTGGGACCGCTTGCGGCATTGCGGCCGTGGGTGGCGGCGTCCGCGTCACGGAGTGTTGCCGCCGTGCGCGTGGGTTCCGGGGATGATCCGCCGGAAGGGACCTGTTTGCCGGGCTCGTATGAGCGCTCAACCATGCCGGTCCTCGCGGCTGTTCGGCGTACCCGGTTGCGGCGTGCCACCCGGACCGTCCTGGAGTGCCTTGCGGACCGTCTCGGCGTCGGATTTTCCGCTCTCCAGATCGCCGAGAAGATCAAGCAGTAAGGCGTCGTCGTCTGTGCTTGTTGCTTGCGGTTCGGCGGGCTTATCGGCTGCCGCGCCGCGCTGTGCGAGATTGCGGGCCAGCCGGGCAACCGTCGGATGATTGAAGAACTCTGTTGGCTTGATGTCGAGCGCCAGCGCGTCGGAGAGTTTTCGCGCCAGTTCGCCCGCGAGAATGGAATCCAGCCCCAGATCGATGAAGGGCGCGTCGGCGTCGATTGTCCCGGCGTCGAGCCGCAGCACCTCGGCCAGATGGCGGGCGATTTCCGTGGCCAGCGGGCCGGAGGCGGCCGCTGCGGGCTTTGCGGGTTCGCGATCCACGGGCTGGCTGTAGCGGATGTCGACGCTGCCGCTGCGCTTGCGAAGCGTGGCGCAGATCACCGACAGGCCGAAGGCGTCCTGCCAGACCGGATCGACGGCAAAGCCTGCCTCGCCGAGCGCCTTGTGCCATTCGTCGAGCGACAGCAGCGGCGCATGCGGCAGGCGGCGGCCGTCGCTGGCGTTCCACCAGCCTGGCAGCAGGCCGAAGATCACCGTGTTGACGTGTAGCACCTGAGTGAGTTCGCCGAGCAGCAGCCGGCCGCCGGGTTTCAGCAGCATCGCGATGTGTTTCAGCGTCGTGCTGATGTCGGCGGTGGCGTGCAGCACGTTCGACGCCAGCACCACGTCGTAGCCGCCCGCCTCAAACCCTTGCGCCAGCGGATCCGCCTCGATGTCCAGCGGCTCGAAGCGGGCGCGCGGATAGTTGCCGGCGAGCAGCCGCCAGCCGTGCCGGGTGAACACCGGCGAGACGTCCGTGTACCAGTATTCCGCCGGGTGGTCGGTCTGCGCCAGGGCGTTGAGAATGAAGCGGCTCGTGGCGCCCGTGCCTGCGCCGATCTCCAGCACCGCGCCCGCGTCGCCGTCATTGGCGATCCTTGAGATAATCTTGGCCATTTGCGCGTTGGCCGCATCGACCATCGGATTGCCGGTGTAGATCGGCTCCACCAGATCCAGCGTGCCGTCGGGCAGGATCACCGAGGGTCCGTCGATGCGGCCGGCCAGCAGATCAGGCAGGGCGTCGAAGACGCGCCTCAACAGCGTCACATGGGCGCCGACCACCGGATGAGCGCGCTTCAAGGCATCGAGATCGGCGGAATCGGAGGCATCCGCCTGCGTGGCGACCGACAGCAGCGCCTCCAGCAGGCGGCGGTTGGCCGGCGTCACCGAAAGCCGCGCGGCCCAGGCGTCCGTCTGATCGAAAGCGGGCGCATCGGCACCGGCGGCGGTGAGCAGCACGGCGCGGGTTTTCGCGGCCGTCGCCTGCTCCAGCAGCGGCAGGGCGTGCTGCATCGGGTCGGTGGCGGCGATCGCCGGCATGTCGTCGGTGACGACCGAGGTGCCTCCGATTCCGAGTTTGGCGAGCGCCTCCGGCGTACCCTTGGCGAGTGTCAGGGTGCCGTGCTCGCCGGACAGCAGCGCATCCAGCGCCGCCAGACCCTCGTCGAGGCGGATCGAGCCGATGCCCTGGACGGCCATGGCCTTTGCCCACGCTTCGCCCGAAACCGCGCCAATTTCCCCCCAATAGCCCCAGGAGATCAGCTTTGTGGGGATGGGAGATCCTGCGGCCCAGCAATCGAGGAAGCCGCAGCCGGCGGCGTAATTGCCCTGGCCGGGATTGCCGGCGAGGCTCTGCACCGAGGACATGTGGACGACCGTGCAGTTCAGGCCCTGCGCCGTCATTGCCTGCTCCAGCGCGCTGGCGATCTGCGCCTTGGCGTCATACGCCGACCGGAAGGCGGCGTCGCTCATCTCATTGAGCCGATGATTGTCGAGCACCATGGCCGCATTGACGATGGTGTCGATGCCGCCCCAGCGCGCGACCACCTCGGACAGCGCCTGTTCCAGAGCTTCGGCGTCCGTGGCGTCGGCGCGGACGTAGAGCGCCTCGCCGCCGGCGGCGCGGATTTCGCCCAGAAGCGTCTCGGTGTCGTTCTCCGCGGCGCAGCGGCCGATCAGCGCCAGCCGCGCCTTGCCGCGCCGGGCGAGATCCAGCGCCAGGGCGCCACCGATGCCGCCGCGGCCGCCGATGATCACATGGACCGCGCCCTTCGCGTTGAACGGCGAGGCCGCCTCTCCGGCATCAACGGGCGTTAACGAGCGCGCGAAGAAGCTGCCGTGCGCATGCGCCAGCACGTCGCCGCCGGGGGACAGCAGTGCCGGCAGCACCGTTTGCGTCACGGCCCGGACCGGTGTTTTCCGGTCGATGTCGATCGCCGAGACGCTCCAGCGCGGATATTCGTGGGCGATCGTGCGGGTCAGGGCGATCAGCGCCGCAGCCGTGGGGCTGTCCTCGCCGGTCGGTGCGGTGCCGCCGCTCGTCAGCACGCCAAGGTGCAGGCTGTCGGCCCTATGCAGCGCCCGCACGAGGCGTACCAGCGCCAGAGGTCCCTGTTCGCGGGCGGCGACCACGGCATCGGGCGCGCGTGCGGCAAACGACCGGGCGTCCGCGACGAACAGGACGAAGGCCGGCGCCTCGCCGATGAGCGCGCGGTCGGTTGCCGTACCGGTGAGATCCGACGCTGTGATGATGCGCGCGCCAAGCCTGTCGCCAAGCGCCGCCGCGCTGCGTCCGCCCGCGTCAAGGATTAGCGCCGCACCGGTTGCTGGCGCGATCTCCGGGGTCGCCGGGCGCCATGTGGTTTCAAACAGCATGCCGGTGAGATTAGCGGGTTGGCGATCCGAAGGGGTGGCGGCGGCAGGCAACGCCTGCGTCCGTAGTGCATCCGGCAGATGCGCCGCCTCCGCCCAGAAGCGCGTCCTGTTGAAGACGCTCAAGGGCCGGGCGGCGCGGACCGCCGCCTCGCGCTCCGGCGCCTCTTCAATCACCGCATGCACGTTGGCGCCGCCGAAGCCGAAGGACGACAGCCCGGCGAGCCGGCGGCCGCTCTTCGGCGCGGGCCAGTCGATGGTGTCGGTGAGAACCTCGAAGCGGTCGCCGACGCGGATCTGCCTGTTCAGGGTTGTCAGCGTCGGGTGGCCGGGCAGGCGCTTGTGGCGCAGGGCCAGCAGCAGCTTGATCAGCCCGGCGACGCCGGCCGCGGCTTCCAGGTGGCCGATGTTGGACTTCACCGAGCCGAGATAGCAGGGTGTCTCGCGCGCGCCGTCGCCGAAGGCCTGGGTGAGGCCGGCGATCTCGACCGGATCGCCCAGCGGCGTGCCGGTGCCGTGGGTCTCCACATAGGAGAGATCCGAGGCGGTGGCCCCGGCCTTGGCGAGCGTCTCCGAGATCAGAGCGGCCTGGGAATTGGGATCGGGGCGGTGAGCGAGCTGGCGCGGCCGCCGTGGCGCACGCAGACCGCGCGGATGACGCCGTGGACAGGATCGCCGTCGGCCAGCGCCTGATCCAGCCGCTTGAGCAGCACCGCGCCGACGCCTTCGCCGCGCACGTAGCCGTCGGCCCCGTCATCGAAGCTGCGGCAGGCGCCCGACGGGCTGAGCATGCCGGCGCGGCCGAAGGCCTGATACAGCGTCGGCGCCAGCAGCGCGTTGACCCCGCCGGCGATCGCCATCTTGCAGTCGCCGCGGCGGATGGCCTCGACGCCGCGCGCCAGCGCCACCAGCGACGAGGAACACGCCGTGTCGATGGCTTCCGACGGGCCGTGCAGGTCGAGAAGGTACGACACCCGATTGGGCAGCACGCAGTGGGACATGCCGGTTGCGGCATGCGCCTCGATGTCGGTGCCGTTGCGCAGCATCAGATCGAGATAGTCCGCCGTCGACACGCCGGCGAAGAGGCCGGTGTCGGAACCCGCAAGCGCCGCCGGATCCAGCCCGGCGTTCTCGATGGCGTGCCACACGGTTTCCAGAAACAGCCGCTGCTGCGGGTCCATCAGTTCCGCCTCGCGCGGCGAGATGCCGAAGAAGGCCGGGTCGAACTGGTCGATGCCGTCGATGAAGGCGCCCCAGCGCAGCCGGTTGCCGTCGAGCCCCTGTGCCTCGAGCCCGGCCGCCGCCGCGCGCCAGTCCCAGCGCTCGGCGGGGATTTCCGTGACCGCGCTGCGCCGGCCTTCCAGCATTTCCCAGAAGCCGTCGAGATCCGCGCCGCCGGGCAGGGTGCCCGCCATGCCGATGATGGCGATGGGCGCGTCCGGTTGCGTCGGTGCGTCTTGGACTGGCCTGGCTTCGATGGCGGGCGACGTGGGAGCGGCGATGGTCGCATCCGAGATCGCGGCGGCCGGAATCGATTGTCTGGCGGGCGCGGATTTCGCGAAGCGGTCTCGCGCCTCGATGCGCACGAGACGGCTGGCGAGCCGTTCGAGCGTGTCTTCCTCGAACAGCACGGCGGGCGCCAGGTCGATCTCCAGCCGGCGGCTGATGCGGTTGGCGAAGCGGGTCAGGGTGATTGATTCAAGCCCGTATTCGCCGAACCGCCGGTCGCCGCGCACGGTTTCCGGATCGAGCTTCAGCATGGTCACGAGGATCTTGCTCAGCAGCGCCTGCGCCTCGTCCAGGGCTCCGGTGGCGTCGCCTGCAGCATCGGTCTGCGCCGCTGCACGCTCGACGGGCTTGTCGAACCACGCCGTGATCCGCGCCGCATCGCCGCCGGCGACCACAAGCCGGAGCTCGGGCGCGGCCAGCGCATGCTCGAAGGCGGCAAGGCCGTCCTCAAGCATCAAGGGAGCGATGCCGCTTCTGCGGAAGGCCGCCTCGCGCTCCTCCACCGGCAACTGCATGCCGCCGTCCACCCACCACGGCCATGCGACGATCTTCAGGCGCGCGTCGCCGGCCGACAGACCATTGAGCCAGCCGTTGGCGAAGGCATAGTCGGTCTGGCCCGCCTGTCCCTGGACGGCGGCAAGCGACGAGAAACACACGACGCTTTCCAGAGGCTCGTCGCGCAGCGCGTCGAGCAGTGCTTCGAGCCCGCCGATCTTCGGCGCCAGCACGGCGGTCCAGTCCGAGCTTTTCTTGTCCGCCAGCCGCGCGTCGCGCAGCGTGCCGGCCAGATGCACGATGCCATTGATCGGTCCATGCGCACGACGAACGTCGTCGGCGAGCGCCTTGATGGCTTTTGCGTCAGTCACATCGGCGGCGCGGACGCCTTCGGATGGCGTGCGGCCGAAGCGGATCGGCGTTGCGCCGAGTGTTTCCAGACGATCCGCGATCGCCTTGCCGAGCCCGCCGCCACCACCGGAAATCAGCCATGCGCCTGAGAGCTTCGGTGTCGCATCCGCCTCCAGCGCCTCGTGGCGCTCGACGGTGCAGACGCCTGCCGGATCCAGCCGCAGCAGCGGCTCGTCGAGAACAGTGCGTCCCAGATCGAGCAAGGCCTGGGGTGGCGTTGCGTTATCGACCAGCACGGCGCGGAGGCTGATACGGGTTTGCTCCTGTGCGAAGGAGCGCGCGAAACCGGCCATCGCCTGGGCGGCCTCGGGCGCGGTCGTCGCCAGCGTGAGTCTTGCCGGTTTTCCCGTGGCGCTGAGGGCCAGCGCCAGATCGCGCAGGCTGGCGTAGAGCACCGCCGGATCGGTGCAGTCGGGCAGGGCGAGGATCGGGCGGCCTTCGTGCGCATCGACGGCGGACCAGTCGCCCGCCTCGTCCCAGGTCATGCCGCCGTCCTGGCGCAGCACCAGCGGCGCGGGGCCGGCCGGCGCGAGATCGCAGGCCCGCCAGACCGGCCGCAGCAGCAGCGTCTTCGACGTCGCCGCTTTTGCCGTCTCGTCGACCCGCCGAACGGTGAAGCCCTCGGCTTCCGCCACCACGCGGCCATTATCGTCGAGCAGCAGCGCGTCGAAGCGGCGCTCAGCGCCATCGCCGCCCAACTCCGTGAGATGCACGCGCCGGACCGTGTCCAGCGGCGCGTGCGCCGCGAAGCGGGCAAGCCGCACCGGCAGATAGAGCCCGTCGTCGGCGAGTGCGGCCACGCCATGCAGCGCGGCGTCGAGAATGAAGGGGTCCGGCGCGCCGAAGCTCGAGGTGGGGCCGGGAGCGAGTGTCACCAGCGCCTCGCGGGAGCCAAGACGGATCGAACCGATGCGGCGGAATCCGCCCCTGTGCTCGAGACCGTGCTCCGCGAAGGCCTTGTAGAAGGCGTCGACATCGAGGTCAGTCTCGCAACGCGCGGCGATGGCCTCGACATCGGCCGGAACGCGCGCGGGAGTTTTGGGCACCAGCGTGCCGGTGCAATGGGTCTCAGCAGTCTGCGCGCCACCGGAGGACACGGTGAAGGCGCCATCGGCCCCGCACGTTACGCTCAAGGGCGAAGATGTGTCGTCATAGGCGCCGGTCCAGACGACATCTCGGGCTTCGAGGGTATGGTCGCCGGCAGCCTGGAAGGCGAGCGACAGCAGCGCCGTGCCCGGCAGCACCGGCCTGCCGCGCACCAGGTGATCCGCCAGCACGGGCGCGTCCGGATCGAGCGTCACCTCATGCGGCTCCGTCACATGGGACATCGGCGCGGCAGCGGAGCGCGCATCCGGCACCCAGAAGCGGGTCCTGGCGAAGGCGTAGCCGGGCAGCGCGCAGCGGCGGGCGCCGAGGCGGTGTAGGGGCGCCGCGAGATCAAGGCGTTCAGCTTCTTCCGAGGCCCAGGCGCTGCCCCAGGCGCGCCAGGCATCCGGCGTGTCTGTCTCCCCGGCGATCAGCTTTTCGGCCAAAGCGCGGTCAGCGGCATCTGTGGGCTTCGGAGCCTGCGGGTTGCGCAAGCCCTCGATGATCACGTCACGGCTGCCGGTCACGGCCATCCGGCAGTTCATCCGGTCGCGCCCCTCAAGCAGCGTCAGCGCGATGTCGGCGAGCGGCGCGTCGTGGCGCTCCATCCAGTCGGCGAGGCGCGTGGCGTTGCGGGAGAGCGCCTCGGCTGTCTTGGCGGAGACAACCAGCGTCATAACCCCGTCGGGAGCGAAATCGCGCGGCGTCGTTTCCGCCTGCTCGAGGATCGCATGGGCGTTGGTGCCCGAAAAACCGAAGGAGCTTACGGCCGCGCGGCGGATGCCGTCATCGCCCCAGCGCTGCCGCGTGGCCGCGACCTTGAAGGGACTGTTTGCAAGATCGACGCGCGGGTTGGCTTTCTCGAAATGAACCAGCGGCGGGGCGTCGCCGGTCTCCAGCGCGCGGATCGCGGCGATTGTGCCCGCGACGCCGGCCGCCACCGTGGCATGGCCGATGGACGCCTTGGCCGAGCCAAGCAGGCAGGCGCCTTCTTTCACATCATGAAAAACGTCTCGCAAGGCCTTGAATTCAATCGGGTCTCCCAGATCGGTTCCGGTTCCGTGCGTCTCGAGGTAACCGATGGTCTCGGGATCGGTGTGGCTGTCGCGCTGGATCTTGCTGATCAGCGCCGCCTGCGACTTCGCGCTCGGCGCGGTCATGCCGTTGGTGCGCCCGTCCTGGTTGACGCCGGTGCCGCGCAGGATGGCGCGGACGGGATCGCCGTCACGGCGGGCCGTCGACAGCCGCTTGAGCACCAGCATGCCGACGCCTTCCGACAGGGCGATGCCGTCGGCAGCATCCGAGAACGGGCGGCAGCGGCCGGTGGGGCTGAGCATGCCGGCCTGCGAGGAGCGCACCGTGAGGCGCGGGGTGGTCATCAGGTTGACGCCGCCCGCGAGCGCCATGTCGCAATCCCCGTCCAGGATCGCGCGCCGCGCCATGTGCAACGCCACCAGCGAGGAAGAGCAGGCCGTCTCCAGCGCCACCGCGGGGCCCGTAAGATTGAGTAGATAGGCCAGCCGCGCGGTGAGGATCGACGGCGACAGGCCCGTGAAGGCCTCGGCCGAGCGGTCGTGGCCTGCCTGTTCCAGCAGCGCCTCGTAGTCGCCGACCGACGCGCCCATGAAGATGCCGCAGGTCTTGCCCGACATGGCCGACGGTGCGATTGCCGCATCCTCCAGCGCGTGCCAGCCGCATTCCAGCGCCAGCCGCTGCTGCGGGTCGATCTGTTCGGCCTCCATCGGCGAGATGGCGAAGAAGGCGGCGTCGAACGCCGCGACGTCGTCGATGAACCCGCCCCAGCGCGACACCGATGCGCCTTCGGCCTGCGGATCGGGATCATAGGGCACGGCCCAGCGGCCGGCCGGAATCTCGGTGACCGCGTCGACGCCGGCGAGCAGGTTCTGCCAGAAGGTCTCCGCGTCTGCAGCGGCGGGAAAGCGGCCCGCGAGCCCGATGATCGCCACCGGATCCTCAAGCGGCTCCCGTGCGGCGGGCAGGGAGGCGATGACGGGCTCGGGCACGCGCGCCGGCAGGACGGCTACAGGTGCTGAGGAACCGGCGGTCCCGTCGAGATGCCGGGCAAGTTCTGAAACGCTCGGATAATCATAAAGATCAGATGCTTCTATCTGTTTGTTAAACATCTTTGATAGCGCGCGGGCGAGTTCGATCAGACCGATGGAGTCGAGCCCCTGGTCGGCCAGCGAGCGGTGGTGATCGAGTTCTCCGGGCTGCATCTGTAGCGCGTCGGCGGCCAGCTCCGCGATGGCGGAGATCGCACTCTGCGAGACCAAGGCCACCGGTGCCGGATCGGAAGACGTCTGAGCCGCAGCAGGCTGAGGGTTCGCGGTGATGGAACCATTGCCCGCGAAACCCGCGACCAGGCGCAGCACGATCGGGCCGTCAGCGCGTGCGGGTATCCGCAGCTTGGCGACCGGGCCGCCGTTGGTCCCGACGAGCCGCGCCAGCGCCAGCGGCGTCGGATGATCGTAGAGGTCGGTGACCGCGTAGGTGGTGCCGAATTCGGCGTTGATCTGGCGGGTCAGTTCCACCGCGCCGATGGAATCCAGCCCCTGATCGGTGAGCGCCCGGTCGGGGGCCACGTCGGCACTCTCCATCATCAACAGCGTCGCGAGCATCTCACGGATTGTTGCGAGCGCGTCGTCCGTTTCGCCGGGGGCCTCCACCGGACGCAAACGGATCGGGCCGACCGCGGCGGGCGTCACCGGGCGCGTTGGTGCGGGTGGAGGGACGATACTCGGCGCGGGTGCGCCGAAGCGGCGCGCCAGTCCGTTGCGGACTTGCGGCAGCGCGAAGGTGCGCGCGTGCATGGCTTCCTCGCGCGCCACCGCCAAGGGCAGCGCCGCGAGGAGCGGCGCCGCGAAAGTCCGCTTCATCGCCATCAAGGTTTCGCGAGGCTTGGTTGCGAGTGACGCCGCCAGCCGCATCGCCGCGCGCTCGACGTCCGCCTGCGGGTGCACGGCCAGATCGACGCCGCGCGCGGCCAGCGCCGCCCCGGTCATCGGGCTGGCGGAATACATCATTTCGTGGCTCAGTGCCGGACCCAGCCGGTGCGGCAGGATCAGCGTCGCGCCCATGCCGGGCGAAAAGCCGTAGTCGGTGAAGACCGCAGCGTAAGGAGCCTCGCATCCCAGCACCGGCATGTCGGCATAGAGCCCGAGCAGCATGCCGCCGCCATGCGCGCGTCCGGCCATGGCGGAGATCACCGGCAGCGGGCAGTCGAGCAGCCCGCGATAGAACACCGGCGTGTCGGTAAAACTCTTGGTGCCGTCCGCGATGCCGAGAAGCTGCTGCGGCGTGCCGCCCAGGCTGAAGACGGAGGCCGAGGAGCGCAGCACCACGACCCGGGCGGTCTCATCCGCTGCCACCGCATCGAGCGCGCGGGTCAGGCCCAGCGCCAGCTCGTCGTCGAGCATGTTGTGGCTTTCGGGCTGGTTCAGCGTGATCACCGCGATGCCGCTGCTAACGTCAAGAAGCACGGCGTCGCCCGCATAGTCGGCCGCGCGCGACCGCCAGGTCTCGAGCAGCGCCGCCTCCTTGGCGGAGGTGTCCGCGATGGCTGGTGCGGGCTGCGCCGCGATCGCCGGCGCGGGGGTCATGGCGGTGGCGCCTTCGGGGCGCGTGTACCAATAGGCGCGGCGCTGCAGGACCGTTGGCGGCAGGTGCAGGCGCGCTCCGGAACCCAGCAGCGTGGGCCAGTCCACCGTCGCGCCCTGCGCCCAGGCGACGGCCAGAGCAGCGAGATCACGGTTCTTCAGTGCGGCTCCGGCCTCCCGCGTCGCGGCCTCGGCGTCAGTGCCTTCCGACGCGCGGTTCCTGTGTGCGCCATCTGGCAGGGATGTGCCGTCGATCATGGCCCGCAATGCGGCACGCAGCTCGGCATCAGAACGCGCGACGATCGCCAGCCGCTCGGATTGTTCCAGGCGACCCAGCGCCAGCGTGCGCGCAAGCGCCATGAGCGGGACCGCGGCGCCCGTTCCCGCGAGCGCCGCCAGATCGCCGACGGTGCGGGCCGAGGCGAGCGCCGACGGGGTGAGGGTGACGCCGGTCCCACCCGCCACGGCGCTCGCGAAACGGTCGAGCGCATGGGCGTCGACGCCGAGATCCTCCAGCGCGTCGGTCTCGCTCAGATCCCGCGCGTCGACCGCGAGCACCCGCGCCAGCAATGGCAGAATGTTCGGCGAGGCGGTTTCCCTGGCGGCGTCGAGCCAGCGCAGCAGCGCGGCGCATTGATCCTGAAGCGCTTCAGGCGTGCGCGCCGACAGCGGGATCAGGACAGGGCCACTGGCCTGCTTGTCTTGGAAGGCCGGCGCGGGCGCTTCCTCGATCACCAGATGGGCATTGCTGCCGCCCGCGCCGAAGGACGAGAGCACCGCGCGGCGCGGCCGGCCGTCGGGTGCGGCCCATGCGTCCGCCGTCCGCTGCACGGCAAAGGGCACCGACGCCCAGTCCACATTGCCGTTCAGCGTTTCGGCATGCAGCGACGGATAGAGCCTTTGGTGCTCCAGTTGCAGCACCAGCTTGGCCAGCCCGGCCATGCCGGCGGCCGCCTCCAGATGGCCGATCTGCGATTTCACCGAACCGATGGGCCAGCCGCTTTTGGGGGCCTGATCGCTCGTGAACACCCGGGCCAGCGCCGTGATTTCGATGGGATCGCCCAGGCTCGTGCCGGTGCCGTGACCCTCGATCATATCGATGTCGCGCGGGGCGAGGCCGGCGCGCTCCAGCGCCTGGGCGATCACCGCCGCCTGGGCGTCGGGATTGGGGACGGTGAAGCCGCGCGCCCGGCCGCCGTGGTTGATGGCGGTCGCGCGGATTACGGCGCGGATCGGATCGCCATCGGCCAGCGCCGCATCCAGCGGCTTCAGCACGACCACGCCGCAGCCCTCGCCGGGCACATAGCCGTCGCCGCCCTCGCCATAGCTGCGGCAGCGGCCGTCGGATGAGAGAAAGCTGCCTTCGATCAGTTGGCGGTATTTTTCCGGCCGCAGCGACAGGTTGACCCCACCGGCCAGCGCCAGGGTGCAATCGCCGCGTCTGAGCGCGTCGCAGGCCAGATGCAGCGCCGTCAGCGCCGAGGAACACATGGTGTCCACCGCCAGGCTCGGACCGGTCAGCCCGAAGGCGTGCGAGACGCGGTTGGCGATCTCGGCAAAGGACGACGACGGCACTGCGCCCTCGGTGACGCCCGCGGCAAGCATTTCGTACTGGCCCACATGGCGGCGGCGAAGACGCCCGTGGACGAGCCGCGCACCGCGCCCGAATAGCCCGCGTCGTCCAACGCGAATAGGCATTCCTCTAGGAAAATCCGCGCCTGCGGGTCCATCAGTCGCGCGTCCTTGGGCGCGATGCCGAAGATCAGCGGATCGAAGCTTGCGACATCGTCGAGGAACCCGCCAAAGCGGCCCTTGCCATCCGCCGTGCCGGATTGCGCATCCACGTCCCAGCGGCTCTTCGGGATCGGGCCGATGGCGTCATGCCCAGCTTCCAGATTGGCGGCGAAGGTTTCCAGATCGGTGGCGCCGGGAAACCGCCCCGCGAAGCCGATGATGGCGATGGGCGTGTCGCCCAGCAGCGCCTCGGCCGAGACGGAGGGTGATGGCGCACGGGCCGCGACCGCGCGGACGACCGGGGCGGCTGAGGCGGTATCTTCGCGCGCTACGCCGGAGAACAGCGCCGTGACTTCCGCAGGCTTGCTCGCCAGCAGATGATCGCGCAGGGCGTTGAGTGTCGTATGTTCGAACAACAGCACCTTTGGCAGCGGTCCGAAATCGCGTTCCAGCGCCTCCACCAGGGCGATGCCCATCACGGAATCGACTCCATAGGCGTCAAACGCCGCGTCGGCCGAGAGTCGTTCGGGAGCAATCTTGGTCTCGCTGGACAGCACAGAGCGCAGATGCGCCAGCAGGTCTTCAGAGTCGTTACCCGAGGAGGCCGCCGCGCGTGGTGCCGACGCCACGGCGGGGCTGGCTTCGGCAATCGGGATTAGTGGCAGAACCTGCCCGCCGATGCGCAGCGCCGCGTCGAAGGCTCTCAGACCCAGCGCGCGCGGCATGGCTTCTGTGCGCAGGGTCTCGCGCAGCCGCGCGGCGGTGCGCGCGTCCACCTGCATGCCGACGCCATCCCACAGTGGCCAGGCGATGGCGGTGCTGACCCCGGTGCGCTCGCCGCGCGCGCGCAAGGTCTCGCGGTGCTCGGCGAACAGATCCAGCACCCGGTTGGCATAGCCGTAGTCTGTCTGGCCCAGCGTGCCGCGGCTGCCGGTAATGGAGGAAAACAGCACGAAATGCTCAAGCGGATCGGCGGCGGTCGCCGCATCCAGGATCTCGGCGCCAAGAATCTTCGGCCGCAGCACGGCCTCGATGTCGGCGCTGGACTTCCCCGCCATCAGGCCGTCGCGGGTGACGCCCGCCGCATGCACCACGCCGGTGATCGTGCCGAAGGCCTTGCGCGCCGCATCGACGGCGGCGGTCAGACCCGCCTGGTCAGCGCAGTCGGCGGCCAGGCACAGCACGGTCGCGCCACGCTGGCGCAACGCCTCAACGGCGGCCGCTTGCGCATCGGAGGGCGTATCCGCCGTCCGTCCGATGAGCGCGAGGGATGCGACGCCTCGGGACACCAGATGATCGGCCAGCAGCAGGCCGAGTCCGCCGAGCCCGCCGGTGATCACCCAGCCGTCGGAATAGGGGGCCGTCGGCGCGGAAATGGGCGACACCGCGGTTTCCGCGCGCTGGAACCGCGTGCCGTCCCGCCAGCGGATTTCCGGATCAGCCGGTGTTTCGAGCGCGCGTTCCGCCTCCAGCGCCGCCGCGATCTCAGTCGCCTCGCCAATGACTTCGAGGCTACGCACATCGCACGGACCCAGCTCGCGCGCCCACGAGCGCAGCAGGCCCGAGAAGCCACCCGCGCGATAGCGCGCGCCGGGCGCATCTGTCGCGTGCAGGATCCAAATCGCGGGCGGTTCTGAAGCTGTGTCGTCGAGCGCGTCGCGCAGCCGTTCGACGACCGCAAGCGGCAGGGCGTCCGTGTCGGTCTCGGGCAGGACCAGCACCAGGATGCCAGTGTCCGAGAGCGCCGCATCCGGCAAGTGACTTGAGACGGCCTTGGCCAACTCGTCCGCGCCGGGAAGGGGAACGAGGCGCAAGGGCCGGGCGTTGCAGGCGACACCGGCGTTCTCGCGCAAGGCGAGCGTCGAATAGCTGAGCGTCTGCGGACGGCCGACAAGTGCGAAGACGTCCACGGCGGCGAGCCGCACGTCGCGCAGGCTCAGGACGGTCGTGCCGTCCGGCCCTGAGAGATCGATATCGGCGGTGGCGTGCTGCGCGGCTCCGGTGATGCTTGCGCTGACCGTGACCTTGGCGGGGAGAGCGCCGGTCCAGTCGATGCGGCCGATGGACATGGGCACGGCGGAGGCAACCCCGTGGCGCTGCTGCATCCAGCCGAGCGCTGCCTGCAGCGCGCCGTCGACCAGCGCCGGGGTCAGCGTTCCGTCGGTTGGCGCTTCGAGCGTCGCGGTGAAGCCGGAGTCCGTGATAGTCAGGCTGCGCAACACCCGGAAATGCGGGCCGTAGTCCATGCCCGCCGCGCGGAAGTTTTCATAAGCCGCGTCGATGTCGATGTCTGTGCCGCCCTCGACGGGCGCGAGCGCCATCGGCGTTTCGGGGCGCACGACGCGGCCGCGCACGGCGATTCCGGCGGCGTCGGACAAGGTCAGGCCGTCGCCGTCGCGTTTCAGGTGCAGCGTTGCGGGGCCGTGACCGGGCGCAGCCACGTCAGATCCGTGAACGCCTGCGCGCCGGAGAATTCGCGCAGCATCTCCAGCCCGACGGCGGCGGCCAGCAGCGGCGCGCCGCCGATGGTGTGATCGGCAAGCCGGGGCTCATCGGCGGCAATGATGATTTCACGCGAATTGGCAAGAAATTGCGACGTTGTCCGGGTCTCATCCGAGGGGCTGGCGATGGTTGGCAACCACAACGGCTCATCCTCGAACGGCGTGCCGGGCAAATCGCATGGCGGGCAGATTGGCGGCGGCGGGAGGTCTTCTCCAGCAAGCCAGGCTCGGGCGATGGCGCCCGCGTCGCCTGTTTCCTCGGGGGCTTGCAGCGCGCGGTCGGCGCGGAGCGCTTCGGCGGTCTCGCGCAGTATGCGTGCGGCACCCTCCGGCGTGTCCGCCACGATGGCCGCCCGGTCCCCGAACGAGGCCCGGCGGCGCAGGGTCGCCGCGACGTGCTCCAGAGGCCACGCTTGCCGGTCGAGCGCGTCCGCCATGGCGGCGCACAGGGTCGCCAGCGAGACCTTCGAACGGGCGGAAAGGCACAGCGCCTGCGGCGCGTCCGAGGCGGTCGTGGATTCCGGAGTTCCCGCGAATTCCGGACCCGTTATGACCACATGGGCGTTGCTGCCGCCCGCGCCGAAGGAGCTCAGCGCGGCGATGCGTGGGCGGTTTTCCGTGCGTGGCCAGGGCCTCGCGGTCTCGACCAGCTCGAAGGGCGTCTTGTCGAAAGCGATGGCCGGATTGCTCGGTGAGCCATGCAGGCTGGCCGGCAGCGTCTCGTGCCGCAGCGACAGGATCAGTTTCGCCAGCCCCGCCATGCCGGCCGCCGCTTCCAGGTGACCGACGTTGGATTTGACCGAGCCGATGGCCAGCGGCTGGGCGCGCTCGCTCAGCGCCGCGCCCAACGCCTCGATCTCGATCGGATCGCCCAGCGCCGTGCCGGTGCCGTGGCACTCGACATAATCGAGATCGTCGGCGCGAAGACCGGCGCGCGACAGCGCCTCGGTGATCAGCGCCTGCTGCGCGCGCGGGTTCGGCGCGGTGAAACCCGCCGCCGCGCCGCCGTGGTTGATCGCAGTGCCCAGCAGCACTCCATCGATCCGGTCGCCATCGGCAAGCGCGGCTTCCAGCGGCTTCAACAAGACGGCCGCGACGCCTTCGCCGGGCACATAGCCGTCGCCGCCCTCGCCGAAACTGCGGCAGCGGCCGTCCGAGGACAGGAAGCGGCCTTCGCTGAGATAGTCGTATTTCGCGGGATGCAACGACAGGTTCACGCCGCCGACCACCGCCATCTCGCAATCGCCGTCGCGCAGCCCTTGCGCGGCCAGATGCAGCGCGCTCAGCGACGAGGAGCAGGCCGTGTCCACGGCGATGCTCGGGCCGGTGAAGCCCATGGCGTAGGACACCCGGTTGGGGATCGCCCATGCGAGGCTGCCGGGACCGCCCCAGTCGCCGGCCAGATAGCCCTGTTCGGCGGCGTAGAGCGAGTATTCGCCCCACATCGAGCCCAGATAGACGCCGATAGACCTGCCGGCATGCGCTTGCCGCTGGCCGTATCCGGCGTTTTCCAGCGTTGACCAGACCACTTCGAGCGCCAGCCGTTGCTGCGGGTCCATCCGTTCCGCTTCGCGGACAGAGATGTTGAAGAACAGCGGATCGAAGTGATCGACACGGTCCAGCCAGCCGCCCCATCGGGTCTTGGCGCGCGGACCGTCCGGCCCGCGTCCGAGCGCCCGCGCCCAGCGCTCGGGATCCACCGGCGCGATGCAATCGCGGGCATTCGCCAGATTCTCCCAGAAGGCGGCGACATCGGGCGCCTTGGGGAACCGTCCGCTCAACCCGATGATGGCGATGGCGCCGGAGCGTTCGGCGGTGTTGGCAGGCTCCGATACGCGGGGGCGGCCGCGCCGGCCGCGATGGCGGCGCGGGTCTCCGGCACAGCCTCGGCGGCGGCGCGCGGGGTCAGCGTCGCCAGATGGGCGCATAGCGCGTCAACGGAAGTGTATTGAAACAGAACCGTTGGCGAGACGCCTTCAAAACGGCTTTCAAGCTCTCCGGCAAGCTCCTGCAATTGCATGGAACCCAGGCCGAGATCGAAGAAGCTGGCTGTTTCCGAGATCGCATCCGCGTCCTCGCCCAGGAATCCCGCGGCTCGGGCGCGGATCAGCGCGCGGATATCCTCCAGCGGCACGGCGTCTTGACGCTCGATGGCTGCAAGGGTGGTTTCAGTAAGCGTGATTTCTGGTGTTTGCGCCGCCGCGGCCGCCATGGGCGCCCCGAAGACGGCCCATGTGCCGCTCGTTGTCAGACTCACGGCCTGGTCCAGAACGCTGCGCGCCTGGCCGAGCGTGACCGGTGGCCAGCCGGCCTTGCGGAAAGCGCTCGCGGTGCTTGCGTCGCCCATGCCGCCGCCCTCGACGAAGGACCAGCACAGCGTGAGGCTCGCGCCTGGCGCGTTTTCGCGCCCGCGTTCCTCCATCAATGCCTGGGCCGCGGCGTTGGCCGCGGCGTAGGCGGTCTGGCCGGCATTGCCCAACAGCCCGACGATGGAGCCGTGCAGCAGGAACAGCCGCAGCGGATCGTCCCGGGTGAGATTGTCCAGCGCTTTTGTGCCCGCGAGTTTTGGCCTCAGAACGGCTGCGACCGACGCGTCGTCCTGGGTGCCCAGCAGCCGGTCGTCGAGAACGCCGGCGGCCTGGATGACCGCGCCGATGGGGCCGATTTCGGAGCGGATCGTCTCCAGCGCCGTATGCACTTCGGTTTCGGAGCCGACATCGCAGGCGAAGTAGCGGATGATTTCCGCCGACATGGCTTCGTTGGGCGGAAAGTCCGGCGTCTCGCTGCGGCCCAGCAGCGCAAACCGCCGCCATCCTGCGCCGGCCAGGGCGGCGATGCTGGCGCGCCCGAGCGCTCCCATGCCCCCGGCCACGACCGCCACCAGATCGCCGGGCGTGTCGGCGCTTGCGGCGGGCAAGGCGGTAACCGATTGCAATGCCCGCAGCCTCCGCGTGCCATCGGCGACCCGCCAATGGGCAAAGCGGCCATCGGGCGCGCTCCAGTCGCCAACGATGGCCGCCTCTCCCTCGATGACGGCGACGGTGTCCAGCGCCGTTTCCCGGGTCAGGGCGGCGGCCGCGCCGGAGACGAGTCCGGCAAGCTCGGGAGACGCGTCCGCAAGCGGAAGCAGCAGCGTCATGCGCGCGCAATCGGCTCTGCGCGCGAGAACCCGAAGGCTCTCGTGCAGCGCCGGGAAATCGCTCGCGCGCAGCGCCAGCGTCAGCGGGCCGTCGGTTGCGTCGAGCCTATCCGATAGCTTTGGGTCACCCGCTTGCACCATAAGATCGGGCGTGGCGCCGTTTGGGCAGGCGTCCGGCTCGCACCAGACCGGTGCGTAGAGGGCCGGGGGCTCTCGGGTGTATTCCTCGCTGCCGCACCCGCCCTGGGCTCCGGATGGAAATCCGCGTATGTCGCGGCAAACTCCCGGCCCTGGAACGGATAGGCGGGCAGGCCCAGACGGTTGAAGCTGCCCTTGGGATACACTTGGGTCCAGTCGACAGGCACGCCGCGCCGCCACAGATCCACGGCCAGTTCGGCGAGCTGATCCGGCCCGATCCGCGCCATGCGCACGACATCGGCCTTGGGCGTCTCGATCCGGCGCCAGGCGTCGATGCGTTCCTGGGCGATTGTCGTCTCGGGCCAGGTGTCCGCTCCGGCGAGAGTTTCCGTCGGCACGATGATGCGGCTGGCGTCGGCGCGACCCTTGAGCAGCAGGGCGACGGCATCGGCAAAGGGCAGCGCATCGGAGGCGGTCAGCGCGGAGAGAGCGGCGAGCTCCGGCGATTGCTCGACGGGGCTTGCCGGAAGGTCCCATTTCAGCGCGACACGCCGCAGCACGTCGGCGGCAATGAGCGCCGCCAGCGCGCGATAGCCCGGCAGGTCCTGAGGCGCTCCGATAAGCGCCGCGGCGCTCGGACCGTGCGCCTGCAGCGCCGCATCCCAGGACGCCGCAAGACGCTGGACGGTGGGCTGATGCGCCAGAAGATCGGTGACCGTGTCCAGCGCGGCGGATCCCGCATCGGCTGTCTTTTTCAGGGCTTCCGCCTGCGTGGTCAGCCACGGGTTGTCGGGCTTGCGTAGGGGAAACCGTTCGCCGGTTTCTGGATCGATGAGCGGCAGGTCATGCGCGCGCGCCAGCGCCAGGCCGACATCCACCCCGTCGCCCCAGCAGCAGACGGCGCTGGGCGCTGCATTCAGGACGCCAAGCGCTTGCATCAGGGCTTCGGCCGCATCGGGCCTGCGGCGCAACCAGCGGTGCTCTGGGAGCAAATGGGCAAAGCGTCCAGCGGCTTGCGGTTTGGTATCGATCCAGGAGAGCGGCGCGCCGATGCCCAGCGTCCAGCCGGAGGATTGCGCCTCCGACGGCGTATCGTCGGCCTCGAGGAACGCCCGGAGTCCTGCCTCATCGTGGATCAGGGCCGCGCGGCGGACCGCGAGCGGTGTGCGGGCCGTGGCGAGCGTGCCCGCGAGATCGTCCAGCGGATGTCCTGCGGCGCGCAGTCGCGCGGCGACCTCCCGCAGCGCCTCGGGCGAGGCGGCGGAGAGCAGTATGGGTATCGGCGCGTTGGTGGGCGCGGTCTGGCCGCGTTGGCTTGCGGCGGGCGCCTCTTGCAGGATCACATGCGCGTTGGCGCCGCCGAAACCGAAGGCGGAGACGGCAGCGCGGCGCGGATGCGCCTCGGACGACGGCCACTCGGTGGCATCGGTGACCGGGGCGACGTCGCCGCCCTCCATGCCGATCAGCGGATTGAGCGTCTCGGGTCCCGCGCCGGGTAAAAAACGCTTGCGGCTCAGCATCAGCGCGGCCTTGACGACGCCGGCAAGCCCCGCTGCGCCCTCCAGATGGCCGATGTTGGATTTCAGCGCGCCGATGGCGAGCGGCTTCGCGCGGTCCTTCGTGCGGTAGGCCTTGCGAAGCGCCGTGACCTCGATGGGATCGCCCAGCGAGGTGCCGGTGCCATGGGTCTCGATATAGCCGATACTCAGCGGATCGACGCCGGCGTCCGAAAGGGCCTGTTCAATCAGGCTTTGCTGCGCGGCGGCGGAAGGGTGGGTGATCGATGCCGTGCGGCCGCTGTGACTGCTGGCACCGCCGAGGATCAGCGCGTGCACCCGGTCCGCATCGCGCACGGCGTCCGCATTGCGCCTCAGCAGCACGGAGACGACGCCGTCACCGGGCACATAGCCGTCGGCGGCGGCGTCGAAGGTGCGCGAGCGGCCGCGCGGGCTCAGCATGCCGGCCTGAGAGAAGCTGGTCATTTTCCACGGGCTGAGCGTCAGGTTGACGCCGGCCACCAGCGCATAGTCGCAAGCGCCGCCTGTCAGTGCCTGGCGCGCCTGATCCAGCGCCACAAGCGAGGAGGCGCAGGCCGCGTCGATCGACAGGCTCGGACCCGTCAGATCCAGCGCATGCGAGATCCGGTTGGCGAGCAGGGCGGTGTAGCTGCCCAGCGCATCCGTGGCGCCTGTCGGCGCGTTTCCGCCCGCCAGAAGCT
Source organism: Breoghania sp. L-A4 (assembly GCF_003432385.1). Taxonomy (NCBI): domain Bacteria; kingdom Pseudomonadati; phylum Pseudomonadota; class Alphaproteobacteria; order Hyphomicrobiales; family Stappiaceae; genus Breoghania; species Breoghania sp. L-A4. The sequence continues at coordinate 2,830,696 of NZ_CP031841.1, read as the reverse complement.
GCTGGAAGTCCGTTGTCATGAAGCCGACAAAGACACCGGTGCGGGCCTTGGCCAGGGTTGCGGCCGGAACGCCCGCGTCCTCGAGGCAATGCCAGACTTCCTCCAGCAGCAGCCGCTGCTGCGGGTCCATGCGCGCGGCGTCCTTGGCCGAAATGCCGAAGAACCGATGGTCGAACCGCCGGATCCCGTCGATCTGACCCAGTTCGCCCGCGACGGAGCGCCCGGGCTCGGCCCGATCGGCCGAGAGGTATCCCCCCATCGGCCAGCGGTCGGGCGCGATGGGGGTGATCGTACAGTCTCCGCGCTCGAGCAGGGCGAACAGCGCATCGGTGTCGGCCGCGCCGGGAAACCGCCCGGACATGCCGATGAGCGCGATCGGATCGCGCGAAACCGATGAGGAGGATCGCTCTGTCATGCGTCGATCAGACTTCCCAATGTTCCTGCACCATGCCGTCGGCGACCCTGAAAATATCGACGACCTCGATCGGCGATGTGACGCCCGGCGGCGGGTTGCCCATGAAGACGGTTCCGCGAATGACCACGATGTCGTCGATCTCCTGCACCGCCTTGGGCTCCACGCGCAGGTCGGGCGACATCGCGAGATACATCGCGAAGGTCTTCTTGAAGCCATCGCGTCCGCCGGCCACGCCCTCGGTGTTCTGGCGATAGTCCTCGGCCACCAGTTCGTCGGCGGCCGACAGATCGTGGCCGTTGAAGATCCGGTCCCAGATGGCCAGCACGGTCTCGCTCGGTGTCCTTTGGGAAGAGGATCGCTCAGCGGTCATTCGGGGCCTCCTCCAGGTCTTTCGCAGCGCTCAGGGTTTCTATGCGCGTCCTCACCGCCTCCGAGGCGCCGCGGGCCGCGATCTCCCGCAGGGCGAAGGCGCGATAGGTTTCCGGATCGCGCTCCAGGCGGCCGAACAGCGCCTTGACGGATGAAAGTGCGTCAGCGCCGGTGCGCGCGGCGCGCAAGGCCTGCCGCCGGGCAATGCCCTCCGCCGCCGCCCGGTCGGCGACCACGTGGTCCGCCAGCCCCAGGCGCAGCGCCTCCACCGCATTCACCGGCTCGGTCGTCAGGGCCAGCCGCCGTGTCGCTGCCAATCCCGCGCGGCGGGCCACCACGGGGGCGGCGAGCGCGGGCAGCAGTCCCCACAGGGCTTCAGGAAGCGCGAAGCGCGACGTCTTGGTCGCCACAACCACATCGCAGGCGCAGGCCAGTGCCAGACCACCCCCAAAGGCGTCGCCGTCAACCACGGCAATCGTCAGCGCCGGCGCGGACGCCAGCGTATCGAGTATCCGGGCGAAGCGTTCGTAAGGAGGGGTCTCGGCAGCGTCGTTGCGAAGTTCCGCCAGATCCAGACCCGTGCAGAACGCGCTGCCGGCGCCGTCGAGCACGATCGCCGGAGCGGCGTTGGCCGCCAGCGCGGTGTCAAGCGCCGCGAGCAGACCCTCGTTCAGCGCATTTCCCGCTTCGGGACGGTCAAGCGTCAGGTGAAGCGCGGGTCCGAAGGTGCCTGTGCGCAGCATGCTCAGCTCCACGCGTACTGGCGGTGGTAGGCGTCGATGCCGGTGAGCACCGCCAGGCCGCGGCCTTCGAACTGGCGCTCGTAGGCCTCTTTGAAATCCGCGCGGTCGACGGAGAAATCCTTGGTTCCCATGATCAACTGGTTGTTCTGGTCGGTGAGCCGGTCGTAGGCTGCCACGTCAAGCGCGTCACGCTCGGCGAGCTTTCCGGCGATGCCCATCTGGCCCAGGCGCGCGCGGGCGCCGTTCGGCACGACGCCGGAATAAAACTCCGCGCAGCAGCCGGAGCCATAGGAAAACAACCCGACGCGATAGGCGGCCACGTCCGCTTTCTGTTCGATCAGCCCGGCGAGCGCGATGAACACGGCGGCGGAATAGGCGTTGCCGATCTGCATGCAATAGGTGAGCGAAGGCGCGACGCGGGCGGCGAAATCGGCGTCGATCTCCGGCCCCTTCATCTTCGCGCGGCGACGCATCAGGGTCCGGTGCGCGCCCTTGACCATACCGCCAAAGGGCGTGTGGAAGGCGAGGCCGGAAAAGGTTTCGCGAATGCAGACGCCGTCGACCTTGTCCGCGTAATCGGAAAACGCCGCGTCGAGCGAATCCATGTAGCACATGAGCGAAAGGTCGGGATCGCCGGTCTCGGTGCGGTCGTCCGGGCGGCAGGTGTCCAGCGCCTCCATGGCGTGGATGCCCACAGCGCCCAGATCGATGTCCAGGATCGCCGGCTCGGGACCCACCAGAAGGGCCGCCGCCGCCATGCCCTGCGAGGGTTCGGCGTAGGAGAGCTTGACCGACGGCCAAGCCACATCCGTGGCGATGACCAGCGCCCGGCGTCCGAGGCCCGAGGCGATCTGGCCGACGGCCATCTGCAGCGCCGCGGTGCCGCCGTAGCATGCCTGCTTCAACTCGAAGACGCGGCAATTGGGCTTCAGGCCCAGCAGCTTGTGGACGTAGGTTGCGGCGCTCTTGCCGAAGTCGATGCCGGATTCGGTTGCCACGATCAGAAGATCGATGTCGCCTTTCGTGTCGTCGTCGAGCCCGTCAAGGATGGGTTTGGCCGCATTGACCGCATTGGTGACCGTGTCTTCGTAAGGATAGGCAACCGACTTGCGGTCCATCATCAGATTGTCGAAACGGGAGGCATCCAGACCGCGCGCGGCAAACAGATCGCTCACCGAGACACAGGCGCGGCCGCCGTAGACATTCAGGGCCTCTATCCCGGTCGGCTGTCGATCCATGGCGCAGGAATCCCATCTTTCGCGCACATTTCCATCGCTCGGGCCTGCTCGGGTCTGAGAGATGAGGCTTGGTTCAGTGCAGTGATGCTGAAGCTCGATGTCGCCGTCACCACGGTGAAGCCTTGACGGCAAGTGCTTCGTGAAAACCGAATAATTCGACTCGCTGTTTGACTATGCCGCGAAACACAGACAACTCCTACCCGATCTTCGGTTGGAGTTTAATGAACTTCTTTGATTTGTTGCCGATTTGCCAATGGCATACGGCGCTCGCGAATTGCATAACGATAGTCCCACCGCAGCGCGGCAATGGACAGTACGGAGTAGCGCGGACCCACAGGTTTTGACTGAATTGGCCCGCAAACAGGCGATTCCGCCGTTACCCTCCGGAAAGAACCAGCGCCGCGTTGGTGCCGCCAAAGCCGAAGCCTGTGTTGAGGACATGGCGCAGCGAAACCGGACCGGCATTTTCGTGCGGGATGGCGAGCACCGGAGCACCGAAATCGCGTGGGCGGCAAATCCACGGATTGCCGTGCACGAAGCCCTCGCGCATCTGCAGGCAGCAGGCGACGGTTTCTAAGACGCCCGCGGCAGATAATGCGTGTCCCAATAGGCCCTTGGGAGCGTTGACGCGCACGCCGGCGCCAAACACACTCTGGATCGCTCCGGCCTCGCAGGCGTCTCCGGCGGGCGTGCCGGTCGCGTGGGCACAAACGAGATCGATGTCGCGGGGTGCAAGGCCCGCGTCGGCAAGAGCGCCGCGCATGATGGCTTCTTCCGCCGCCTGGTCGGGATCGGGGCCGAGGGTGCCGTGTAGCCGAAGCCGGGCGGCGGCGAGGCGGGCGATCGCCGGAAATCCGCGCCTTTTGGCCGTATCCGATCGTTCCAGAATAAGTGCCGCCGCCGTTTCTCCCGGCACGAAGCCGTCCGCGCGGGCGTCGAAGGGCCGCGAGGCCGTGCCGAAGGCGCTGAGGCTGCGGCAGCTTTCCACCTCGACGGCGGTCAGGCGCGGCGGCACGCCGAGTACCAGCACCGCATCCGCATCGCCCGCGCGCAGCATGCGCGCCGCCTGGACGATGGCGCCATGGCCGCTGGCCTGGGCGTTGCCGACCGTGACGGCCTCGCCGCGCAGGCCGAACAGTCTGGCCGCCCAGCCGGTCACGAAACTGTCGAGCCCGGCGATCGCCAGCCACGGGTCGACGGGCGCCTCGGGTGCCCGGTCCTGGGAGCGGATGGCCCGGGCCAGCGCGCCGCCGGTGGTGTTCTGAGCGGCGGCCACCACGGCGAAGCGCCCGGCGGGATCGGTCCACGGCAGTCCGGCCTGCTGCCAGGCCTCGACGGCGGCGACCATCGCGGACGCCGCGTTGTTCGGCGCCTTGCGGCCGTCGCGGCGCGCGGACCGCGCCTGATCGATTGAAATTCCGGAAGAAATACGACCGACGAGATCGTCGAGCGCGGAGCCGTCGTAACCGGCGACCGGCCAGCGGATGCGGGTTGTCGGGTCCGTGCGTTCAAGAAACAGATCGGGCGCGGTTTGCAGCGTCTGAAAGAGGGCGTTCGAGTCGAATCCGGCCGCGCCGTGGGCGCCGATGCCGGTGATCGCGAGCGCGTCAGGCGCCATGGCTCGCGATCACCGCGAGGATGCCACCGATGTTCTCCGCTTTCGAGAATGCGGTGAGAGGAATGCGCAGCTCGAGTTCATCGAGCGTCGCCATGATGACCTCGGTGCGTTCGAGCGAATTCAGGCCGAGGTTCAGCAGGCTGTTTTCCGGCGTGATCTCGACCGGCGCTACGTCGGGCAGGATTTCAAGAACGCAAGCGGACAGCACCGGCAGGATCGCGCTCTCGGTCATGGTGGCTGCTGTCGGCATGGTCTTCTCCAGAAAATTCCATTGAGGTCAAAACGTTGAGGCGGGCCGCCAGATAGGCGGCGGCCTCATCCATCAGGGCGACCGCCATATCGGCCGCGGGGCGCTGGCGCCAGGTCTTGAATGGCGTGTCTTCTGCCCAGGCGTTGAAGGAGCCCAGCGCCGGGCCGCTGTGGATCTGATAGTCGAGCTTGCCGTCCGGATCTCCGCTGAGCGCCAACTGGCTGGAATGATGGAAATACCAGCGAAACAGCTGCGCCATGCGGGTTTTCGGGTTGCTCTCGGCTTGTGCCAGCACGTCAGGGCGGTTGGCGGCAAGATATGCGCGCACCTCCTGCCACAGCGCGTCCAGGGTGCGGCCGAAAAAGCGCTCCTCGAGCTGCCGGCGTATGGCGGGCGGGATGTCCTCGATGGCGTCGTGATTGCGATAGATGTCGTAGAGCCGGTTGGCGCGGCCGGGAAAGAACACGCCCTTGCGCACCACTTGGACGCGGGCGCCGAGCTCGAACATGTCGCCGGCCGGCGCATAGGCGAAATCGGCGACGCCGAGGCCCTCGAGAATGTCTTTCACGGCATCGCTGGTAGCGGCTTCCACGGTGCACTGGTTGATCGATCCGGTGACCACATAGTCCGCGCCGAGCAGCAGGGCGGCGGCGATCGCCTGCGGCGTGCCGATCCCGCCGGCCGCTCCCAAGCGTATATGATCAAAGCCTGTTTCGCGACAAATCCGGTCGCGCAGGGCACTCATCGCGGGCAGCAGCGTGAAGCTGGAGCCCTGATCCGTGTGGCCGCCGGAATCTGCTTCCACGGTGATGTCTTCGGCCACCGGCGCATGCGCCGCGCACCAGGCTTCTTCCTCGCTCAGATGACCATCGGCGACCAGCCAATCGATGATGTCGGGTGGCGCCGCGCGCATGAAAGGCTCGGCGACCTCGGGCCGCGACAGTTTGGCGATCACCCGGTTTTTCATCCGGGGATGCCCGTCGGCGCCGCGTCGGGCGCCGGAAAAGCGAAAGCGCACGACCGGGGGCGTGAGCCTGAGGAAGGCGGAAGCCTCTGCCAGCGTTACGTTTTCCCGCAACAGAAGATCCACGACGTCCATCTCTGCGTCCGGGTCGTCGGGGTTGGCGAGAACGTTCACGGCCCAGGGCGCGTCCGATGGCAGGGCGGTGCGGATCGTGGCGATCGCCGCTTGCAGGTCAGGCAAGGGCATGCCGCCCGCACCGAGGCATCCAAGGAAGCCGGCGCGGCCCAGGGCGATGACCAATTCGGGTGAGGCGACGCCGCGATACATGCCGCCGGCCATATAGGCATAGCGGGTGTTGTGCGCGGTGTGGAAGGCCTCCGACCCCAGGCGTTGCGCGGCTTTCGTGCCCGTAGGGACCGATGATGTCACCGGGGCCGGCGTTAGGGGTATTCCGTCGGCCTCAGGCGGTCTGACGGCGGCAATCGGGGCAGGCGGTACAGTATCGTCCCGGGCGCGTCGGGCGACCGCGTCGGGGATGGGTTGCTTGACGATCTGGGTGGTCAGGCGCGTGAGCACCGTGCCGGGGCCGACCTCGATGAGCTCCTCGACGCCGCGCGCGCGCATGTAGTGGATGCTGTCAAGCCATTGAACGGAATGGTCTATCTGGCGGGTCAGAAGATCGCGGATGGCGGAGGGATCAACGCCCGCGGGACTGGCCGTGACATTGGCGATGACCGGGATGTTCGGTGCTTGAAACGGCAAATCCGCGAGGAATCCACCAAATTCGGCGGCCGCGGAGCGCATCAGCCGCGAATGGAAGGCGGCGGAGACATTCAGCGGCACCGCCATGATCTCGCGATCCTGGAAGATGAGCGCGGCCTTGTCGATCTCCGTGCGCGGGCCGGAAAGCACCGTCTGGGCGGGCGCGTTGAGATTGGCGATGTCGATTTCGCCCAGGCCCTCGGCCCTCAGAATCCTCGTTATTTCAGCCATATCGATGCCGACGACGGCGAGCATGCCGCCCTCGCGCGCCTGGCTCATCAGCCGGCCGCGCTCGCGCACGAGACGCAGGCCCGTGGCGAAATCGAAGGCGCCGGCGGCATAAAACGCCACGTATTCCCCAAGACTGTGTCCGGCGACGAAGTCTGGCTCGGTCTCTCCATCGGCGCGGCGCGCCATCACCGACAGGGCTCCCACCGCATAGAGCGCGGGCTGGGTGTAATCGGTGCGCGCGAGCAGGCCGTCCGGGTCGTTCAGGCACAGATTGGTGAGCGAATATCCAAGAATATCATCGGCTTGCGCGATGATCTCGGGGAAACGGGCAAACAGTTTTTCGCCCATGCCGCGCGTCTGCGATCCCTGTCCAGGAAAAATCCATGCCTTCATGCCGCGGCTCCCCGAAGCTCGTCGAGCTGCGCAAGCCACTGGGCGGCTTTTGAGCAGTCGCAGGAGGCCGTGCGCGGGAGCGCCAGGGCGAGGGCGGCGGTATCCGCGACCCGCACTTCCACACGCAAATGCGTCACGAATGGCGCGACCAATTTCACGAGTTTAGAGCCGGATTTGAGAGTTTTTTGACTGTTTTTTGAATCGATTTCGACACCCGGTTCGAGGTCCAGCGCCAGCATCGCCATGTCTATGGAAAGGCCCCCGCCGAGCACCTTCGACAGCGCTTCGCGCGCCGACCAGGCCGCCGTCAGGGCTTGCACCGGAGTGAGACCGAGCGAGGACAGCTCATGCTCTTCGCCGCGCGGGATCTGGGTGCGCAGTACCTTGATGCGGTCGGCATCGATGCGTTCGATATCCACGCCCATGGGACAGCCGTTCGGAAAGGCGACGGCGACGGCGGCGTCGGCGCCGTGGCTGAGCGAGACGCCGAGGTGGCCGAAGGGGCGGCGACCACCGGCTGGCGGAAGACGCCGTTTTCCAGATTGAGCGAGGCCGGAGGCGTCTGGCCGAGATGCGACAGCGCGGTCTTGGCGGCGAGACGGCCGCGCAGGAAATCAGCACGGGCGCTGTCGCGCAGGAAACGCTCCGCGCGGGCCTGCTCGCCTTTCCACAGGAGCGGACATGCGGCCGCATTCAGCGCCGGGCCGGACAGATCGGTGAAGCCGAGGCAGGCTGTGACGGATGGCGCATCGCGCAGGGTCAGGACGAGAGGGACGGTGGCGACAGGAGCGCGGGCAGGCAGGGGGGCTGCTTGCGCGGCAATGGTCATGCCGCGGTTCCGGAGCCGGAGCGGGCCGATGTCTCGCCGGTCTGCACCCGCCACAGCGCCGAATAGAGCCCGTTGTGACGAAGCAGCTCCTCGTGGGTGCCGCTTTCGGCGATCCGGCCGTCATCCATGACGATGATCCGGTCGGCATGACGGATGGTCGACAGCCGGTGGGCGATGAGGATCGAGGTGCGGTCGCGGGCCACCCGGGCGATGGAGCGCTGGATCGCCATTTCGGTCTCGTTGTCGACCGCCGAGGTGGCCTCGTCGAAGATGAAGACGGAGGGGTTCTTGAGAAAGGCGCGGGCGATCGAGATGCGCTGGCGCTGGCCGCCGGAGAGCCTACGGCCGCGTTCGCCGACCTGGGCGCGATAGCCGTCGGTCAGTTCGCGAATGAAGCCGTCGGCTTCAGCCGCCTTCGCCGCCTGGACGACTTCGTCGAAGGAGGCCTCGGGGCGTCCGTAGGCGATGTTGTCGTAGACCGAGCCGTCGAACAGAAACACGTCCTGGCTGACGAAGCCGATGGAGCGGCGCAGGCTGTGCAGGTCAAGATCGCGCACATTGCGTCCGTCCAGGGTGATCCGGCCGCTTGAGGGGTCGTAGAAGCGCATCAGCAGCTTGACCACGGTGCTCTTGCCCGAGCCCGTGGCGCCGACCAGCGCGATGGAGCCGCGCGCCGGAATCTCCAGTGAGAAATCGCGCAGGATCAGGCGGTCCGGCTTGTAGCCGAAGGTGACCCGGTCGAGCAGCAAGGCGCCCTTGACGGTCCCCGGCTCGAGAACCTCCGATCCGGAGACGATGGTGGGCTTCTGGCGCAGGGTCTTGAGGATGCCCTTGGAGGCGTGCGCCGCGGACTGGTACTGGTCGTAGCTCTCGCCCATGCCTTCCATGCGCACCAGCAGTTTCGGCACGAAGAACAGGATCAGGGTGAACATCGCCGGGGTGATCTTCTTGCCGGCGACCATCGAGCCGCCGAGCACCATGGCGACGGCGAAGGCGACGGAGATGAACAGCCGCATCTGGTCGGAATAGCGCGCCGAGCTCTGGATCGCATTGTCCGTGTCGGTGTTCAGCTCGGCGCTCGCCTTTTGCATCCGGGCGGCTTCGCGGTCTTCGGCCGTGAAACTCTTGATGATGCCGAGATCGCCCAGGTTGTTGGTCAGGAAGCGGGCGAACGCGCTCTCGCTCTCCTGCTGCTGGGCGTAGAGCGGGCCGGTCTTGTCCTTCACGAAGCGCGAGCCGACGGCGATGATCGGCAGCGGCGCCAGCGTGGTCAGCGCCAGAAGCGGCGAGACCGCGCCGAGGGTCGCGACGATGATCACGGCTGTGACGGCGCGCTGGAACATGTCGTCGGCGCCGGTTTCCAGGAACTTCCCGACCTTGGAGGAGTTCTCGCCGATCAGATTGTAGAGCTCGCCGGAGTTGCGCTGGTCGATGAACTCCATGTCCAGATCCTGGACGTGGGCGTAGGTCGCGGTGCGGATGTCATGCTGGGACTTCTGCGCCACCTTGCGCCAGGCGCGGCGGCGCTTGCGCTCGGTGGCCAGTTCCGCGGCAAAGGCGGCGCCCGCCGCGACGCCGAGACCGAGCACCTGGGCGCGCGGCGACTTCAGCCCGATGGCCGACAGCGCGTTGAAGGTGGAGCCATTGACCACGTTGACGATGCCCACCAGCGCCAGCTCGGGCAGGAAGTTCATCAGGTTGTTGGCGACCGACCACAATGGCGCGGCCGTGAGGTCGCGCTTGTTGGGCGGAAACATTTTCAGCAGGTCGAGAAGATCGTTGGCGCTGGCGCCCTGCGCGGTCGTTTCGCGCCGGTCGTCGGTGCGCGGGTTGACGGCGCCGCGCACGTCAAACAGCAGGTAGAACAGCGAATAGCGCAGGAAAGGCTCGAGATCGCGGTCCTCGCCCGGCTCGAAGGTGATCTTGATGCGGCCCGTGCGCTCATTGATCTTCACATCGTCGATGCCGTCCTGGCTCTGGATGACCATGGCAAGGCGCTTGGCCAGCACGGTGCGTCCAACGAGGTGCCGGCTTTCCCAGCGCTGGCGGCCCGGCGCCTGGGAGCAAGCGCGCAAATGCAGCCGTTCGACGAGGGCGTTCGCGGCCATGCGCCTATCCCGTGTGGTTTTCCCGGTGATCGCCGGGCTGCTCGGCCTCGTCGTCAGCATCCGCAGACGGCTGCTGCTTGGTCTCTTGCCGCATGGTTTCGCGGATATCGCGTTCGGTTTCCTCGTAGTCCTCGCGCATGTATTCCCAAGCGCCGCGGGCGCGGTCGAAGAACGTCACCACCCGGTCCTCGATGGCCTGCAGGCGATTGGTGGCCGCGAGCAAAGTGATGGCGATCGCAATGAGCAGGAAAAACCAAACCATTCGGTTGCCTTGACGCTTGTGGAACGGGCCGCATCCGGACCCGGACGATTGTGGACTGGAACGTGGAATTTCCGGCGGCGGGCCCCTGTCGGGGAGCGCCGCCGGACATGGCGGATGCAGGCGGGGAGGCGCCTGCGTGTCAGTCCTTGGACGTGGTCTTGGAGGATGCGCGCGTTGTCTTCGCGTCGCTTTCCTCGGCCTCGGCCGAGATTTCCGCACCATCGTGCGGGGCCTTAGCGGCCATTTCCTGGCGCGCGGCGCGGCGGGCGCGATAGCTGCCGCGCAACTCGGTCGCGATGTCGCTCACATGGGTCCACAAATGCTTGTCGGTGACCGACTTGGAATAGCTGTCGGCGGCGACGACGGCGAAGCCGATCGGGCCGGTGGCGGCGCGGGCGCCGAAGCCGAGCGCCGTGTGCACGACACCGTTGACGAACTTGCCGTCCGCCAGAAGGCTTGCGCCCGGCAGAACGGCTTCACCGATGATCTTGGCGCCGTTGGCCAGCATGGTGATGCCGTCGGGGCGCACGTAGCCGTCTTCGGTGGTGTGGATGTCTTCGCCCGTCTCCGCGGCGTGGCTCGGCTGCTGCATGGATCCAAATCCCTTTGTTCCGGAGGTCCTGGGATGTGGATCCCAGTCAGTTCCGTGTTCAGCGATGGATACGGCCGTCTGTTCCGTTGCCATCATTTTCAAGGTTCCGGCGAAACCCGTACAGGCCGGTGCGTGAACATGCCGGTCCACGCGTTTTCGTGGAGGGCGGGTTAGTCTGAAATGCCTTGGCAACGGGCCGAAATCCGGAAAAGAACTCCCGGCGAGACCCGCAGCCTGCAAAGAATCTTCGCGTCGGACGGTAGCACAACCGCGGTGCGGCGTCATTCGTAAGACGTCCTACGTATTGCACTATTTTTGTTCTTTTGGGGCAGTCACTGGCTTTCCCGGCCGGATATTCCCCGGCGCACCCGCCTGCCTGCGCCGGAAACCAAGGCGCGCTCCTGATAAATGACGCAGAAGTCAGTGATCGCACCCCGCACGAGCCGATGGAGCGAGACTCTGGCGTGAAAAACAGCGTCGCGGATTTGGGACAGGGGAATTCCGCATAGCTTTTCTACCATGAATCAGTGCCTATTGGGGGACATTGCTTCGGCTTTTGCGCCGATGTCCGCAGGCGTTCATACGTCCGCGCAACCTCCAGACTGGGAATTGGGCCGCTTCGTGACGTTCATCCGGCTGATTTTCGGACACCGAACGCTGCGCCGCAGCCAGCTTGTCGCGTGGCTTGCCGTCGCCACGCTGTCGACGATGGCGGCCGTGGCGCTGCTCGGCTCGATGGTCGGCACGCAGACGGCGAATGGGCAGCCGCGCACGGTGGATCTCTCCGGACTGGCGTTGTTCATGCTGATCGCCGTGCTGATGGTGCTGAGCCAGTACAAGGCGCTGGACATGACGATGGAGGCGACCGAGGCGGCCGTCGACATGCTGCGCCGCCGTTTCAGTCACGCCATCCGCTTCGCCGACCCGCAGGCTCTGGAACGCATCGGCAGCGCGCGGCTGTTCGCCACCATGACGCGGGTGACCACAGTGGTCGAGGAGGCGGGCTCGCAGGTCATCTACGGGCTGATCACCGGCGCCTTGATGCTGCTGGTGGGCGTCTATGTGCTGTTCGTCTCGCCGCTGGCGTTTGCCGTGCTGGCGTTCTTCGGCGGCGGCACGGTGTTTTTGTATCGCCGCCGCCGTGCGGAAGCCGATCCGGCGCTGGAAGCCGCGCGCGACGCGGAAAAGCGCTATCTGGATCTGTTCGTGCAACTGCTGGACGGCCGCAAGGAAGTGCGCTTCGGCTCGGCGATCGGCGAGGATCTGGTGGACACCTATCTGAGCGCGGCGGAGGCGGAATCGCACGCGCGCAAGAGCTTCGCCGCCCGCCAGGTGCGGATCGCGACGATCCTGGCGTATTCCGGCTTCTATCTGCTGCTGGCGGCGATGGTGTTCGCCCTGCCGCAATATCTCGCCAAGGAGGCGGAGGTCGGCAAGCTGGTGCTCTCGACGCTGTTCCTGTTGCTGAGCGTCAACGTGCTGATGCGGGCGCTGCCGGTGCTCAGCCGCGCCAACGTGGCGCTGGACGATCTCAATACGCTGATGCGGCGGCTCGGTCCGATCGAGCCGGATGCCGACGAACTGGCGGGCGTGGAGGCATTCGAGGAACTGCGGCTCACCGATCTGCAGCCGCGGACGGGCGGGCCGCGGTTTTCCGCCTCGCTCAAGCCGGGCGGCGTCACGGCAATCGTGGGCGGCAACGGCAGCGGCAAGACGCTGCTTCTGAAGGTGCTGTGCGGATTGCACCGGCCGGTGGCAGGCTCGCTGAGCGTCGACGGGACGGCGCTGGAGGACGATCACGATTGGGCGGCGCACCAGAGCCGTTGCGCGGCGGTGTTCCAGGACGGGCATCTGTTCGACCGTTTCTATGGTCTGGACGGTATCGACGACGCGGCGCTGGAGGCGCTGGTCGCGGAGATGGGCATCGGGCCGGATGTGCTGGGCGCGGGCCGCGAGATTCACGGCGAGCGGCTGTCGCCGCTGCTGCGCCGGAGGCTCCTGGTGGCCGGCGCGGTTCTGGCGGACAAGCCGCTGGTTCTGTTCGATGATATTCTCTCGGGCCAGGACCGGGCGTTTTGCACGTGGTTCGCCAAGGCGCTCGTGCCGCGGCTGCGCGCACGAGGCGCGTGCGTGGTGATCACGGCGCCGAGCGCCGACGACATTGGCGATATCGCCGATCAAACGATCCGGACCGACGGGCCCGGGCTGCAAGGAGCCGAGCGATGACAGCGCGCAATTCTTCCGCCACAGGCGAGGGCGACCGGCGCGGCAACGGCGGACAGCGCGGTGCGCCCAAGAGCCCGCCGCCGCCCGGCCGGCGCCGGGGCCGGTTCACCAGCTATCTGGTGGGCACGCTTCTGTTGAGCTGCTTCGTGCTGCTGGTGCTGTGGAATTTCATCTTCGTGACCATCCTGCCCGGTCACGTGGGCGTGCGCTACAGCTGGCTGCTCGGCGGCACCCGCGTGGGCACCTACGTGTCCGAGGGGCTGGCGATGAAGATGCCGTGGGACCGCATCTATATCTACGAGACGCGGGTGCGGCGGCGCGACGAAACCGTGATCGCGCTCAGCGCCGAGGGCATGCAGGTGAAGGTCTATCTGTCGACGCTGTACCGGGTGATGCCGCTGCACGCAGCCGAATTGCTGCAGAAGATCGGCCTGGACTACGAGGAGCGGGTGATCCGGCCGATCGCCGTGGGCGCCGTGCGCGAGGCGGTCGCGCGCTACATGTCCAACGAGCTCTACACCATCGACTACGAGCTGCTGACGAGGGACCTGCGGGACCTGGTCACCCGCACCGAATACGCGGAGCTGATCGAGTTCAACAAGCTGGTGATCCGCGAGATCGTGCTGCCCGACGTGGTGGTCAAGGCAATCGAGGAGAAACTGGCGCAGGAACAGGCCGCCGCCGCCTACACCTTCCGGCTCGAGCGCGAACGCCAAGAAGCCAACCGGCGGCAGATCGAGGCCGTCGGCATCCGCAACTTCTATTCGGTCGTCTCCTCGGCGCTGAACGCCAACCTGCTGACGTGGCGCGGCATCGAGGCGACGGTGGAACTGGCCAAGTCGCCCAATTCCAAGATCGTCATCGTAGGCTCCGGCAAGGATCAGCTTCCGCTCATACTGGGCAGCGACGTGGCCAACGTGCCGTCGCCGCAAGCCATTGCTCCCGTGTCGCCCGGCAGCCTGACATCGGAAAACTGGAGCTCGCTGCCGAACCTGTTCCCGTCGCAGTCGACCACTGGAGGAGTCGGCGCACCGGGCACCGATATCAAGACCGCGCCGGGAAGCACCCGCGCCACGCCGCAGCCCGATGGCCCGCCGCCATCCGCGCAAGGCGCGTCCGGTGAACCCGACCCCGCCGATTCCCAAGCCGACAGACCGAATGTCAGCGGCGACACCGACGATACGCCGGACACGCAGGGCGACGCCTCGTCCCTGAGCCCGGACGCGCCGGAGACAACGAACAGCATTGGCGCGCAACCCCGGAAGGGAGCGGCCAATCCCGATGGCGCGACAAGAGAAGGCCCCGAAGCGGGGCTGAACGCGTCGGTCGGCAATCAGGGCCTGACGCAATCGGTGCCCGGGGAGCCGTGGTCGATCTGGAACCTGCTGCCCGGCGGGGCGCAGCGGTCACCGGCGACCGGCGGCCCGCAGAATGCGCCGCAGGCGGCCACCCGGTAAGCCCGCGGCGCACATCGCTGACTGTCGCCGGTTGCGGGAGGACCCGCGGCCATTGTGGTCTCGTTTTGATGTTTCCGTCCCGTTGATCTAGCATGGACCAGAGGACTTGCCGCCATGTTCGCCTTCATCATCACGGTCTACCTGATCCTGTGCCTGTTCGTCGGCTTGCTGACGCGCGGCACGCGGATGGGCTATTGGGGCGGCGTGGCCTTCTCCGTCGTGATCACCCCCTTCCTGATGTACATCCTCATCGCCCTGATCGCTCCGCGTCAGGTGTCCTGACACCCCGCCTTCGTCTCCGCGCATAGCGCCGCGTTGCCCGCAGAACCGGGCCCTGAACGGCTGACGCGGGGCCACGCCAATCCGATATCCACAAGGAGGGCCGGTTTGACGACCGATCAGACCCCCGACTCATCTCCCGAAGCATCCCCAAACGCATCCGATGACACCGCCGTTCCCGAGGAAGGGCAGCTTGTCGCCGACGCCGGGACCGCGCGCCGGCCGGTGACCCTGAAGCGCAGGCGCATCGACGGCGGTTTCCTGTTTGTCGTCGCGGTCGCGATCGTCGCCAGCGCGGCCGTGTGGTTCACCAAGGGGCCGGAGCGGTTCTTCGCGGTGCTGGGCGAGGACGCCGAGATGCTGCTGGATATCCTGCCGAAAGTGGCGGCGGCGGTGTTGCTGGCGGCCTGGCTGCGGCTTCTGGTGCCGCAGGCGGTGATCGCGCGGCAGTTCGGCGAGAACTCCGGGCTGCGCGGACTGCTGCTGGCGATCGGCGCCGGCGCCATCCTGCCGGGCGGTCCGATGACGGCGTTCCCGCTGGCGGTCAGCTTCGGGCGCGCAGGCGCCGACGCAGGCACGGTGGTCGCCTTTCTGTCGAGCTGGCTTCTGGTAGGATTCAATCGCGCGGTGGTTTGGGAAATGGCCTTCATCGATCATTCGATCGTCGGCTGGCGCATGCTGCTGTGCCTGCCGATGACGCTGCTTCTGGGGCTTGCTGCGCGCAAGCTCGGCTGGCCGTCCGTGCGCACGGCGGAGGACCGATGACCCTTCTGATCTTCACCGGCTTCCTGTGGGGCTCGATGCTCACGCTCGGCGTCATTGCCGCGCGGCGCGGGGATGGCACCTTCGCGCATGGTGTGCGCCTGGCGCTGCGCGAGGCGACGTTCATCGCGCCAAGGCTGTTCGTCGGTATTCTCGGCGCGGGATTCGTGGCCGAACTGTTGCCGGCGGATACCGTTCGCGCGTTTCTCGGTTCCGGCAGCGGCAGTCTCGGGATCCTGATCGCCACGCTTGCCGGCGGCATCGTGCCCGGCGGGCCGGTGGTGGCCTATGCGGTGGGGGGCGCGGCGCTTGAAGCGGGCGCGGGCGTACCGCAGGTGATGGCGTTTGTCACCGCGTGGCTGCTGTTCTCGGTCAACCGTACCTTCGTGTGGGAAGTGTCGGTGATGGGCGGGGCCTACGTCCGCGCCCGCATGATGCTGTCACTGCCGGTGCCGCTGGCGGTCGGGCATCTGGCGCTGCTGCTGCCCTTGTGAGGCGCGCGTGCATGGGGTAACCAAATGGTACATTTTGGTGTATGGGACAGAGGTCTCGCGTGCGATCGCGCGCCGATTTTCCCCGGCGCACGCTGCGGCGCCCGGCCACCGGCCGGGTGAGACACAATCGAGGGCATTGCGGATACCATGAAGACCTCCATTGCGACCGTGTCGATCAGCGGTGATCTGAAAGAGAAACTGGCGGCGATCGCGGCTGCGGGCTTCGACGGCATCGAGATCTTCGAGAATGACTTTCTCGCCTTCGACGGCTCGCCGCGCGAGGTCGGCGCGATGGTGCGCGATCACGGGCTTGAGGTGATGCTGTTCCAGCCGTTCCGCGATTTCGAGGGCATGCCGGAGCCGCAGCGCACGCGCACCTTCGACCGGGCGGAACGCAAGTTCGATCTGATGGGCGAGCTGGGTGCGGACCTGGTGCTCGTGTGCTCCAACGTGTCGCCGCTGTCGCTCGGCGGCATCGACCGGGCGGCGGCCGATTTCCATGAGCTGGGCGAGCGGGCGGCCAAGCGCGGCATCCGAGTCGGCTACGAGGCGCTGGCCTGGGGCAAGCACATCAGCGACCACCGCGACGCCTGGGAGATCGTGCGCCGGGCCGATCACGCTAACGTCGGGCTGATTCTCGATTCCTTCCACACGCTGGCGCGCAGGATCGACGTGGAGTCCATACGCTCGATCCCCGGAGACCGGATCTTCTTCGTGCAGCTCGCCGACGCGCCGCAGATCGACATGGATCTGCTCTACTGGTCACGCCACTACCGCAACATGCCCGGTGAAGGCGATCTCGACGTGCTCGGCTTCATGCGCGCCGTCGCGGCCACCGGCTATACCGACGCGCTGTCGCTGGAGATCTTCAATGACCAGTTCCGTGGCGGCTCGCCCAAATCGATCTCGATCGACGGGCACCGCTCGCTGGTCTATCTGATGGATCAGGTCATGCGCGCCGAGCCGGACATCGCCATTGACGTGCCCGACATGCCGGACCGGATCGCGGTCTCCGGCGTCGAGTTCATCGAATTCGCCGCCGACGAGAGCGAGGCCGCCGAGCTTGCCGCCTTGCTCGGCGCCATGGGCTTTTCGCACCGCGGGCGGCACATCTCCAAGGACGTGGATCTTTGGCGTCAGGGCGGCATCAACATCGTCATCAACACCGAGCGCGAGGGCTTCGCGCATTCGTCCTATCTGGTGCATGGCACGACGGTCTGCGCCATCGGTCTGAAGGTGGATGACGCGGCCGCCACGGTGGAGCGGGCGCGGGCGCTGGGCGCGGAACCCTTCGAGCAGCCGGTGGGACCGGGTGAGCTGAAGATCCCGGCGATCCGCGGCGTCGGCGGCGGCGTGGTGCATTTCCTCGACGGGCGCGGCGATCTGGCCAATGTCTGGCAGATCGAGTTCGACCCGGTCGAAGGCGCGGCAGAGACGCAGGACGCGGGGCTTTTGGGCATCGATCACGTGGCCCAGACGATGAATTACGAGGAGATGCTGACCTGGCTGCTGTTCTACACCTCGCTGTTTTCCACCATCAAGACGCCGATGGTCGACGTGGTGGATCCGGCGGGGCTGGTGCGCAGCCAGGCGATAGAGAATGCCGACGGGTCCCTGCGGATCACGCTGAACGGAGCGGAGAACCGGCGCACGCTGGCGGGCCATTTCATCGCCGAGAGTTTCGGCTCCGCGGTGCAGCACCTGGCCTTTGGCTGCTCCGACATCTTCGCCACCGCCGATGCGCTTGCCGCGCGCGGCTTCCAGCCGCTGGAGATCTCGCTCAACTACTACGACGACCTGGACGCCCGCTTCGGGCTGGAGACCGGCTTTCTGGAGCGCCTGCGCGCGCGCAACATCCTGTATGATCGTGACGGCGAGGGCGAGTATTTCCAGCTCTACAGCGGCAACTACGGCGAGGGCTTCTTCTTCGAGCTCACCGAGCGGCGCGGCGGCTATCGCGGCTACGGCGCGGCCAACGCCCAATCCCGCATCGCCGCGCAGAAACGCCAGATGCGGCCCCAGGGCATGCCGCGCCACTGAGGCGGCGTTCGTGGGGCAGGGATTGGCACGCGCGCGGGCGGTTGCGAGTGGCCGCTGTTTGCGAGAGGGCGCGGCGCACTGGTGCGCGCAAGGCGCCTTCGGCGAGTCCCTCCTGGGTTCCGGATCTCGCGATGCACCTTCGGTGCACGCGGTCCGGAATGACCTTGAGGGTTGAAGCACGCCGGCGGGGAATTGCATTCGCGGCCTGTGGAACCACGCCAGTCGCTGTCGGGCTTCATCTCGCAACGTCATCCCGGACGGTCTGCGGCGAAGCCGCATGGCCGGATCCGGGATCCAGATTTCAGCCGGCGCTTGCGCCGTCAAAAGCTCTTGTGCGTGGAGAGCGTGGAGCGCTAACGCGTGCAATGCGCCTTCGGCGATTCCCTCTTGGGTCCGGGTCTGCGGAGCAGCACTGCGTGCCGCACCGCGCCCGGGATAACAATTTTGGGGGCCGCGAAACCCAAAACAGGTGTGACCTCGGCAGGAGGCGTGCGCTCGGCCCGCCCAACCGCTACTTGATCGGCGGGCGGGGCAGGGTGGCGTCGCCGGGCTCCATGGTAAGCGTGTAGTCGAGCGTGTACCAGGGCGCTCCGGCGTCGGGATCGTTAGGGCGCGCCTCGTCGTGACGCTGGAAATTGCCGATCAGCGCGCTGGTGACGCCGAACTGCACGTCGCTTTCGAGCCTGGGATCGTCGTCGGCATAGATCTGCGATATCAGCGTCTTGAAGCCGTCCTTGAAGGCAAGGGCGTGGATGTGCGCCGGGCGGTAGGGATGACGCTGCTGCGCGTCGAGCAACTGACCCACCACGCCGTTCGTCGGGATCGGGTAGCCCGCCGGTTTGACCGATCGGAACCAGATGCGGCCGTCGGCGCCGGTGGTGAATTTGCCGCGCAGGTTCATCTCGGCCTGCTCGTCGTCCTGGTTCTCGTAAAGCCCCACGGGCGAAGAGTGCCAGATGTCGATGTCGGCGCCTGAGACTGGATCTCCGTTGCGATCGACGACCTTGAAATCCACGAACATCGCGGGGCCGGGGGTTTCGGAGCGCACGATGCTTCCGCCGTTTTCCACGCGGGGCGCATGCATCCGCCAGAAGGGGCCGAGGAGCGACTGCGAAGTCTCCGTGGTGCCGCCATCGCCGTTGTTGAGAAGGCACACCAGCGAGGAGACGCCGAGCGAGCCCGCCATCAGCACCATCTCGTTATGGCTGTCGGTCTTGAGCGCGCCGATGTCGTTGAGAACCTCGGTGGCGGCGCGGAATTCGGCCTCCGTCAGCCGCACGTCGCGGACGAAGGCGTGCAGGTGGGTGACCAGCGACACCATGATCTCGCGCAGGCGCGGATCCGTGGTGCGCTCCATCACCTCCAGCACGGCCATGGTCACGTCTTCCTGACGGTTGATGATCATCGCGACTGTTCTCCGCTACTGGGGCGCGTCGATCAGGGTCGTGAGCCGGCGAAGGGCCATCGTATAGCCTTCGGTGCCAAACCCGGCGATCACCCCGTCGGCGCGGTGCGACACATAGGAATGATGGCGGAAGGCCTCACGTTTGTGCACGTTGGTGATGTGCACCTCGAAGACCGGAAAGTCGCAGGCGTTCAGCGCGTCGAGAATGGCGACGGAGGTATGGGTGAAGGCGCCGGGATTGATCACGATGCCGGAGGCGGCGGTGCGCGCCTCGTGGATCCAGTCGATGATCTCGTGTTCGGCGTTGCTCTGGTGAAAGCGGATGTCGAGTTCGAATTCCGCGCCGAGGCGGCGGCAGGACGCTTCGACGTCGGCCAGTGTCTCGTGGCCGTAGATTTCCGGCTCGCGCTGGCCGAGCAGATTGAGGTTCGGTCCGTTCAGAACATAGATGGTCCGGGTCATCGGCTTCCTTCCCTGTGGAGTTTCTGGCCGTTTCGGCCTTGGCGGGTGACGCCGCGCGGCGGCGTGGGTTGCGTCCGGTGCGGGACGCCGGACGATGAGGGGCTTCGCGATCCGTCCATCATGCGACGGTCCCGCGGGGCAGTGCAAATCGGCAGGGCAGGCGGCCGGTCGCGGGCGCTCGCGATCAGTCGCAGTTGCCCGGGAACATCGACGGCTTGAGCACGAAGCGCAGGACCACATCGACGGCCTGACGCGTCAAGGCGTCGAGCCCCTCGGGTCGGACGCGCTGCCAATCAAAGATCTTCGAGAACGTCGCCCGGTTCGACACGCTGAAGAAGGCGAGGCCGCTGATCAGCCAGTGGATCTCGATCGGCTCGAGGCCGGGGCGGAACACGCCCGCCTCCAGGCCGGAGCGATAGATGCGATCCACATGGCGGATAATGCCGGCGTTGACCTGGGCGATGATATCGGATGCCTGCAGGTGCTCGCCGTTGTGGATGTTCTCGATCATCACGAGACGCACGAATTCCGGTGCGTTGTTGTGGTGGGTGAAGGTGAATTCCGTCAGCGCGCGCATGGCCTCCACCGGCGTGAGGTGATCGAGCCGCAGCGCTTCCTCGCCCGCGCGCACGCGGGCATAGGCGGTTTCAAGAACGACCCGGTACAGGCCTTCCTTGTCACCGAAGTAATAGTAGATCATCCGCTTGGACGTCTTCGTGCGCGCGGCGATCTCGTCGATCCGGGCGCCGGACAGCCCGTGCTGGGAGAAGGCGTCCATCGCCACGGCGATGATGTTGGCGCGGGTCGCCTCGGGATCGTATTTGCGCGGCTTCGGTTCCGCGGCCCTGGATGTCGATTTGGCTTTCGAAACAGCCATCTGCGCTCCTCCTCACATCATCCGGCTTCGTGTCGTAGCACGTAGGTTCACGGCGAAGTATAAAAATTCTTGCATAAACTAACCAGTTCGTACAAAAATAGCACCGGTCGCGATGGCCGGTGGCGCGTGCGGCCCCGGCAGGAACGGGCGGACGCTGGCGGCGACGGGAGCGTTGCCATGAAACGGGAGAACTCTGTGAACGCGATTGCCAAGGGTCTGGAGACGATTGCCGCGGACGCCGAGATTGCCGCTCGCGGCAAGATGGGCGACGCTGTGCTCTTCGGGCTCGTGGGCCGGGGAATCGGGTTGTCGCGCACGCCGTGGATGCACGAGGCGGAAGCGGCGCATTTCGGACTGCGCGGCGTCTACCGGCTGCTGGATACGGACGCTATGGCGCGCGACGCCGACGGCAACCGACCGGGCCTCGCCGAGGTGCTGCGCGCGGCCGAACTTGCGGGCTTTTCCGGCATCAATGTGACCTATCCCTACAAGCGCGAGGCGCTCGATCTGGTCGACAGCCTGTCCGATTCGGCCCGCCGCGTGGGCGCCATCAACACCATCGTCTTCAAGGATGGCAAGCGTTCCGGTCACAACACGGACTGCTGGGGCTTCGCCGAAAGCTTTCGCCGCGGCATGGACGGCGCCCGACGCGACTCCGTGCTTTTGCTGGGCGCGGGCGGCGCGGGCGGCGCGGTCGCCAACGCGCTCATCGATTGCGGCGTCCAGCGCCTGTCGATCTTCGACACCGATGGCGCCAGCGCGGCGCGACTAGCCGCACGCTTGTCGGAGCTGACGTCCAATGCGTCGGGCCCCCGGTCGAGGTGGGGGTCGCCGTCGATCTGGCGCGGGCGGCCGGCGAGGTCGACGGCGTTGTCAATGCGACGCCCGTCGGCATGGCGAAGCTGCCGGGCTCGCCGCTGCCGCTGGATCTGCTGAGCGCGCGGCTGTGGGTGGCGGACATCATCTATTTCCCGATCGAAACGGAACTCCTGCGGGCGGCGGCGGCGGCCGGCTGCCGCACCCTGCCGGGCTCCGGCATGGCGGTGTTCCAGGCGGTGCGGGCGTTTGAACTGTTCACGGGCCTTACGCCCGATGCGGACCGGATGAAGGCGTCGTTCGACGCTTTTGCTCAGTAGCCGTCCGGGACGCGACCGAGATTTGTCCGCAAGCGCTGGGAGGCGCGCGGGCAACACACGGCCTTCCGCCAGCATGGCGGGCGCCGTCAAACCAAGGCGCTGTCGGCGACTGGGCCGGCTGCAATCGACGTACACTCAGGGAGGATATTATGCGCGTATCAATCAGGAATTTGGCCATGATGGGCGGCGCCGCCGCCATGGCGCTCGGGCTTGCCGTCAGCGCGGCGACGGCCCAGACCATCCGCTTCGCCCATGTGGACGGCGCGGAGTGGCAGACCTCGAAGAAGGGCTCGGCCGCCGAGATCTTCAAGAACATCGTTGAGGGCGAATCCGGGCTTAAGGTCGAGCTGTTCCCCGCCGGCGCGCTGGGCAACGAGGGCGAGATCATCCAGCAGGCGCAGGAAGGCATCACCCAGGTGGTGATGGTCTCCGGCGCCATGTCGAAGGTCTGCAAGGCCGCGCAGGTTCTGGACATTCCCTACACCTTCGGCTCGGCCACCATCGCGTGGGACGTGCTCGACGGGGAATTCGGCCAGGAGCTGGCTGCGCATTGCCTTGAGGAAACCGGCCTGCGCACGCTGGGCTACGGCGAGACGGGCTTTCGCAACTTTACCAACTCCAAGCGCGAGATCAGGACGCCGGCCGATATGGCGGGCCTGAAATTCCGCGTGCAGCCGATCCCGCTGTATGTGGAGATGGTCAAGGGTCTTGGCGCCGAGCCCACCCCGATCGCCTGGTCGGAACTGCCCAACGCCCTGTCAACCAATGTGGTGGACGGCCAGGAGAACCCGGTCGGCGTGATCTACAACAACAACCTGCACAAGCTGCAGAAATACATGATCCTTGACGGTCACGTGTACGCGGCTGACTTCCTGCTGATCAACGACGAGTTCTTTCAGTCGCTGAGCCCGGCGGATCAGGCGGTTGTGGCGCGCGCGGGCCGCATCGCCGGCGTCATGGGCCGGTCCATCCAGCAGTTCAACACGGCCGAGGGCGTTTCCAAGGTGAGCGCCGAAGGCATGCAGGTCTATTCGCCGACGGCGGAGGATCTGGCCAAGTTCCGCGAACTGGCGCAGCCGGCGGTCAAGACGTGGCTCGGCGGCGAACTGGGCGACGATTCCGTGTGGATCGAGAAGCTTGAGGCCGCCGTCGCCGCCGCAAGCAACTAGGATCGCTTTTCAGGCGGGGCGGCGTGGTCCGCCCCGCCTTTTTCGTGCAAAATTTCGGTCCAGGGCAGTTCGGCAGTGGGTTGCGGGTTCGGTCGCGCTCCCGATGTCCGTGGTGTGCCCGGCGGGGAGGAATCGATGGTATCTTTGAGAGGTCCGAACGCGGTTCTCAGCCGGATCTGCGCCTTCGGGGCAGGGCTGTCGATG
The DNA here is from genome assembly GCF_003432385.1 of Breoghania sp. L-A4. NCBI lineage: Bacteria > Pseudomonadati > Pseudomonadota > Alphaproteobacteria > Hyphomicrobiales > Stappiaceae > Breoghania > Breoghania sp. L-A4. Next base: position 2,807,411 of record NZ_CP031841.1, on the reverse strand, counting down.
GCCGCCCTGTTCGGGATCATCTTCGTCAATTCCGTGCGCCGCTACACGATCGGGAAATCGTTTGAGTGGGGCGAGGAAATGCCGATCTATCTCGGCATCTACGGCATGATGATGGGCGCGGCCTATGCCTATCTTCAGGACCGGCACATCCGTTTCACGATCCTCGTGGATTTTGTCCCCGCCGCCATCCGGCACCGGATTTTCGCCGTTGTCGATCTGCTGGTCGCGGCCTCCAGTGCGTTGCTGGCCTGGTCGGGATATCTGTTCGTGACGAAACGCGGCGGGCTTGAAGCCCCGGGCCTGATCGGCCGGGTGCGCACGCTGGCGGAGACCACCGGCCAGCCCTGGATCGAGGTTTTTGGCCACATGGCGTTTTGGCAGGCCTCGATGATCGTCGGCGGCGTGCTGCTGATGCTCGCGGCGCTGTCGAAATTCGCCGACCGCGTCAGCGCGCCCCCGACGCGCGCCGCAGGAGACGTCTGATGGCCTTCGCGGTTCTCATCATCGCCCTGCTGATCGGCATGCCGATCGCCTTCGCCATCGTCGCCACGTTGGGCTATTTCATGGCCACGGGCGATTTTCCCTATCATCTGCGCATCGTCGCCACCGAGATGTTCAAGGGAGTCAATTCCTATCCGCTTTTGGCGATTCCGCTGTTCATTCTCGCCGGCGAGCTGATGAACGAAAGCGGGATCACAAGCCGCATCATCGCCTTCGCCAACGTTCTTGTGGGCCGGCTGAAGGGCGGGCTGGCGCTCGTCAACATCTGGGCCTCGGTGATCTTCGCAGGCCTTTCCGGATCCGCCGTCGCCGACACCTCGGCGCTGGGCCGCGTGTTCATTCCGGAGATGGAGAAGCACGGCTATTCGCGCGCCTATGCGGCGGCGCTCACCGCCGCCTCCTCGGTGATCGGGCCGATCATCCCGCCGTCGATCCCGGTGATCATCTACGCGCTGACGGTGACCGGCGTCTCCGTGCCGGCGCTGTTCATGGCCGGCGTGGTGCCGGGCATCCTGCTGGCAATCTTCCTGTCGTTCTACGTGATGGCGACCGTCAAGATCGACCGGGGCACGGAAGCCGAGGTATTGTCGCAGGGCAAGCCGGCGCGCGCGGCGCTGCTGGGCGGCATCATCCCGCTGATGATGCCGATCTTCGTCGTCGGCTCGATCCTGCTGGGCGTGGTCACGCCGACGGAGGCAGCCGCCTTCGCCGTGGCCTTCGCGCTCGTCGTGGGCGTGGTGCTGTACCGGGAGATCAAGCTGTCCGCCTTGCCGCGTGTGTTCGCCAACGCCATGCGCGACAGCTCGGTGATCATGGTGATCATCTCGGCGGTGGCCGCCGCCAACTGGCTCCTGACCTACAACCGGGTGCCCAACGACCTGACGACGTGGGTGCTGAGCAACGTCGACAGTCAGTTCACCTTCCTGATCGCCATCATCCTGCTTTTTCTGTTCGTCGGGCTGTTCCTGGAAGGCATCGCGGCGATGCTGGTGCTGGTGCCGATCCTGCATCCGATCGCCGTCAGTCTGGGCGTCGATCCGACCCACTTCGGCATCGTGGTGATCTTCAACCTGATGATCGGGCTGATCACGCCGCCGCTGGGGCTGTGCCTGTTCGTGGCCGAAGGCATCGCCAACGTGGGCATGGTGAAGCTTACCCGCGCCATCATCCCGTTCTTCTTCGTCGAGGTGCTTGTGCTCTTGATCATCACCTTCGTGCCGGAGACCGTGCTGGCCTTGCCGAGGCTGCTCGGCTACTGACGCACCAGAAAGCCGCCGCCCCACCTTTTCCGTTGGGCAGCGGCGCCTTCGTTTCGTTTCTTCGGAAATGACTTCAGGGGCGGGGCCGCGCCGTTATCCGCTGCTTCGCCATTGCGATTGTCCACAGGGGCGGCGGGGGCTTGCGGCAGCGGCGCGGACCGTTAGGCTGACGCGTCCGCGCACAGCCCTGAGGTCATCCATGCTGAACGAAGAACAACGCAGGCAGGCGATCGCCAGCCTGGAGGAAGCGCATCGCACCAAGGTCCCTTGCGTGCAACTGTCCCAAACCTATCCCGATATCGAGATCGCGGATTCCTATGCCATTTCCTCGGCGCTGGCCGAGGCGCGGGTGGCGCAGGGCGCGACGATCATCGGCCACAAGATCGGCCTGACGTCCAAGGCGATGCAGGCCTCGACCGGGATCGACGAGCCGGACTACGGCTATCTGTTTTCAGACCAGCTTCTGAACGACGGCGCCATCGTCAAGCACGCCGATTTCTGCGTGCCGCGCGTCGAGCCGGAGCTGACCTTCATCCTCAAGGAACCGCTGAAGGGGCCCAACGTCGGGCTCATCGACGTCATGCGGGCGACGGAATACGTGGTGCCGTCCATCGAGATCATCGACGCGCGCGTGCAGAACCCGCGCAAGATCTTCGACACCATCGCCGACAACGGCGCGGGCGCAGGCATCGTGCTGGGGGGACGGCCGGTGCGGCCCGACGACGTGGATCTGCGCTGGGTCGGCGCGGTGCTCTACCGCAACTCGGAAATCGAGGAGACGGGGCTGGCGGCCGGGGTGCTCGGGCATCCGGCGATGGCGATCGCGTGGCTCGCCAACAAGCTCGCGCCCTTCGACATCACGCTGGAACCGGGGCACATGATGCTCTCGGGATCCTTCACCCGGCCCGTCTGGGTCGAGAAGGGCGACACGCTGCATGCCGATTTCGGCCCGCTCGGCAGCGTCGCCGTGCAGTTCGTGTGAGGTGATCATGCTGCCTTTGGAAAATGCCTTCAAGAAACAGCTTCTGGCCGGCGAGACGCTGATCGGGCTGTGGAGCATCCTGTGCAGCCCGATCTCGGCGGAAAGCCTCTCTGACGCCGGCTTCGACTGGATGCTGTTCGACACGGAGCATTCGCCGGTCGATCTGGCGGACGTGTATCCGCTGCTGCAGGCCGCCGCATCGGGGTCGGCCAGCGCGGTCGTGCGTCCCGCGTGGAACGACAAGGTTCTGATCAAGCGCGCGCTCGATATCGGCGCGCAGACGCTCCTGATTCCCTATGTGCAGAGCGTCGACGAGGCGCGGGCGGCCGTGGCCGCGACGCGCTATCCGCCCACCGGCATCCGCGGGGTCGCGGGCAACACCCGCGCCAGCCGCTATGGGCGCGCCAGGGAGTATTTCTCCGTCGCGGACGCGCAAGTCTGCGTGCTGGTGCAGATCGAGACCGGCGAGGCGATGAAGGCGCTGCCGGAGATCGCCGCGGTCGACGGCGTCGACGGGGTGTTCATCGGGCCGGCCGATCTCGCGGCCTCGATGGGACACCTGGGCAATCCGGGGCATGAGGACGTGCAGAGCGCCTTGCGCTATGCGGTGGAGCAGCTGAAGGGCCTGGGAAAACCTGCCGGAATTCTCGCCACCACCGTGCCCGATGCGCAGCGCTACCGCGACTGGGGCTATCAGTTCGTGGCCGCAGGCGTCGACCTGGGCCTGCTCAATGCCGCCGCGGACGGGCTGGCGAAGGCGATGCGGCTGGGCTAGGTGACCGACTCATAAGTTCGCAACCATATGCGGATTGAAGCGAGTTGGACTGACGCGAGAAAATTGTCGTCGCGCTTGTCGTATCGTGTGGCAATGGCCCTGAAGTGTTTGAGTTTGCTAAAGAAACGCTCGACGGCGTTGCGTTGCCGATAAACCCAGGCGCTGAAGGGGAAGCTTTTGACGCGGTTCGGCATGGCGCGGATGTTGGCCCATGCGCCCCGCGCGGCCATTTCGGCGCGCAAGGCATCGCTGTCATAGGCGCGGTCGGCGAGCAGGATGTGACCGGCCTTGAGCGTTTCGAACATGTCGGCGGCCGAGCGTCCGTCGTGGGCCTGGCCTTCGGTCAGCTTGAGGCGGATCGGCCGGCCCTCGGCGTCGACGAGCGCATGGATCTTGGTGGTCAGGCCGCCGCGCGAGCGACCCATGCAACGGGATCGCTCCTCTTTTTTTGGCCGTTGGCGGCATGCTGGTGAACGCGGATCGATGACGAGTCGATCATCTGCACCTCGCCGTCGTAAGCATCTGATACCGCTTCAAGAATGCGTGCCCAATGCCCGGCCTTGCGCCAGCGGTTGAAGCGGTTGACGCAGGTCGTGTACGGGCCATAGCGCGCCGGAATGTCGGCCCAAGGCGCTCCCGTGCGCAGCCGCCAGAAGATGCCATTCAGCACCTTGCGGTCATCGGCGCGCGGGACCCCACGCACCTTTGTCGGCAGAAGCGGCTGTATCACAGACCACTCGAAATCCGTCAGATCGAAGCGAGCCATCCTGACCTCCATTGATCGCGGTCAGTGAATCAGAACCCTCGCGCCAAGGGAATCCCGTTAATGAGTATGTGACCTAGAGCGTTTCCTTGTTAAATGGAACCATTCTGCGGAGATGAATTTTGTCGAGGATCAAGAGGATTGGCGAAGGGCATATCGCAAATATGGCCGAGACGGGCCTCGCCGATAATCGGGAAAATTCATCCCGCCCAAAGGGTTGGTCGAAACCGGCCGTCCGCCGCGTCAACGGCCTCCGCCGTAGCATGGGCTACGCCGTTCGCCCGTTTCCTCGCGGATCGAACCGGTTTGGACCAACAGAATTGATTCCATTTAACAAGGAAACGCTCTAGATGTGGAGCCTCAAGAGGTTGTCCTCGGTTAGATCGAGTCGACTGATCGGTGTTTTGGATTTTAGGCTGCCATGTGGCCGGTGCCAATTGTAGCGGTGTAGCCAGATCGGCAGTTCGGCTGCGCGATGGCGTGACGTTGGGTAGGCGATGGCATAGGCCCATTCCCGCAACGCGGTCTGTATGAAGCGTTCGGCCTTGCCGTTTGTCTTGGGCGTGTAGGGTCGGGTGCGGATGTGCTTGAGGCCGAGATCGCGGCAGGCTTTTGCGAAGGCTTTCGATTTGTAGCAGGCGCCATTGTCGGTCATGACGCGGGTGACGGTGACGCCCAGGCTCTCGTAATAGGCGAGCGCGGCGCGCAGGAAAGCGACCGCACTGTGTTTCTTCTCGTCGGGCAAGATCTGGCTGAAGGCGATGCGCGAGGCATCGTCGATGCAGACATGGACAAACTCCCAGCCGACACCGCGGCTGTTGGACTGGCCGGTGCGATCGCCGGTGATGCGGTGGCCGACGCGGTCGAACCGACCGAGTTTCTTGATGTCGATGTGGATCAACTCGCCCGGATGCTGGCGTTCATAGCGGCGCACCGGTTCGGCCGGATCGAGGTCCTTGAGCCGGGAGAGGCCTGCCCGCCGCAGCGCCCGGCTGACGGTGGCCGGTGACACGCCGACCTCCCGAGCGATGTGCTTACCTGTCCAGCGCTGACGGCGCAGGGCGATGATGCGTTCACAGAGGAGCGGATCGGTTGCGCTGGGCATCCGGCCTGGCCGAGAGGAGCGGTCGACCATGCCGGCCGGGCCTTCCGCCCTGTAGCGTTCGGCCCACCGGGCAACGATCTTGGCCGACACGCCATAGACCCGCGCCGCCTGGGCCCGGGAAAGACGACCTTCAATGACCGCTTGGGCCATCTCCCCTCGACGCAACGGTGTCAGGCGGGCATTCTTGTGGATGTTCATTCGGACCCTCCGATGCGTGCTGAAGCGTGGTAACTCCAGTCTCCTCGGTCAGGTCCGAATGGACAACCTGTTGAAAGCTCACACCTAGAGCCCAATGCGGGGGCGTCATCTCGCCGCGCCCGCAGGGCTGCATAAAAATCGCGCGCGATGGCCGGGATGTTTTCGGTTATCGTCCGCTTCATCCCGCACACGGCGACCGACGCGTCCGATTCCTCCCCTCGGACCGCGTCGCGGTGCAAACGTCCGGCCCAGCCGGGCAGAGACTGTCCAGCAAGACGAGTATTGCGCGATGATCGAGACCCCCTATTTGCTGTTTCTGGGCGATGCGCCGGACCAACTGGCCGCGAAGGTGGCGCAGGGCATCAAGGACTGGCGTCCCGAATATGCGCTTGGGCAGTTCCGCATGGATGGCTGCAAGGCCGACATGAAGCTGCCGGACATGGATCTGGCGCAGGCCTATGAGGCCGGCGCGCGGACGCTGGTGATCGGCGTCGCCAACCGCGGCGGCGTGATCTCCGAGAGCTGGAAGAGCGTGCTGCACGCGGCTCTCGAGCAGGGCTTCGATATTGCCTCGGGCCTGCACAGCCTGCTGGCACACGAAGCGGACCTGGTCGCCAAGGCCAAGGAGCTGGGACGCACGCTGCACGACGTGCGCATCCCGTCGGTCAAATATCCGATCGCCAACGGCGTCAAGCGCAGCGGCAAGCGGTGCCTGGCCATCGGCACGGACTGTTCCGTGGGCAAGATGTACACCGCGCTGGCCATGGACGCGGAGATGCGCGCCCGCGACATGAAGGCGACCTTCCGCGCCACCGGCCAGACCGGTATTCTGATTACCGGCGACGGTGTGCCGCTCGACGCGGTGATTGCCGATTTCATGGCCGGGTCCATCGAGTGGCTGACGCCGGACAACGACGCGGATCACTGGGATCTGATCGAGGGGCAGGGGAGCCTGTTCCACGTCTCCTATTCCGGGGTGACCCTGGCGCTGGTGCACGGCGGACAGCCGGACGCGCTGATCCTGTGCCATGAGCCGACGCGCGCACACATGCGCGGGCTGCCCGACTACCAGTTGCCGAGCCTGGAGCAGGTGCGCGACACAGGCCTGGCGCTGGCCCGTGTCGCCAATCCCGCCTGCCAGGTGGTCGGCGTCTCGGTCAACACGCAGCATCTCGATGACGCGGCGGCGCGTGCCTGTCTCGACGAGATCGAGGCGCGTCTGGGACTGCCGACGGTGGATCCGTTCCGCGAGGGCGCGGCCCGTCTGGTGGACGCGCTGGCCGCGATCTGACACCGTGAGGCACACGTTTGTGCCGCCCCCGCACCGCGCGGGCGGATTGGAGAGTCCATGAAGATCACCGTTTCCCGGGACGTCTTTCGCCTGGCCGAAGTGTTCACGATTTCGCGCGGCTCGCGCACCCAGGCCGAGGTGCTGACGGTGCGTGTCGAGGACGGTGGAGCCTCAGGCTGGGGCGAGTGCGTGCCCTACGCGCGCTACAATGAGACGCTGGACAGCGTCACCGCCGAGATCGAGGGGCTGACGCAGCCGTTCGACCGGCAGGCGCTTCTGGAGATGCTGCCGGCGGGGGCCGCGCGCAACGCGGTGGATTGCGCGCTGTGGGATCTGGAGGCGAAACGTGCCGGCAAGCGCGTCTGGGAGCTGGCGGGGCTCGCAGCGCCACGCCCGGTGATCACCGCCTTCACCCTGTCACTGGACACGCCGGACAACATGCGCGCCGCCGCCCGCAAGCACGCCTTCCGGCCGCTTCTGAAGATCAAGCTCGGCACGCCCGAGGACATGCCCCGGCTGGAGGCCGTGCGCGAGGGCGCGCCGGACTCGCGCATCGTCATCGACGCCAACGAGGGCTGGTCGGCGGAGGTCTATCAGGACCTGGTGCCGCATCTGCAGCGGCTGGGCGTCGATCTGGTGGAGCAGCCGCTGCCGGCAGGCAAGGACGACGCGTTGCGCGAGATCGCCCGGCCGGTGCCGGTCTGCGCCGATGAGTCCTGCCATGATCGCGGCTCGCTGCCCGGTCTCAAGGGCAAATACGACATGGTCAACATCAAGCTCGACAAGACCGGCGGGCTGACCGAAGCGCTGGCCCTGCGCGAACAGGCGCGCGAGGAAGGCTACGGCGTGATGATCGGCTGCATGGTCGGGTCCTCGCTGGCCATGGCACCGGCGGTGCTTCTGGCCCAAGGCGCGGAGGTCGTCGATCTGGACGGGCCGCTGCTTCTGGCCGAGGATCGCGAGATTCCGCTGGCCTATGGCGCCGAGGGCGTGTCGCCGCCGGTTGCCGCCCTGTGGGGTTGAGCGGCGGCCGATACTCCCTTAAACCGCGACGCTTGATCGCGCATCCTTGCTCCAACCCGGAGAACCGCTCCCGATGAGCCGAATTGTTTATGTGAACGGCCAGTATGTGCCCGAGGACCAAGCCATGGTCTCGATCTTCGACCGGGGTTTCCTGATGGCCGACGGGGTCTACGAGGTGACCACGGTGCTCGGCGGCAAGCTGATCGATTTCCATGGTCACGCCGCGCGGCTGACGCGCTCGCTGGGCGAGCTGGAGATGGCGCCGCCGCTCAACGCCGAGAACCTTTTGCAGATCCACCGCGAGCTGGTGAGCCGCAACGGGCTCGATGAGGGGCTGATCTATCTGCAGGTCACCCGCGGCGCGCCGGGCGACCGGGATTTCTCCTTCCCTGATCCGGCCAAGACGCCCTCCAGCCTGGTGATGTTCACCCAGTCGCTGCCCTATCTGATCGACAACCCTGCCGCCAAGCGCGGGCTGAAGGTGATTTCCATCGACGACATCCGCTGGGGCCGGCGCGACATCAAGACGGTGCAGCTGCTCTATCCGTCCATGGGCAAGATGATGGCCAAGAAAGCCGGCTGCGACGACGCCTGGCTGGTCGAGGACGGGCTGGTCACCGAAGGCACCTCGAACAACGCGCATATCGTCAAGGACGGGGTGATCATCACCCGTCATCTGTCGAGCGACATCCTGCACGGCATCACCCGCGCCGCCGTGCTGCGGTTTGCCCGCAGCGCGCAGATGAAGGTCGAGGAACGCGCCTTCACGCTGGAGGAGGCGAAGGCCGCGGACGAGGCCTTTATCACTTCCGCCTCCGCCTTCGTGCTGCCGGTGGTGGAGATCGACGGCGCGCCAGTGGGAACCGGCACGCCCGGTCCGGTGGCGGCGAAACTGCGTGAAATCTACCTCGACGAAAGCCTCAAGACGGCGATCTGATACCGTTCACCCCGCACGGTGCGCTCGCGTTGTAGGGCGGATCATGCCGTCGCGCCTGGGGACCGCGTCTGCCTGTTTGTTGGGCGCCGGATGCACAAGATTAGTTCTTGTGCATCGCGGGGAAAGCCCCAAGACTGAGGCTGCTCGGATCGTTCAGCGTCTCGCAGGCGCGATGCGGACGATGATCCGGTCCACAACGGCGTGGATTTCCATTTTCAAGATTCTGGCAGCAACGGCGCTGTGCATTCCAACCGCTTTGTCTCGACAAGCGGCTGGAACGCTCAGCGCTTTCTTGCGCGCTCACTTGGGCAGGGCGCGTATCCGGTCGCGAGGAAATCCGCTCAAACGGCGGCTCATGTCGACAGGCAGGCCGCGAGGAACACCCAGTAGACGCTTAACTGAAGGAACAGCCGATGGCTTATCTCGCACCATCCGAATTCGTCGCCAAAATGATCGATGCCGGCGAGGCAAAGGTCTTCATGTCGACCCGCGACACCCTGATCCGCGCCTTCATGGCGGGCGCCATCCTGGCGCTGGCGGCCGCCTTCGCCATTACCATCAACGTTCAGACCGGTCAGCCGCTGGCGGGCGCCATCCTGTTTCCCGTCGGCTTCTGTCTTTTGTATCTCCTCGGCTTCGACCTGCTCACCGGTGTCATGACGCTGGTTCCGCTGGCGCTGATCGACAAGCGCCCGGGCGTGACCATGGCCGGGTTGTGGCGCAACTGGAGCCTGGTCTTCGCGGGCAACTTCGGCGGCGCCTTCACCGTGGCCGTGATGATGGCGATCATCTTCACCTTCGGCTTCGACACCGAGCCCAACAAGGTCGGCGTCGCCATCGGGCACATCGGCGAGGGCCGGACGGTGGGCTACGCGGCGCACGGCGCGGCCGGCATGCTGACGCTGTTCATTCGCGGCGTGCTGTGCAACTGGATGGTGTCGACCGGCGTTGTCGCGGCGATGATGTCGACGTCCGTGTCGGGCAAGGTAATCGCCATGTGGATGCCGATCATGCTGTTCTTCTACATGGGCTTCGAGCATTCCATCGTGAACATGTTCCTGTTCCCCTCGGGCCTGCTGCTGGGCGGCAACTTCTCGATCATGGATTATCTTCTGTGGAACGAGATCCCGACCGTGGTGGGCAATCTCGTCGGCGGCATCGCCTTCGTCGGCCTGACGCTCTATTCCACCCACTACAAGACCGCGGCCACGCGTCCGGTCGGCGGCCGGCTGGCGCCGGCGGAATAACGTGACGAGGGGAGCCTCGCCGGGTCGGCGGGGCTCCGGATCAAGGACAGTTCATGCACAGCGGCTTGGCGGTCTCGATCGGGCAATACTCCGACAGGGGCCGCAAGGAGATCAACCAGGACTTTCACGGCGCGCTCATTCCTGAGCCGCCGGCGCTCGGGCTGAAGGGCATCGCGATCACCGTCGCCGACGGCATTTCCAGCAGCGCCGTGAGCGGCATCGCCGCGGAATCCGCCATCAAGAGCTTTCTCACCGACTATTATTGCACCTCCGATTCCTGGACGGTGAGGACCGCGGCGCAGAGCGTCATCGCGGCGACTAATTCCTGGCTGTACGCGCAGACCAGGCACAGCCAGCACGCCTACGACATGGACAAGGGCTATGTCTGCACGTTCAGCGCGATGGTGCTGAAGGTAACGACGGCGCATCTGTTTCATGTGGGCGACAGCCGCATCTACCGGCTGTCCGGCCGCGGCATGGAGCAACTGACCACCGATCACACGGTGGTGCTCTCGTCACAGCAATCCTATCTGGGCCGGGCGCTGGGCAGCGCGCCGGACGTGGAGATCGACTACCGCGCGGTGCCGCTTGGAGTTGGCGACGTGTTCATGCTGGCGACCGACGGGGTTTGCGAGCACGTCGATGCGGCCGTGGTGACGGGCGCCGTCGCCGCGCATGCCGGAGACCTGGATGCCGCGGCAAGGACAATCGCGCAGGCCGCGCTCGATCGTGGCAGCGACGACAATCTGACCGTGCAGATCGTGCGCGTGGATTGTCTGCCGGCGGGCGATGCGGCGGACATCATGGGGCAGGCGGTGTCGCTGCCCGCGCCGCCGCTTCTCGAAGCCCGTCAGGATTTCGACGGCTACCGGATCGTGCGCTCCCTGCACGCCAGCAGCCGCAGTCACATCTATCTGGCGCAGGACAGCGCCGACGGGTCGCACGCCGTCATCAAGATCCCCTCGATCGATCTGCGCGAGGACGCCTCCTATCTCAAGCGGTTCATGCTGGAGGAGTGGATCGGGCGGCGCATCAGCAGCGCGCATGTGCTGAAAAACCATCCGCAGAAGCGGCCGCGCAGCTCATTCTATCTCGTCACCGAATACGTCGACGGCCAGACCCTGGGCCAATGGATGGCCGATCACCCGCGCCCGGATCTTGAGATTGTTCGCGGGATCGTGGAGCAGATCGCCAAGGGCCTGCGGGCCTTCCATCGCATGGAGATGGTGCACCAGGACCTGCGGCCCGAAAACATCATGATCGACCGCGACGGCACGGTGAAGATCATCGATTTCGGCTCCACCAAGGTGGCCGGTGTGGTCGAGGCGGAGCCGCGCGGGGCGCGTGAGGATATTCTCGGCACCGTGCAATACACCGCGCCCGAGTATTTTGTCGGCGAGCCCGGCACGCCGCGCTCCGACATCTTCTCGCTTGGCGTCATCGCCTATCAGATGCTGACCGGAAAACTGCCCTATGGCGCGCAGGTGGCGCGCACGCGCACCCGCGCCCAGCAGCGCAAGCTGCGCTATGCTCCCGCGCTGGAGTCCCGTCCTGATTTGCCGCCGTGGATCGATGGAGCCTTGCGCAAGGCGGTGCACCCCGATCCCTACAAGCGTTACGAGGCGCTGTCGGAATTCGAGTTCGACCTGCGCACGCCCAACCCGGCGTTTGCCGGGAACGCCCGCGTGCCGCTCGCGGAGCGCAATCCGCTGGTCTTCTGGCAGGCGCTGTCGGCCGTGTTGGTCTGCGTGATCGTGTTTCTGCTTGCGCGCGGCGGATCGTGAGCGGCGCGGGCTTGCGGATCGTTTCAATGGAATCGGAAGAGTCGCGCGGCGCTGGTGCGCCCGGTGGCGGGGCGCTCAGGCGCGCCGCTTGGGTAGGACCAGGGACGCGGAGAAGCCCCGGGCGACCTTGTTGAGGATCAGTTTGCCGCCGTGCCGCTCCGCGATCGCCTCGGTGATCGATAGGCCGAGGCCGCTGCCCTGGCCGGGATCGGCCTGACCGAAGCGGGCCAGGATTTTCGGAAAGTCGGCCGGATCGACCCCGTCGCCATCGTCGGAAACGGTGATCCTCGCCTGCCGGGCGGTGCCGGTGAGGTGGATGTCGATCCGCGTCAGCCGTTCGCCGCCATGCACGCAGGCGTTGTCGATCAGGTTCTTCACGGCCTCGCGCAGCATGGTCTCGTCGGCGGCGATCCGCTGCGGGACCTCCGTGCGATGGAAGGTGACCGGGGCCCTGCCGCAGGTCGATCTGGAGACCACCTCCGAAAGCATGTCGTCGAGATTGACCATGTCGACCGGCGCGCTGTGCGAGGCGGCGCGGGCGCGCTCCAGGGTCATCAGGTTTTCGGCCAATTCGCCGGTTCTGGCGGCGGCGACGACGAGATCAGCGGCGCGCTCCTTGGCAGCCTTGAGGGTTTTGGCCGTTAGGATCGACTCCCCAGCGCGCGGACGCCGGCGATCGGGTTGCGCAACTGATGGGAGGCGTCGGAAATGAAGGCGGCCTGCGCCTCCATGGAGTTGGTGACCTGGGCGAACAACCGGTTGAGGCGCTGGACGAGCCCCTGGGTTTCCACCGGTACGGTGCGCTGGATCGGACTGAGATCCTCGGGGTTGCGGCGCGACACTGCTTCTTCCAGATCGAAGAGCGGCTTGAGGCCCAGGTTCACGCCGAACCACACCAGAAAGGCGGCCGTGCCGATCAGCGCCGCGATGCTCGCGAAGGCGCGGATGGCCAGGACGCGGGCAAACTCCCGGCGCACGGCGGCGTCCTGCCAAACGGTGAAGGTGAAGGATCCCGAGAACCCGGCGATCTGCGTCACGTATTTGAGGCGCAGGACGCGCACGTCGCGGCCCTTGTCCACAGCATCGAAATAGGCGAAGGCCTCGTTCTGGTCGGAGACGCTGCTCACGGGGATCGGAGGGGTCGCATAGCCTGTGACGAAGACGCCGTCGGGCGCATAGACATGGTAGCGCACGGGGCCGCCCGCGGTCGCACCCAACAGCTTCTCGGTCTCAGCGGAAATCGCGTCGCCGTCCAGGAGCGCCACGTCGCGCGAGACGGCAAGCGCGGTGAACAGCAGGCTCTTGTCGTAGAGGCCGCGGGCGGTTTCCTTCGCCTCGCTGACGCGCCAGATGCCGATACCGATCGAGATGACGAGCAGCGGCGCGAGGATGATTGCGAACAGCCGCAGCCGCAGGGAGCCGGACATCACGCAGGTTGCGCCTCGGAAAGGCGGTATCCCAGGCCGCGTTGCGCGCGGATATCGATGCCGTAGGGCTTGATGCGCTTGCGCAACCGCGAGATGTGCGCCTCGATCGCGCTGTCCTCGAAGTCCGAGCCTGTGCCGTAAACCTGTTCGTGCAGCCGCGTCTTGGACACCACGCGGTCCTGCGCCGCCATCAGAAGCTCCATCACGGCCAGCTCGCGCCGCGGTATCTCCAGCGCCTCGTCGTTGGCGAAGACCTGCCGGGTCTGGACATCGAACACCAGGGGCCCGGCGCGCAGCACGGTGCGCAGCTGCTGGGTCTGGCGGCGCGACAGGGCGCGGATGCGGGCTTCCAGTTCATCCATGTCGAAGGGTTTGGGAAGATAGTCGTCGGCACCGGCGTCGAGCCCGTCGACCCGCGCGCCGACGTCGGCGTTTGCGGTCAGCAACAGCACAGGCCGCTGGTCGCCTCTGGCGCGCAGATTGCGCAAGATGCTCAAGCCGTCGAGACGCGGCAAGTTGATGTCGAGAATGATGATGTCGTTGCCGTCGCCGCGCAAAAATTCGTCGGCGGCAAGGCCGTCATGTACAATGTCGGTTGCATGACCACGGTCTTCGAGCCGGTAGGCGATGCCTTTGGCGACGCTGTCATTGTCTTCGACGATGAGAATGCGCAAAAGATCACCCGTTGTCAGTTTCACGCAAGCTTCGCAGCTTAGGGTTCATGCATCAAGCGAAGAAAGTTCGCTCGGTTGAGGAGCGGCCAGTCCGGAGAACCGGCCGCACATAGGGAGGAATACCATGACCGTTACACAGGCGGCCCGCAGGGCTGCAATGGGCGCTGCCGTCATCGCGGCGTCACTCACCACCGCATCCGCGACGTATGCCGAGGGCCTCGATCTTTCCGGCAAGACCGTCGAATTCGTGATCCCGTTCTCGGAGTCCGGCGGATCCGCCAAGTGGGCCAACTTCTACGCGCCGCTGCTCAGCGAAGCATTGCCGGGCAACCCGACGGTTGTCGTGAAATACATGCCGGGCGCCGGTTCCACCAAGGGCGCCAACTGGTTCCAGAAGCAGACGTTCGAGGAGACGCAGGGCACGGTGATCTTCGGATCCTCCGGCTCCACGCAGTTCCCGTATCTGCTCGGTGATCCGCGCGTGCGTTATGAGTACGGCGATTGGAACGTCGTGCTGGCCTCGGGCACGGGCGGCGTCGCCTTCCTGCCGCCTGAGATTGCCAAGAAGATGAATGGGCTCGACGCATCGGGTCTGGCCGGCATCAACTTCATCTGGGGCAGCCAGGGCGCCACGCGTCTCGATCTCGTGCCGCTTCTCGCCTGGCAGATGCTCGGCATGTCGGTTGAGCCGATCTTCGGCATCAAGGGCCGCGGCGACGGCCGGCTGATGTTCGAGCGCGGCGAAGCCAACATCGACTACCAGACCTCCGCCGCCTATCTCAAGGGCGTTGTGCCGCTGGTGGAATCCGGTCAGGCCGTGCCGATGATGAGCTGGGGCGCGCTTGACGACGACGGCAACATCGTCCGCGATCCGACCTTCCCCGACATTCCGTCCTTCAAGGAAGTCTGCGAAGCGACGCCCGCGTGCAAGACCGAGGGCGAAGCCTGGGATGCCTGGAAGGCGTTCTTTACCGCCGGCTTCCCGGCGCAGAAGATGGTGTTCCTGCCCAAGGGCGCGACCGAAGAGGCGATGGAAACCTACACGGCCGCGTTTGACGCGATCATCGCCCGTCCGGACTTCCCGAAGATGAGCGAAGCGACCCTGGGTGTGTATCCGCAGGTGACCGGTAAGAAGGCGGACAGGACGCTGAAGCTCGGCACCGTGGTCAACGCCGAAGCCAAGGCCTACGTGGTCAAGTGGCTGGAAGACACTTACGGCGTCACGCTGAAGTAATCCTTTCGTCCCCGCGCGTCATGACGCGCGGGGACTGCTTCCTTCGAAAGCAATAACATGGACATTCTTGCTACAGCGCTGCCTGCGCTTGGCGAAGCGTTTTCGCTCATCCTGCAGCCGCAGCAGATCATGTATCTCGTCCTTGGCGTCGTTCTGGGGCTTTCGGTCGGGGTGTTTCCCGGTTTGGGCGGGATCGCGGGCCTTTCCCTGGTGCTGCCCTTCATGTTCGGCATGGATCCGGTTTCTGGTCTGGCGCTGATGGTGGGATTGATCGCGGTCGTGCCCACGTCCGACACCTTCGCCTCTGTGCTGATGGGCATCCCGGGATCATCCGCCAGCCAGGCGACTGTGCTGGACGGCTTTCCCATGGCGCGGAAGGGCGAGGCGGCCCGGGCCCTGTCCGCTGCTTTCGCGTCGTCGCTGTTCGGCGGCCTGCTTGGCGCCTCGGTGCTGACATTCTTCATTCTGATCGCGCGCCCCCTGGTGCTCGCCTTCGGCACGCCGGAAATGCTGATGGTGACGGTTCTCGGCCTCAGCATGGTCGCCGTCATGGCGGGCCGGTTGCCGCTGAAGGGGCTTGGCGCGGCGTGTCTCGGGCTGCTGGTCGGCTCGATCGGTGAGGCGGGCGCGGGCGGTTCCCTGCGCATGTCGACCTATGACGTTCCCTACCTGATCGACGGTATCAAGCTGGTGGTCGTCGGCCTTGGCATTTTCGCGGTGCCGGAAATCATCGGCCTCTTGCGGCACGATCAATCGATCGCCAGGGACGCGAAGCTGGGCGCCGGCTGGACGCAGGGCGTGCGCGACTGGTGGCAGAACATCTGGCTGTCGATCCGCTGTTCCATCATCGGCGTGATCGTCGGCGTGATCCCGGGTCTCGGTGGTTCTGTCGTCGACTGGATCGCCTATGGCCACACGGTGCAGACCGCCAAGGACAAATCCCGGTTCGGATCCGGCGACGTGCGCGGTGTGATCGGACCGGAAAGCTCCAACAACGCCAAGGAAGGCGGCGGGCTCGTTCCCACACTGATCTTCGGTATTCCCGGATCGGGCTCCATGGCGGTGTTCATCGGCGGCCTGGCGCTGCTCGGCATCGATGCCGGACCGCAACTGATCCAGAACAATCTGGACGTCACCTATACGATCGTCTGGTCGCTCGCTCTGGCCAATGTCGTGGGTGCCGGCCTGTGCATTGCGTTGTCGGGCGGCATCGCCAAGCTGACGACCATCCGGTTCACGCTGCTGGCGCCCTATCTGTTCATGATGATCGCGTTTGCCGCGTTCCAGTCGGGCCAGTCGCTGGGCGATCTGGTGTCGCTGTTCTCGATCGGCGTGCTCGGCATCTTCCTGCGCCGCTTCGACTGGTCGCGTCCCGCCTTCCTGATCGGTTTCGTGCTGTCGGACCAGGTGGAGAACTTCGCCAACAACGCGCATCAGATCGCCAGCTTCAAGTTCCGCCTCGGCATGGCGCAGGGGCTGGAATACGTGGCCTCGCCGATCGTCATCGGCATCGCGCTGGTCACCATCGTCTCGGTGATCATCGGGTTGCGGCAGGCAAAGCAGATCATGTCCGAGGGCGACGTCCATTCAGGGCAGAAGCGCGCGCCGCTGATCTTCCTGCTGGCGATGCTCGCCTACACGTCGGTCGCCTGGATCGACGCGGCGCGGATCAGCCTGGTGTCGGACAAGATCTTCCCGATGACGGTCGCGACGGTCGGGATCATCGCGCTGCTGGCGCTTCTGGTGCGCATGATGCGCGCACCCGAGGACGACCTTGTCTTCGCCGATCGCGAGGCCGCGGGCGAGGATTTTCATGCGCCGCACGGCCTGTGGGTGACCCTGGGCTGGTTCGCCGGCCTGCTTGTGCTGTCCTCGCTGCTGGGGTTCATTCTGGCGCTGGCCATCTTCATGGTTGCCTTCTTCCGTATCCGCGGCGGGTTGGGCTGGGTGAGGACGCTGGTCATGTCGGCGGCGGGCATCGCGGCGATCTGCTTCCTCGCCGACACGCTGCACCGGGACTTTCCGCCGGGCCTGTTGCAGGAGTTCGTCCGGCTGCCGTGGCCGCTGGTCTGATGCGCACGCGGTCCCGCGACAGATGTCGCGGGACCGCCGTCTGCCGGGTCTGACGCGGCGCCGTGGCCATGAGCGATACGATATCAATGCGACCGGAGCGGCGTTCGCGCACGGCCGAGCGGTGGCGCGGCGGATGTCGCCCGGCACGGGAACGGAGCGATATGCACACCTACGACATGATCGCGCGCACCGTCGCGCAGGAAGGCGCCGGCGCCTGCTTCGCCCTCATGGGTGATGCGAACATGAATTTCGCCACACGCCTGGGCGAGGCGGGCTGCCGGATGATCTATGTCCGGCATGAGCACTGCGCGGTGGCCGCCGCCATGGCGTACGCGCGCAAGACCGGCGACATCGGACTTGCGACGGTGACCTGCGGGCCGGGTCTGACGCAGTTGATGACCGCGCTGCCGGCGGCGGTGCGCGCGCATTTGCCTCTGGTGGTGATCGCAGGCGAGGCGCCGCTGAAGACCGGCTGGTACAATCAGGAAATCGACCAGGCGCCGCTGGTGACCGCGACAGGCGCGGCCTATCACAGCCTGCATTGGCCCGCGCGCATGCCCACGGCCATCCGCGACGCTTTCGTGCAGGCGCGGCGCGAGCGGCGTCCCGTCGTCATCGGCGTGCCGTTCGATCTGCAGGACCTTCTATGGGAAGGCAGCACCAAGCTGCCCGCGCCCTCGAAGGACCTGATGCCGGTCGTCTCGCCGATGCCGGCCAACGCGGATGATCTGGCGCGGATCGCCAGGCTTGTCGACGGCGCTGGCAAGATCGTGGTGATGGCCGGCATGGGCGCGGTCGAAGCCGGGGCGGCCCAAGCCTGCAAGGCGCTTGCGGAGAAATGCGACGGGCTGCTGGCCACCTCGCTGCCCGCGCGCGGACTGTTTCACGATGATCCTTACTCCATCGGCATCGCGGGCGGGTTCTCCTCCGACATGGCGCGCCAGTGTCTCGCAGAGGCGGATCTGGTGATCGCGGTCGGATGTTCGGTCGCACGCCACAACGCGGACGCGGGCAAGCTGTGGCCCAAGGCGCGAGTGCTGCAGATCGACGTGGAACCGATCACCCTGAGCCAGGGCCGGGTGGCGATCGACACGCATCTGCGCGCCGACGCCCGGCTGGGAACCGAGGCGCTGTGCGCGGCGATCGCGGCGCGCGCCGCGCGATGGCGGTCTGCAGCGCTGGCGGAGGCCATCGCCACGACGCCGGCCGACGGCATGGATTTTCCGGCGGAAGCGGGCGTGCACGATCCGCGCGACGTGGTCACGGCGCTCGACGCGGCAATCCCGATGGACTGGGAACTGGTCAATTCATCCGGGCATTGCTCGTATTATTTCGCGCAGATGCCGCGCCGGCCGCAGGAGCGTTTCCTGACGATCCGCGAATTCGGCGCTATCGGCAACGGGATTTCCTTCGCCATGGGCGCGGCGGCAGCGTGTCCCGAGCGGCCCATCGTCATGTTCGACGGTGACGGCAGCCTGCTGATGCACGTGCAGGAGCTTGAGACGATCCGCCGGCACGGGCTCAACATTCTTATCATTGTGCTGAACGACGGCGCCTACGGCTCGGAAATTCACAAGCTGCGCGCCGAAGGCCTGTCGGATGCGGGCGCGGTGTTCGGGCGCACGGATCTTGCCGCGATCGCGCGCGGTTTCGGCATCGGCGGCGAGACCGTCACCGACCTCTCCGTGCTGCCGGGGCTCATCGCCGATTTCCAGCGCACCGGCGGGGCCGCGGTCTGGGATGTGCCCGTCAGCGATCAGGTCGTCTCGCCGGTCATCCGCCGCGCGCATCCGGGGCTCGTCAAGCGGTAAGCTGCAACGGGCCCGGCAGGTCCTTTAATGCGCGAGGCGTACCCCGGTCTTGTTCTCGGCAAGGGAACCCCGTGCGCCATGGACGCGTGCAACCGCATTGCTGCCGCTGGCATCATACGACCGGGCGGGCGCCCAGTTCGTCCGGCCCGTCCTCCGACAACAAATCGCCGCCGTCGGCCTGGCTGCGTTCGTCGTCGACCTTGCGCAGCACGGAAGGATCGACGCCGGTGTCGGTGACCTGCCGGCTCGGCGTGGTTTCCGCCGGTTGCTGCGGTGCCGGTTCCGCGGTGCGTCTCGCACCCGGCTTCTCCGGCTCGCCCGGTGCGCTGCCGGGGCGGGCCGCCACTGGCGCGCCCTCATCGAACCGGAGCCGGTAGATCGGTTCGGGCAGGGCGAATCCGGCCGTCTCCAGCGCCGCCTTGACGCTGCGGATGGCCTCCGAGCGGGCCTTGATGAAATCGGTCTCTGTCTGGTTGATCCAGCCGGCAACGCCGATCAGCACGTTGGAATCGCCCACCTTCTCGATCCATGCGGCGGGTTCGGGATCCTTGAGCACAAAGTCCAGGCTGTCGAGCGTATCGTGGCACACATCGAGCGCCTCATGCAGCACGCTGTCGGCGTCGACGCCGAGGTCGAACGAAAACCGGCGCTCCGGATTGCGGGTGTAGTTGACAATGTTTGCCTTGAACACGCTGGCGTTGGGGATGCGGATGTGGTTGCCGTCGACGTCCATTAGGATGGTGGCGCGCGAGGTCAGGCGGATGACAAAACCCTCCACGCCCTCCAGCGCGATGAAATCGCGCGGCTGGAACGGCTGGCGCACCGACAGCAGGATCGAGGCGATGTAGTTTTCCACCGTGTCCTTGACGGCGAAACCGATGGCCAGACCGATGATGCCGACGGCGCCGAGGATCGTGCCGAGCACGGCGGTGGCGCCGAGAATGTCGAGCGCCAAGACGGCGCCGAGCATGAGAAAGGCCAGCCACACGGTCTGGCGCAACAGATCGGCGATGAAGGCATTGGGCGTGAGCCAGCTCCAGGGCTGTTTGCGGGTGGTGGCGAACCAGCCGACGAGTGCGATCAGCAGCCAGACCAGGATTGCGACCAGCACCAGCGGCAAATAGTCGACTATCTGCCGCAGGCGTTTCTCGAAGCGGCCGATAACGGGTTTCAGCCGCTCGCCGACGGCGGTCTGCTCGGTGAGCGTGTTCTCGATCGCCACCACGCCGGCGACGCGGCTGACCAGATCCTCCGCCTTGCGCGCCAGCGGCGCCTCGTCGACCTGACCGCTGAGCGTGACGACGCCGGAACTGACGCTGACCCGGATGCCGCCCAGTCCCTCGATTTCGTCAAAAATCTTCTCGATGCGGCGGCGGATTTCCGTATCGGCCGTGACAGCATCGCCGATCTCGATGGTCGGACCCGCCGGCGCGACAGAATCCTGCGACCACACGGCGCCGGACAGGCAGATCGCGGCCAGAAACGTGAGGGTCAGGATTCGAAGGTGCGGCATGGGGTTGTATCCTGGGGCGGCGGCGGAGTACGGCGGTCCCACTATGCAATCATTCAAAGGCCCCGGCCTGTCAAATTTGAAAGCAACCGCCGCCATCGCATCCGAGAGAGAGGATGGCGGGTTGCTGCCACCACCCTGGCGCGCGTGCGGGGAGGGGCCGCGAAATCCGCGGTCCGCAGGGACAGGCCGCCGGTATCGTCGAAAGACCGGACGTTGTCTATCGCGTCCAATAGGCCGAGAAGTAGCAGCTGGTCCGCGCGACACCCGATTTCCGGAAATGGTCCCTGGCCGCGCGCACGAGGCTCTGTTCGGCGGCGACCCAGACGAAGGTCTCGTCGGCGGGCAGGGTGGTCTCCTTGATGCGTGTCAGCAGGTCCGGTTCCGTGCCGCGCTCAGTCCAGTGGACGTCGATGCTCGCGGGACGGGGCAGGTCGCATCGATCGGCTGGATCGCCGGTTTCGATGAACACGGTTCCCTGCCGCGTATCCGGCGAGGCGGCCAGGATACGCCGGATGGCGGGGATCGCGGTCTCGTCTCCGGCCATGAACAGGCGATCGCCTTGCGGGAAGTCGCCGCCACCCGGCCCGGCGATGCCGACGACGGCGCCCGGTTTCACTGCTCGCGCCCACTGGGTTGTCCGTCCGCCATCGTGCTCGAACAGATCGAAGGTGAAGCGGCCGGCGGCCTCGTCCAGATCGACGAAGGTGTAGGCGGCGCGGTGCAGCGCGTCGTCTCCGTCGGGCCAAGTGGTGCGCCCCATTGCGTTGAGCGCCGGCCAGACGGGGGCATGCCCCTTCGGCGGCAGCAGCAGGGAGAAATGCATGCCGCCGCTCGACAGCGCCGCGATCGCGTCGCAGTCCATCTCGATGCGCATGAAATTCGCAGAGACCCTGCGGACGCCGGAAACGCTCGCGAAATGGAAGTTCGG
The DNA here is from genome assembly GCF_003432385.1 of Breoghania sp. L-A4. Classification (NCBI taxonomy): domain Bacteria; kingdom Pseudomonadati; phylum Pseudomonadota; class Alphaproteobacteria; order Hyphomicrobiales; family Stappiaceae; genus Breoghania; species Breoghania sp. L-A4. The sequence goes on along the minus strand of NZ_CP031841.1, from coordinate 2,785,886 downwards.
CGGATGGCGGCGGCCGGTGTCCACGCCGCTCCATGCCATTGAAGCGCTGGCCTGCGGGAAGACGTGATCGAGCAAATAGATGACGCTTTCGCGGGTCTTGTGGAGGGAGATTTCCGTTCCCGCCGTGATGGTCACGTCGAGCGACGCGCGTCCGGCCTGGAGCGCGACTTCGGAGTCGGCGTAGCGGACGGTCAGGCGCGCGCCGGATGCATCCACCGGAAGGCCGAATTCCTCAACGTGTGAGCGGATGTGCTCGATGAGCCCGTCGGGCACGTCGCCTTCGTACCGGCTTGCGGTGGACGGGGTCTGGATGTGGGGCATGGGATCTCCCGCGCGGCTGGTTTGACCGTGGTTCAGGCGTTGAGCTTGTCGATGTCGTAGACGAGCCGGAGCGTTTTCTTGCACCAGTTCAAGAGGATGTCGCGCTCAGGCTGTTCTGTGACGTCGGCGGCGGCCGACAGGCAGGCGACCGCCACGTTGTGCCTCAGCCGGGCCAGCGCTTGGGCCTGCTCCGGGGTGACCGTGCGCGAGAATTTTTCCTGCGACGCGATGATGCGATGGAAGGCCTTGTCATTGTGCTCCGCCTGGAGCTGTTCCAGCTCGGGCGTGCTGGCCATGGCGAAGCGCAGCTGCCAGTGCCCCTTCGAATTGATGCCGTCCTCGGCCGACAGGGCCTCGAAGATGGCGTCCGCGTAGGTGTCGATGTCCTCGCTGCCGTCGAACCGGGCGTCGACGGCATCCAGCTGCTCCAGTGTCTGCTCAAGCCAGCGGCGGTACAGCTCGTAGTAGATCGCCTCCTTCCGGGGAAGAACTGATAGAGCGAACCGATGCTGATACCGGCGTTTCTGGCGATCTCGTTGGTCGTGATCTTGTCGGCGGGGCCGCTGTTGAGCATGGCCAGCGTCGTGTCGAGAATGAGCGCGACCTTGGCTTTCGACCGGCCCTGGCGCGCCGGCTTTCGAGTGGCGGTTTCCTCACCTTCCGGCAATGCATCCTCCCATTCATTTGCGTCCGCTCCGATGCGGACCAAGATCGACATACGTGCGCGAAACGGCAGAGTTCCAAGGCTTTCGGATGCGCACAGGGTGGCCAAGCGTGGCTTTTTCCCCAACAATCAAGACTCGTATTTGAGCTATTGCTCACATTTTTGTTGCGCCGCTGATCATCGGGCCTGTATGGAATTGTTGCAACTAAAATTCAACAATTATCCAAGCCGAAAGCCAGGATTTCAAATGATGGACCAAGGGACCGATGTTGAAATTTTCTGGTTTGATCACCGCGACGCTGCTGATGGCCGTGGAAGGTGCCGCCGTACCACAGGCCGCCGCGCAGAACGCGGTCACGCTTGACACAATCGTCGTCAGCGGCGGCGCTGAATCCGCTGTCGGGCCCGACGAGACGATCGTCGCCGTACGCACCGCATCCGGCAGCAAGACGGACACGCCGATCGTGGATCTGTCGGCTTCCGTCTCCGTGATCACCGAGGAGGATCTGGCGCGGCGCAACGTCAAGACGCTGGATCAGGCGCTGGGCTACACGTCCGGCGTGACGACCGATCTCTACGGCTCGGACGACCGCTACGATTTCTACCAGATCCGGGGCTTCTATCAGAGCGGCAACGGCAGCTATCGGGACGGCCTGCCGATGCGGGTTCAGGGCTATACCGGCGCACGGCTGGAGCCCTACGGCATGCAGCGCATCGAGGTGCTGAAGGGATCGACGTCGACCCTATACGGCTTGAACGCGCCCGGAGGGCTGGTGAATTCGATCACCAAACGTCCGACCGAGGAGAAATTCGGCGAGGTCTATACAACCGCAGGCGACGGACATGTTGAGGCCGGCACGGATTTCGGCGGACCGATCGATGACGCCGGCGTCTGGTCCTACCGGTTCACCGCCAAGGCCCAGGATGGCGACAACGTCGCCGACCATACCCAGGACGATCGGATCTATGTTGCGCCCGCGCTGACCTGGTCGCCGACCGACGCAACATCGCTCACAATCCTGGCCGACTACTACAAGCGCGACGGCAATGCGTCACATGGCATTCCGCTTGGCTCGGGGATTGATCCGAACACGTTCCTCGGCGAGCCCGACTTCGATAAGACCAACACCGTCGAGAAGAACATCGGCTGGCTGTTTTCCCATGATTTCGGAAGCGGATTGCAGTTCCGCCAGACGGCGCGTTACACGGATCTGGAAATGGCGCTTGAATCCGTCTATGGCGCGAACGTCAATCCGGCTGTCGACCGCTCCGCCTATTCCGTCGACGGCGACGCGCAGCGCTTCGGGATCGACAACCAGCTTGAGTTCGACAGGCGCTTCAACCGGTTCCGGAGCCGGACGCTGGTGGGTCTTGACTATACGCATACGGCCACCGATGAAGTGCGCCGCTACGGCACCGCCTCCGGGATTGACGTCTACAATCCCGTCTATTGCGGCACCGGTTGCATCACTCTCGGGGCGCCGTCGGGCTGGTCAGGCGAACAGAACGCCACGGGCGTTTATCTGCAGGAAGAGCTGACGCTGGACGAGCGCTGGATCCTGACGCTGGGCGGCCGCTACGACCACGTCGAGGCGGCGGATTCCACCTACGGCGACAGCCAGGAGAACGCCTTTACCAAGCGCGCCGGGCTGACGTTCAAGGCGACGGACGAGGTTTCGCTCTACGCCAATTATTCGGAGTCGTTCGAGCCGGTCTCAGGCTACACCGCATCCATCTTGTCCAGGGCGCCGGAGCCGCAGACCGGAACGCAGTATGAGGCCGGAATCAAGTACCGGCCCGAGGGCATGAACGCGCTTTTCACGCTCGCGGCTTTCGATCTCACCCAGGATAATGTGAGCTATCTGGTCAGCCCGGGCGTCTATGATCAGCTCGGGCAGGTTCGTGTCCGCGGAATCGAGCTGGAGGCCAAGATGGCGTTGAGCGAGCGGCTCAATCTCAACGCCGCCTATACCTATCTCAATGCCGAGATCGCCAAGGATTCCAGCAATGCTGGCAACCGGCCCTATCTGACGCCGGAGCATTCGGCGTCGCTGTGGATGGACTACACAATTCCGGGACAGGGGACGTTCGGGGATCTGATGTTCGGCGCGGGCGTGCGCTACATCGGCTCGCGCTTCGCGGACAACGGCAATACGTACAAGCTTGACGCGACGACCGTCGTGGACGCCATGGTGAACTACAGGGTCACCGAGGACGTGTCGCTGGCCGTCAATGCCACCAATCTGTTTGACGAGCAGTATGTCAACTATTACAGCAGCTTCGACAACACCGCGTTCTATGGTGATCGCCGCACGGTGATGGCGACCCTGAAATACACCTGGTAGGCAAGAGTGGCCCAAGGCAAGACATGCCGTCCCGCGGGTTTTCCGTGGGACGCGGCATCCCTGCGAACGCCCCGGACGGGCCTCCCAGGAGGAAAAACGTGACGAGCCGCGCATCCGACTTGGCGAACAGCGCCGAAGCGGCCTGGTCGCGGCGCCGTGTTCTGGCGTGTCTTGGCGCGTGGCCTCTCGCGGCCGGGGCGTTTGGCGCGGTGCCGGCCATTGCCGAAACCGGTCCGCTTCGCTTCACGCATACGTTCGGCGAAACAGTGCTTCCAGGACCCGCCAGGCGCGTGGTCTCTCTCGGCTATACCACCCATGACGCGCTGCTGGCGCTCGGCGTGCCGCCCGTCGCGGTGCGCTACTGGTTCGGGGACTTCTCTTATGGAGTGTGGCCGTGGGCGCAGCCCTATCTCGGCGACGCCAGGCCATTCGTCCTGACCGGAGAAGTCGCGATGGAGCGTGTCGCGGCGCTCAAGCCCGATCTCATCGTCGGGATCGGGTCGGGAATTTCCAGGGCCGAATATCAGGTGCTGTCGCATATCGCGCCGGTGCTGATGCATGAGGACGCCGATACCTCCTACGGCATGCCGTGGGACGTGATGACCCGCACTCTGGGCCGCGCGCTGGGCAAGTCCGCCCAAGCCGAGATTTTGGTCTCCGGGGTGCGTGAGAAATTCTCCGCCGCGCGCGCCCGCCATCCGGACTGGGCCGGCAAGACCGCGGTTCCCGCCTATCACTGGGGCGGCGAGACCGGCGCTTTCGTCGGCGCCGATTCCCGCGCCCGCTTTTTTATCGAGCTCGGGTTTCAGCCGACGCCGGCGGTCGCAAATCTGTCCGGCCCCAGTGGCTTCTATGCGCCCCTTTCGCCTGAGGATCTTTCTCCGCTGGATGCGGATATTCTCGTCTGGATCTCGAGCTATGGCGCGGTGCCGGACCTCGTGGCGCTGCCAATGCGGCGCACGCTGCGCGCGCATATTGAGGGCGGGAGATCCTGGCAAGCGCGCTTGTCGCCGGTGCGATGTCGTTCGGCAGCGTGCTGTCGCTTCCCTTCGTTCTCGAAAAGCTGGAAGCCGATTTGACAGCGGCCGCCGATGGCCGCCCCGAGACCGAAGTTTCCTCCGCCGTCGCCGCCGGCCTTGCGCCATGACGCGCTGGGGGCTCCTGATCGGCGTGCTGGCCGCCGTCGTGTTGCTCAGCCTGACCGTCGGGGTCCGGCCCGTTTCCCTGGCCGAGGCATGGCGGGCCCTGACCGCCCCGGACCTCACCAACCCCGATCATATCGTTGTCTTGTCGATCCGCCTGCCGCGGATTGTTGCCGGTCTGATATGCGGCGCGGCGCTTGGGACGGCGGGCATGGCGATGCAGGTGCTGACGCGCAATCCGCTGGCCGATCCCGGCGTCCTTGGCGTCAACGCCGGGGCGGCCTTCGCCGTGACGCTCGGCTCGCTGCTGCTGCAGCGCGCGGACGCAGGGTTTCTCGCCTATCTCGCCTTTCCCGGAGCGGCGGCCGCGACCGTGGCGGTGTTTTCGCTGGGTGGCGGTTTTCGCGGCGACGCGAGCCCCGTGCGGCTGACGCTCGCCGGCGCGGCGCTCAACGCGCTGCTCGTTTCGCTGGTCTCGGCCGTCGTGCTGATGCGCGGCGACACGCTGGAAGTGGTCCGGTTCTGGGTGGTGGGATCGCTGGCGGACGCCGGCGCGCGGCCCATTGCGGCCATGGCGATGGCGGCAGGCGGTGGGCTGGCGCTCCTGTTCGCGCTGGCGCCGCGGATCGAATCGCTCGCCCTCGGCGCCGCCCTGTCACGCGGGCTTGGCACGCATCCGGGCCGGGTGCAGGCCGGCGTGCTGGTTTCCGTGACGCTATTGACAGGCGCGGCGGTGGCGCTGGCCGGTCCGATTGCCTTTCTCGGGCTGATGGCGCCTCCCATCGCGCGCAAGATTGTCGGCGCGGCGCTGCGGCCGGGGCTGGTCGCCTCGGCATTGCTGGGCGCGGTGGTGCTTCTCTTCGCTGATACGCTCGGGCGGCTGGTGTTCGCTCCGGCGGAAATCCGGGCGGGAGTGATGACGGCGCTGGTCGGCGGCCCGGCCTTCGTTCTCATCGCCCGGCGCTTGAGCCCGGGGGGCACATCATGATGCGCGCTCTTGGTCTTGCGGGGCTTCTGTTTGCGGTTGCGGCGCTGGCGCTAACAGCTGGGCAGGTGCATCTGGATGCGGCGGCCCTGTGGCAGGGGATCACCGGCGGTGACGGCCCCGGGGCGCTGACGATCCGCATCCTGCGCGGACCGCGTGTTGCCGTGGGCCTGGGCGCGGGTGCGGCGCTCGGCCTGTCGGGCGCGATCTTCCAGTCCCTGCTGCGCAATCCGCTTGCATCCCCCGACGTGATGGGCTTCACCGCCGGCTCCGGGCTCGCCATTCTCGCGTCGATCACCGCTGGGCTGTCGCTGCCGATGCCGTTGGTGGCGGCTGCGGGCGGACTGGCGACGGCGGTGCTGGTCGCCATCCTGGCGCGGCCTCCCGGCGGCGCGCGCGGCGTGGAGGGCACTCCCGCACTGACGCTGGTGCTCGTGGGCATTGGCGTGGGGTTCACCACCGCCTCGGTCGGCTCCTTCCTGATGACGCGGCTGTCCGGCCCGCAGGCCGCCGAGGCGCATCGCTGGCTGGCGGGATCTCTGTCGGCGCGCGACTGGGGGCACGGGCTTCAGATCGCGCTCATCGGCGGCCTTTTCGCACTCGTCCTCGTGCCGCAGGTGCGCGCGCTCAAGCTACTGGAACTCGGGCCGGAGCTTGCCGCCGGGCTGGGGTTGCGGGTGAGGCGCGCGCGGGTGCTTCTCGCGGCAACCGGAGTGGGACTTGCGGCGGCGGCCGTGGCGGTCGTCGGGCCGGTGGCCTTCGTGGCTCTGATGGCGCCGCCGGTGGGCGCGCGGCTTTCCGGTGCCAGAGGGGCCGGCGGACGGCTTGCGGCGGCGGCCGCCGCCGGTGCGATCATCGTGGTGCTAGCCGATCTTGTGGCGCGCGCCAGTCTGCCGGGGCTGCAACTGCCGATCGGCGTGATGACCGGCATTCTTGGAGCGCCGTATCTGTTGTGGCGTTTGTCGCGGGAAATGGAGAGGGGTGAGTTGTGAGCGAGACGCTGAGGACGGAATCCCTGTCACTGGGGTATCGCGACCGCGCGGTGATCAATGATCTGACCCTGTCGCTGCCTGCCGGCGAAAGCATCGCGATCCTGGGTCCGAACGGTTGCGGCAAGTCGACCTTGCTGCACGCGCTTGCGCGGCTGTTGCGGCCGACGTCCGGCCGGGTTCTGCTGGGCGACGTCGATATCCATACTGCGAACACCCGCGCGCTTGCCCGGCGGCTGGCGATCCTGCCGCAGGCACCGCTTGCGCCCGAAGGCGTGACCGTTGCCGAGCTGGTGCGGCGTGGCCGCAGCCCCTGGCGCGGGCTTCTCGCGCCGTGGAGCCGGGCGGACGCAGACGCCTGTGATGCGGCGCTCGCCGCCGTCTCGATGACTGCGCTGGCCGAACGCCCGCTGTCCGAACTCTCGGGAGGGCAACGCCAGCGCGCCTGGCTGGCCCTGGTGCTCGCCCAGCAGACGCCGCTCCTGTTGCTCGACGAACCCACGACCTTCCTGGATCTGCCGCATCAGATCGAGGTTCTGTCGCTGTTGCGGCGACGCAACCGGGAGGCGGGGACCACGGTGATCAGCGTGCTGCACGATCTGAACCTGGCCGCGCGGTTCTGCGACCACATCGTCCTGTTCGGATCCGAGGGGGTTGTGGCGCAAGGCACGCCGGAATTGGTAATGACCGCCGATCACCTGCAAGTCGCCTTCGGCCTGAAGGCCCTGATCCAGCCGGATCCGGGAACCGGAAAACCGATGGTTATTCCGTGTTAGAGCCCATGCGCGTTGCGTTTCTCGGCGCGGGCGTTTGCCCTTCGTGTTCGCGGGGTGAACACTGCGGGAAATAGCCTTCAGACGAATGAGCGGTAGCCGGTATCAACGGCGTCAGACAGACCGCAGCATTCATCTGAGGGCAATCCCATGCCGACATTCCTGACGTGCGCCGTTCTCGGCAATTTCACGACGCGGGCGCAAAACGAACACCTCCCCATCACGCCCGGGGAAATCGCCCGGGACTGTCTGGCGGCGGCGGAGGCGGGCGCCGCGATTGTCCATATTCATGTGCGCGATCCCGAGACCCAGCTCCCCTCGATGAGGGTGGACCTGTACCGGGAAGTCGTCGACCGCATACGGGGCGTCAACCAGGACGTGGTGATCAACCTGACCACCGGAAATGGCGGCCGTTATCATCCTTCCGACGAGGATCCCGCTGTCGCCGGACCCAAGACGAACCTGCTGCGCGCGGACCTCAGGGTTCAGCACATTCTGGAGATCAAGCCCGACATCGCAACGCTCGATCTGAACACGATGGTGTTCGGCAATGAGGTCGTCATCAACACGCTGCCGTCGATCCGACGGATGGCGGAACTGATCCAGAGCGTCGGCGTGCGGCCCGAGATCGAGCTGTTCGACAGCGGTGATGTCAACATTCTCAATGATTTGTACGCGGAGGGGTGCTTCGCGAAGCCGCCGCTGTGTTCGATCGTCATGGGGATCAAATACGGCTTTCGTCCGTCCCCCGAAACGGTTCTCTACGCTCGCGACATGCTGCCCAAGGATGCAATCTGGTCCGCCTTCGCGACCGGGAAATGGGCGTTTCCCATGGTCGCGCAATCCGCGCTCGCGGGCGGCAACGTCAGGATCGGCCTTGAAGACGGCGTCTGGCTGGCACGCGGGGTGAAGGCGCCGTCCAACGCCGCCATGGTCGAGAAGGCGCGGCGCATTCTCGACGAGCTCGGTGTCGCGCTGCTCACGGCATCGGACGTTCGTTCCATGCTCGACCTGCGGGCGTGAGCGCCAGGGTTACCGCGCACCACGACCGTTGATGGACTGGCGGGCAGGCGTGTTCGCCGGGCGGGTGATCGGACGGGCGCGACGGGCTGTCCGCCAAGCGAACACGTCGGCGCTTGCAATGGACGCGGGCGTCGTCACGGGCTCTATCAGATGCACTATCGAGACGCGGATTGAGGAGGAGAACGAGGCATGACAGCCTACGTGCGAGAGGTTCCGGTTGTGATTGTGGGTGGTGGGCCGACCGGGCTTACCGCGGCCAATTTGCTCGCGGCATACGGGGTGGAGTTCCTCCTGCTTGAGCGCGAAGCCGCGCCGCTCAACCTTCCCCGCGCGATCGTTCTTGACGACGAGGGCGCGCGGACGCTTCAGGTTTTCGGTCTCGACAAGACATATGTGGCGCAGACGCTTGAGGGCGTCGGCTCGCGCTACTACAGCGACGCCGGGGTCTGTTTCGCGGAAACCGGAGCGGGACCGAGGACATACGGATTCTCGAAGCGGCAGTATATCTATCAGCCGGAGATGGAAGCCGCCCTGCGGTCGCGTCTCGAGGAACAGGCGCCGGGCGCCTTGCGGTTTTCCTCTGAGGTGACCGCGATCGCGTGCGCAAACGGCAAGGCACATGTCACCGTGCGCGACGCGCAGGGCGCGGTGCATGAGATCGTGGCCGACTGGGTGCTTGCCTGCGATGGTGGAAAGAGCCCGATACGCGAGCTTCTTGGCATCGAGATGCACGGCAATACCTATGAGCAGGACTGGATCGTGCTCGACACGCTCGACGATCCCGACACGTCCGCCTTCTCCAAGTTTTTTTGCAGCAACGAACGTCCGGCCGTCAGCGTTCCCGCGCCCAACGGCGGGCGCCGCTATGAATTCATGCTGCTTCCCGGCGAGACGCGGGAACAGGTTCTGGATAGCGGCTTTCTCGCAAGACTCCTCCAACCGTTCCGGGTGCATGACGAGAAAAAGATCGTCCGCAAGACGGTATACACATTTCACGCGCGCATTGCCGAACGGTTCCGCGATGACCGGATCGTGCTGTTGGGAGATGCCGCTCATCTCACGCCGCCGTTCGCGGGGCAGGGGATGAACGCCGGCTTGCGCGATGCCCACAACGTGACGTGGAAGATCGCCGCAACACTGAAGGGCGGCGCCGATGCCTCGATCCTCGACAGCTTTGAAACGGAACGCCGGAAGCCCATCTGGGACATGATCCAGCTTGCGGTGACGATGGGCAACGTCGTGATGCCGATGGACGAGGACGCCTTGCGGTTCCGGGACCATTTGCTGCGTGCGCTCGAGCCGTTCCCGGCCGTGAAAGACTATCTTGTTCAGATGCGGTTCAAGCCAAAGCCCAGGCACCCCGGCGGCCTCTATCTGGATCTCGACGCACCAAAGTTCGAAGCCTCGCTCGTGGGCGAGATGATTCCGCAGCCGGACATTCGTACAAACGGGGCCCCGGGCCCGCTCGACAGCGCTCTGGGAACCGGTTTCGCGCTGATTGCCCAGGACGAGACGGGGGCTGAAGCGCTTGCCGCGCTTGAGGACACGGATTTGCTTGGCCTGCCGCTCGAAAAGCTTTGTCTTGGCGCGGGAGAGGGCAGGGGGATCCGATCCGGGCGTCGCTCAATGACCGCGTTTCAGGCCGCCCCTTGTTGACGCATCGCGATCAGGTCATGCTGGTTCGTCCCGACCGCTATTGCGCCGCCGCCTGCGATCCGCACGACGTGCGGCGTATGCTGGATCGCTACAAATCGGTGTTTTGCGCCAATTGCCGCGAAAGCGGTTCCGAAATCGCCTTCGCCGTATCGAGCAGCGGTTCGCGATAGAGCTCGATCGCCTTGTCGAATTTCAAGGCGGAGGAGATCCAGATCATGGTCAGGAAGGCGACCGGCTGGCCATGACACGAGATGGCGGCGGAAATGCTCATTGTCTTGGCGTTGACGCCCGTCATGCGGTAACCGACGCCGAGTTCGTGGATCCTGTCCAGAATCTGATCAAGCGGGCCGTCCTCGAGGTAAAAGGGTTGGGGTACGCCCAGTTCAGCCTCCAGTCCCGCAAGGATCTGTTCGCGTTCGTTGTCCCCGCAAAGCGCCAGGTAGACGCGACCGCTCGCGGTATCGAGCACCGGAAGCCCACGCCCGACCATGCCGTGATCGACCGAAAACGGGCTGATGTTGTGGGTCGATTCGCGAACCTCCATCCGGTAGTTGCGAAACACCACCAGATCGAGAGGCCAGAGAACCTGCCTCCCGAGCTTGACCATTTCGGGCACGGCGATCTGCGCCACCCAGTCCTCGTCGCGAAAACCGGAACTCAGCGACTTCGTGTGAAGCGTCGGCCGCCACGTGTCCTCGGACGGGCCGCGAACGACCAGTTCCATGCTTTCGAGCGTCTCCAGCAGCCGGTAGGCCGTCGGACGCGGGATACCGACGACCTTGGCGACATCGGCCGCTTTCAAGCCATTGTGCCGGTTGATGGCCTGAAGAACCTCGAGCCCCCGTTGCAGGGATCTGACTGCGCCGAACGTTGAAATCTGAGTGCCTCCCACTGCTGTCCGCACCGTGGACATCCGAGGGCGGACATTTGCACGCACGCCATGCCCTGTAAAGACTGCGCGCAAGGTTGCATCACGACGACAGCCTGGGGAGGGAACCATGACATCGTTGGACATGCACTCGAAGGCCTTCGCACGAATGCTGGCGCTGATCGGCTTTTTCGGCCTGTTCGCGCTGGCGATGATGACGACGCTGGATATCCTTCTGCGCTGGCTTTTCCAATGGCCGATTCAGGGGGTCAACGACGTCAGCGCGGTGGTCATGGCGATCGTGATTTCTTCCTGCATCCCGGCCAATCTCGCGATGAAACAGAACATCCGGGTTGAAGTCTTCGGAGCCATCGGGGGCGCGCGCCTTCAGCGCGCGCTCGAAGCGTTTTCCAGTCTTTTGACCCTCGTCTTTATCGGCTTGATCGCCTGGCAGTTCGTGCCCTACGCGGCGGGTTTGCGGGAAACCGGGGACCGGACCTGGGTTCTTGCATGGCCCGTCTGGCCCTGGTGGAGCGTCGCGGCCGTGATGATGTGGCTCGCGGTCGTCGTTCAGTCCGTGGTTTTCGTCACGGATCTCATGGCCGTCTTCGCGCGCCGCGCGCAGCAAGGCTAGACGCGCCGGCCCGTCGTCCGCATTGGCCTGTGCTCGCAAGGCCGGATTTCCCAAGCCTCCAAAGAAGGTTAGTCACTTGGATCCTCTTCTCATCGCGTTGATCGGCTTTGTCCTGATGCTCGCACTGATCGCGCTTCATGTGCCGATCGGGATCTCGATGGCGCTGTGCGGCGTCGTCGGTTTCGCGCAGATCGTGGGGTGGGGTCCGGCCTTTTCCCTGATGGCGAGCGAGCCGGCCTCGGCCATGGCCAATCTGGATCTCGCGGTGATTCCGCTGTTCATGCTCATGGGGAGCCTGGCGGCCGCCGGCGGGCTGGCGACGGACATCTACGACATGGCCTATGCGCTGATCGGCCACAAGCGCGGCGGGCTGGCGACGACAACGGTGCTCGCCAGCGCGGGCTTTGGCGCCGTCTGCGGGTCCGGGGTCGCGACGACGGCAACCTTCGGGCGTGTGGCCATGCCTGAAATGCTGTCACGCGGATACAAGCCGGGGCTGGCGGCGGGATCGATCGCGGCCGGCGGCACTCTTGGCATCATCGTGCCGCCGTCAAGCATGATGATCCTTTATTCGGTCCTCACCGAGCAGTCGGTGCTGGAATTGTTCACCGCGGCTCTCGTTCCCGCGGCAATCGCCGTGCTGCTGTATGTCATCGCCGTACAGATCGCCGTGCTGCTTGACCCGGACTCCGCGCCGAGCGGCGAGAGACTCTCGTTCCAGGAGCGGATGGCGGCCATCGGGCGTGGTTGGGGCGTCATCGTCCTGGTCGTGATCGTCATGGGCGGGATCTATTCCGGTGTCTTCACCGTCAACGAAGCGGCGGCAGTTGGCGTTGTCGTCGCGTTCGTCTTCGCGCTCGGCCGCCGCCGCCTCAATCGAGCCGCGATTCTGCGTGTGCTTTCAGAGGCCAGCTCCGCCACGGCGATGATCTACGTGATGGTGTTCGGCGCGACGATTTTCTCCTATTTCGTCGCCGTGACCGGCGGCGCCGCGTTTGTTGTCGATGGAATCGCGTCGCTGACGGTCCCCCGTTGGCGGTGATCTGCGGCTTGCTTCTGCTCTACATTTTTCTCGGCGCCTTCTTCGATGAAGTCGCGGCCATGGTCATCACTCTGCCCTTCGTGATCCCGGTGATTCAGAACCTCGGATACGACCTGCTTTGGTGGGGAGTGATCAACATCATGGTGATCGGCATGGGAATGCTCACGCCACCGATCGGCATCAATGTGATGCTGCTCAAATCGATGTACCGGGAGCTTTCCCTGAGAACGATCTATCGCGGGGTCGTGCCTTTCATGTGCGCCGATATCGTCCGCCTTGCGATCCTGACCGTGTTCCCGCAACTCACGTTGTGGCTGCCGGGCGTGCTGCGCTGAAGGACTGTCCGCAGATTGGACAAATCAGAGCTTGGCAGCGCCAGTCACAGTCGCTTGCACTACCGTTTGCGCATCACAACAAAGCATCCTTGGGAGGAAACCATGACGCTTCGCGCCACCGCTATGGCCGCCACATTCGCCGCCGCACTCGCCGCCACATATGCGCCCTCCGGGGCTCGTGCCGAGACCCTGCGCCTGTCAAGTTTCGAGCCGCCGGTCGCGCATGTGACGGCGCAAATCATCACGCCCTGGGCAAAGGACGTGAGCGACGCGTCAAACGGGGAGCTGGACATCAAGATTTTCGCCGGCGGCACGCTGGGCCGCAACCCGGCACAGCAACTGAAGCTTGTCGAGGACGGTGTGGCGGACATTGCCTGGGTCATTCCCGGCTACTCGCCGGGCCGCTTTCAGGAAGGGACGGTCGGAGAACTTCCGTTCCTGATCACGGATTCCGCCTCCGGGTCGGCGGCCATGTGGCAGCTCTATGAGCAAGGGCTGCTCAAGGGTGACTACGAGAAGTTCAAGATGCTGTGCATTTGCGTCTCCTCGGTGAACTTTGTCGCCGCGACAAAGCCGGTGAAGGTCCCTCAGGACATGTCGGGAATGAACGTTCGCGCGCCGGGACCCACCATGTTGTCCGCGATCGATGCGCTGGGCGCCGTACCGGTTGGCGGCATTACCGGTCCGACGGTCGCCGAAGCCATCAGCCGCGGTCTGATCGATGCGACCTTTGCCCAATGGGGGCGGTGGAGACATTCCGCATGGGCGAAGTGATCACGCACTACAACGAGGTGCCGCTTGGCGCCACGCCGATGCTGATCGTGATGAACAAGGCGAAATACGAGAGCCTTTCGGATCAGGCGAAGGCCGCGATCGACAGGTTCTCCGGCGCCGCGTTTTCCAAGCGCTTCGGCCGGTCTTTCGACCAGAACGTCGCGGAAGCGAAGGAGCGGGTGATGGCAACCCACAAGCCGCAGCTCGTTGTGCCGGAAGGCGATCTTGCGATGGCGTGGCACGATGCCGTTTCCGTCGCGGCGACCAACTGGATCGCGCAAAACGACAATGGACAGGCCATTTACGACGCCCTTGTCCAGGCGCTGGACACGCATCGGGCTGCAAACGGCAACTGACCTTTTCATGACCGTGCCGTCCGGGAACGGGCGGCACGACAGGAGAGAGAATCGGAATGACACTCTCGGCACTCGGCTACATCGGCGTCCGATCGACGAAGACCTCCGACTGGACACATTTCGCGACCGACCTTCTGGGCATGCAGCAGGTCGATGCCGGCGGCCCGGTTCGCGCGTTCCGGATGGACGACCGCAAGCAGCGCCTGATCGTGACCGGGGAGGGGTCCGAGGGGCTGGACTTCATGGGCTGGGAGGTGGCAAGCGCCGGCGAACTCGACCGATTGGCGGGCCGGCTTGAAAACGCCGGTGTGCGGGTCAAATCGGAGGCGACGGCGCTCGCCGATGAACGCCATGTGGCCCGGCTGATCTCGTTTCCCGATCCGGAAGGCAACCGGATCGAGGTGTTCTGCGGTCCGGACATCGCGGCCGATCCGTTCAGGCCGGGCAGACAGATCTCCGGCTTCAAGACGGGCGCGCTGGGAATGGGACATGCCGTGCTGCACGCGCGCAATGTCGACGTGCTGCTGCCGTTCTACCGCGATCTTCTCGGATTTCATGTCACCGACTATGGCCTGAAACCCTACAAGCTCTATTTCTTCCATCTCAACGGGCGCCATCACAGCTTTGCCATGGTCGGCTCGGGCCGCCAGGGATTGCACCATTTCATGGTCGAACTCCTGTCGCTGGACGACGTCGGCCAGGGCTACGACCTTGCCCAGGAAGAAGACGGGCGCGTGGCCTACACGCTCGGTCGGCACTCCAACGATCACATGATGAGCTACTACATGAACTCGCCATCGGGATTTTTCGTTGAATACGGCTGGGGTGCGCGCGTGATCAATCCCGCGACCTGGCAGCCCCACGAGACGTTCGACGGTCCGAGCTACTGGGGGCACGAGCGGCTTTATATGCCCGAAGATTCCCCCGATCGGGAACGCCTGAAGGCAATGCGCCTTGACGCGGCCCGCCGCGGCCTGCGCGCGAACGACCCCGCCAGCAATTGCGCCTGGCTGGAGAGCGTCATCGGGCGGGAATAGCCGCCCCGATCCTTCCCTCAAGACAACACCATACGCAAGCACAGCGGAGACAACGTATGCGCATCTCTTCCTACACCATGCCCGACGGAACGGCGTCCTACGGGATCGTCGACAAGGACACAATCCGCGATGCCGGCGCGGCGTTTCGCGCGAAATACGCCGATCTGCGCGCCGTGCTGGCGGGCGACGGGCTTGCGGAACTGGAGCCGGCCACACGCGAGGGCACGGAACTCGCATTGTCCGATGTCGTTTTGCTGTCTCCGGTCCCCAACCCGGACAAGATCCTGTGCATCGGGCTCAACTACATGACCCATATCCGCGAGACGGGCCGCGACGCACCGCAAAAGCCCTCGATCTTCACGCGCTATCCGTCCTCGGTCGTCGGTCACGATGTACCGCTGGTCCGCCCAAAGGTCTCGGACTGGTTCGATTTTGAGGGTGAACTGGCGGTGGTGATCGGCAAGCCCGGACGGGCCATCCCCGCCGCCAGGGCGATGGAGCATGTCGCGGGCTACAGCTGCTTCAACGACGGCTCCATTCGCGACTTCCAGCGGCACACGAGCCAGTTCTGGGCGGGCAAGAATTTCGACCGCAGCGGTTCGATGGGGCCGTGGCTCGTGACCGCCGACGAACTGACGGATCCCGCCGCTCAGTTCATGACCACGCGCTTGAACGGCGATGTGGTGCAGTCGGCGCCGATTTCGGATCTTGCCTTCGATATCCCGGCGCTGATCGAATATCTCTCAACCGTCACGGAACTGCTTCCCGGAGACATTATCGCAACCGGAACACCGAGCGGCGTGGGGCTGTTCCGCGAGCCGAAGCTGTTCATGAAGGCCGGTGACCGGATCGAGGTCGAGATCACCGGCATCGGCACCCTGTCAAACGACATTGTGGACGAAGTGTGAGGCGGGCGATGAAGGCGATCCAGATCCGGGAGCCGGGAGGCCCCGAGGTGCTTGTTCTCGGCGACGTGCCGGTTCCGGAAATCGGTCCGGGCGAGTTGCTGATCGAGGTCAAGGCCGCCGGCGTCAACCGGCCGGATCTGGCGCAGCGCGCTGGACGCTATCCGGTCCCCGCCGACGCCAGTCCGATCCCCGGCTTGGAGGTCGCCGGAATCGTCGAGGCCATGGGATCCGGTGTAGCCGGATTTGCGCCGGGCGACAGGGTCATGGCGCTTGTTCACGGCGGCGGCTATGCCGAGTTCTGCAAGGTCGACCATCGGCACGCGATACCTGTTCCGCAAGGTCTCAGCGATATCGAGGCGGCGGGGCTGCCGGAAGTGGCGCTGACCGTGGAGTTCAACATGGTCACGCGCGGCGGGCTCAAATCCGGCGAAACCTTGCTTGTCCACGGCGGATCGTCGGGGATCGGGTCTCACGCCATCGCCCGGGCGCGTTCGCTTGGCGCGATTGCGATGACGACGTCACGCGGAGCGGAAAAGGCCGCCTACTGCCTGACGATGGGCGCGGAGCACGCCATCGACAGTTCCGCGGGAGACTGGGCGGACGCGGTCATGCGGGCGACGGGTGGCCGGGGTGTGGACGTCATTCTCGATATGGTCGGAGGCGATTTCACTGCGGCGAACATCGGTTGCCTGGCGGCCGATGGACGCTATGCGCTGATTTCACTGCAGGGCGGGCGGGAGGTCACGATCAGTCTGGAGGCCATCCTGCGGCGGCGGCTGACGATAACCGGTTCGACATTACGGCCCTGTCGCCCGAGATGAAGGGCGAGATCGTCAAGACGGTGCGACGCGATATGATGCCGCTGGTGGAGAAGGGCGCGATGCGGCCGCATGTGCACGCGACGTTCGCCTTGTCAGAGGCGGCCGAAGCCCATCGCCTCGTGGAAAAAGGCGCGCACTTCGGCAAGGTCGTTCTTACGCTCTAGCTGTGGAGCCTCAAGAGGTTGTCCTCGGTTAGATCGAGTCGACTGATCGGTGTTTTGGATTTTAGGCTGCCATGTGGCCGGTGCCAATTGTAGCGGTGTAGCCAGATCGGCAGTTCGGCTGCGCGATGGCGTGACGTTGGGTAGGCGATGGCATAGGCCCATTCCCGCAACGCGGTCTGTATGAAGCGTTCGGCCTTGCCGTTTGTCTTGGGCGTGTAGGGTCGGGTGCGGATGTGCTTGAGGCCGAGATCGCGGCAGGCTTTTGCGAAGGCTTTCGATTTGTAGCAGGCGCCATTGTCGGTCATGACGCGGGTGACGGTGACGCCCAGGCTCTCGTAATAGGCGAGCGCGGCGCGCAGGAAAGCGACCGCACTGTGTTTCTTCTCGTCGGGCAAGATCTGGCTGAAGGCGATGCGCGAGGCATCGTCGATGCAGACATGGACAAACTCCCAGCCGACACCGCGGCTGTTGGACTGGCCGGTGCGATCGCCGGTGATGCGGTGGCCGACGCGGTCGAACCGACCGAGTTTCTTGATGTCGATGTGGATCAACTCGCCCGGATGCTGGCGTTCATAGCGGCGCACCGGTTCGGCCGGATCGAGGTCCTTGAGCCGGGAGAGGCCTGCCCGCCGCAGCGCCCGGCTGACGGTGGCCGGTGACACGCCGACCTCCCGAGCGATGTGCTTACCTGTCCAGCGCTGACGGCGCAGGGCGATGATGCGTTCACAGAGGAGCGGATCGGTTGCGCTGGGCATCCGGCCTGGCCGAGAGGAGCGGTCGACCATGCCGGCCGGGCCTTCCGCCCTGTAGCGTTCGGCCCACCGGGCAACGATCTTGGCCGACACGCCATAGACCCGCGCCGCCTGGGCCCGGGAAAGACGACCTTCAATGACCGCTTGGGCCATCTCCCCTCGACGCAACGGTGTCAGGCGGGCATTCTTGTGGATGTTCATTCGGACCCTCCGATGCGTGCTGAAGCGTGGTAACTCCAGTCTCCTCGGTCAGGTCCGAATGGACAACCTGTTGAAAGCTCACATCTAGCCGCGAGCGAACGCCGGGATCTGGAACCGTCGCCGATAGGCGCCCGGCGTCATTCCGGTGGTGCGCTTGAACAGCCGGCGGAAGAATGCGGCGTCCTCATAGCCAACGCGCCAGCTGATCTCGTCCACGGGAGAAGTGGTGCGCTCGAGCCGTCGCTTGGCGTCCTCGATCCTGAGGCGTTGCACATAGGCGAGCGGCGCGAGACCGGTCACATCCGCGAATCGCCGCTTAAACGTGCGTTCGGCGAGGCTGGACCGCTTGATCATTTCATCGACAGGATTGGCGACCGAGAAGTGGTTCACGAGCCACTCCTGCGCGTGCTGGATTTCGGCATCGCCGTGGTCCTTTCTGCCTTCGAAGATCATGTAGGGCGCGAGCCCGTCCTGGTGCCATTGCAGCGCGAACATGCGCGCGACCTCCTGCGCAACCGTGGCGCCGACGTGATGGGCGATCAGGTAGAGCACCATGTCGTGCCATGTGTTCGACGCGCCCGAACTGACAAGATCCTCTCGCGTGCCCGAGATCACCAGCACGCGCTCAGGGTGAATTGGCACGGCGGGATAGCAGGCGGCAAACTGGCTTGCATAGCCGAAATGGACGGTCGCGTCCTTTCCGTCGAACAACCCGGTCTCCGCGAGCAGAAAGACGCCTGAACAGGCCGAGCACAGCCGCGCGCCGCCATCATGCATCCGCTTGATCCACTCGATGAGAGCCGGGTAGCGGCCGGTCTCCCATCCGCCGGGTCTCAACAGCACCGACGGGACGATGAGGATGTCGCAGGCGGCGATGTCCTCGATCGAATGCTGCACGTCGATGGGCACGCCGCTAGCAAGCCGCAACGGCCCCACCTGCTCACCGACGATTTCGACCGTGAATGGATGCTCCGCGCCGGGGCTGGCGATCCCCATCGTCGAAACGCCGTTCATGACGTCGAAGATCCCGGCCAGCGTCGAAATGACCGCATCAGGCAAAGCGACGATGCAGACCCGAAGCGGTGACGATCCGTTGTGGTTTGACTGTTGGGTCATCGCTGCCTCTCGCGCCGCGCCGCAAGAACAGGCCTCAATTGGCACGAACGGACCTATTGCGGGCGAATGCGGCTCTGTCGCGCAGCCTGCCCGAAGGCCAACATCACGGCAACTTCTGAATGCAACTCAAACAAATGAAGGAGCACTTCCATGCTGGATACACCGAAGATCGACCAGGCAAGACTCGAGGCCTTTGCAACACGCGCCATCAGCGACGTGACGGCCGGCTACACCGGCGTCATGATCAGCCTGGGAAGCAAGCTTGGCCTCTACAAGGCCATGGCCGGCGCCGGTCCGCTGAGCGCCACGGAAATTGCCAAGCGCGCCAATTGCGCCGAACGTTACGTCGCCGAATGGCTGAACGCCCAGGCGGCCGGTGGCTACATTGCCTATCACGGGCTCAGCAACACCTACGAACTGCTTCCCGAGCAGGCGATGGTGCTGGCCGACGAGGACAGCCCCGTGTTCATCCCGCATGCCTGGAACGTGCCGGCGTCGATGTGGTTCGATGAGCCGAAGTCGCTTGAGGCCTTCCGGACCGGCAAGGGCGTCGCCTGGGGCGAGCATGACACGCGGCTCTCCTGCGGCTCGGCTGCGTTTTTCCGCAACGGCTACCGTGCCAATCTGGTGCAGCAATGGCTGCCGGCGCTGGACGGAGTTGTCGACCAGCTTGCGGCCGGCATTTCGGTCGCCGACGTCGGTTGCGGCTACGGCCACTCGACGCTGCTGATGGCGCAGGCGTTTCCGAATTCGCGCTTTCACGGCTTCGACACGCATCCTGGCTCGCTCGATGAGGCGAGGCGCAATGCGGCGGCAGCGGGTGTTTCCGACCGCGTCGAGTTCTCGCTCACACGCGCCGACGATTATCCGGATGGGCAATTCGGCCTGATCTGCTTCTTCGACATCCTTCATGATCTCGGAGACCCGGTCGCGGCTGCGCGCCATGCGGCGAAGACGCTTGCGCCCGGCGGCACGGTGCTGCTGGTCGAACCGTTCGCGCATGACCACGTCAAGGACAACCTCTCGCCGGTGGCGCAACTTTACTACTCGGCATCGACCACGATCTGTTGCGCGCACGCGGTTTCCGAGGGCGGCGCCATGGTGCTGGGCGCGCAGGCGGGCCAGGCGCGCCTGGCAGAAGTGTTCCGCAAGGCCGGCTTCACGCATTTCCGGCGCGCAGCGGAAACCGCGTTCAACTTCATCTTCGAGGTGCGGCGCTGACGCGCCGCACCGCGTCGACCCAGATGGCAACCCAGATGGCAAAGACACGTCCGATGGCACCAACCGCCGTCTCGGCGCGCGCGAGCATTCGCCATGCACGACCCGCCGACGTCCCGGCTATTCGTGCCATGCAGCAAAAATCGATGTGGGTCTTGGGAGGGGCTTTCTATTCGGACGACGAGATTGCCGGATTCCTCACCCAATACAGGACGATGGACGACGCGATTGTCGCTGAGGGCCACTTCTTCGTTACCGAGAACCAGGCCGGAAGGATTCTCGGCAGCGGAGGCTGGACGCGCCGGCGACCCGGCTACACGAGAGGGCTCGGCGGCAGCACTGCAACGGCGGCCTTGCCAACCGTGCGCAGTGTGTTCGTGGACCCTGCCGCTGCAAGACGCGGCATCGCGACGTCAATCATGGCGCGCACCGAACGGGATGCAGTCGAGCATGGAATACCTGAGTTCACGTTGACTGCGACGCTGTCCGGCGCGGCACTTTATGAGCGGCTCGGTTATCTGGGGCAGGGAAGCGAACGGCTGGCGCTGAACCGTGGCGGCGGCTTCGCCTGCATCAGGATGACGAAGCGGATCGATGGCGGCTGCGTGCCGGCCGTCCGAATGGCGGTTTGAACCGCGCCCGAAAGCCGCGCCGCTGAGCCGGCGGCTGCATATTGCAACAACGATCGTCGAGCCGGGCTCGGCCCGAATGGTTCCAGCTTCGCAGCCTGAAAGGCGCGCGGAGACGGCCGAACCTATCCTTCGACTGGTGCGTAAAAGACAAGGAATTGAACAATGATAAAGACCATTGCACGCGCGGCGCTCGCCACTGCGACGACCATGCTCGCCGCGCGTCGTATGCGCCGCAAGCCGCAGACGGTGCACGGACTTTCCGATGCCGAGCTTACCGATATCGGCCTGACGCGATACGACATCGGGCGCGGCGCGCGCCGCAAAGCGTCATGGCCGGCTCGCTGAACGGCCAGCCGGCCCGCCACTTCCTTCAAAAGCTCCCTTCAAATGCTCCGTCCGGACCGGACGCGGTCGATTCCCCACTTCGTAGCGTGAAGGGCGCGCGAGGACGGGCAACCCTTCCCTTCGATCAAGACAGAAAGACGAGGAAAACGACAATGAGAAAGACCATTGCAATTGCGGCGCTTGCCGTCGCGCTCGGGCTTGGCGCCGCATCCGCGCGGGCGGAGCAGACGGCGCTGGTTCTCTATGAAACCAAGGGCCAGCAGACCGTTCGCCAGGAGGGCATCGCCTTTATCGAACTCGACCCGCAGGCGCCGGACTATGGCAAGATCCTTGCCCAGATTCCGCTGCCGCCGGACCTGATGTCGCACCACATCTTCTACAATCCGACGCGTGAGCGGGCCTACGTCACCTCGCTCGGCCGTTCCGAACTGTGGGTGCTCGACGTGACGAGCTTCCCGTACCGGACCAGGGTCGTTGCCGTTCCCGGCTGCGTCGTCGGCGAGGATCTCGCCTTCTCCGAGGCGCAGAACCGCTGGTATCTCACCTGCATGGGAAGCTCGGTGGTCATCGTCGGCGACGCGGAAACGGACGAGGTGCTTGAAACGTTGCCGATGCCAGCGCCCTATCCGCACGGCATCACCGTGCACGACGGCATCGACCGTATGCTGGTGACGAGCACGATCAACCCGAAGGATCCGACGGATGCCGGCGAGTCGATCGTGGTCGTCCAGCCGAGCACCGGCAAGATCCTGTCGACGCACAAGGTCGCCGACAAGCCGTCGCCCTCGGGCACGGCGCCCGTCGAGGCGTTCTTCGTCCCGGGCGCCAATCCGCCGGTCGCCTACATCACCAACATGATCGAGGGCCGCATCTGGATCGCCGAATGGCAGCCGGAGTCTGAGACGTTCAGCTTCCGCGGCGATTTCGATTTCGCCGCGATCGGGCAGGGGATGGCGCTGGAGGTCTATTTCAACGCCGCCGGCGACCGGGCCTACGTCACCACGGCGCTGCCGGGGCATCTCAACGCCTTCGACATCTCCGATCCGCGCGCGCCCAGGCACCTCTACGCGGCCGAGGCGGCGGGCGGCGCCCACCACATGGTGTTTTCGCCGGACGGTACGCGCGCCTATGTGCAGAACAGCCTGATCAACATCCCCGGCATGAACGACGGCTCGATCTCCGTGATTGACCTGGTGGCGGGCAAGACGCTCGCCAGCATTGACACGTTCAAGGACGCGGGCCTGACGGTCAACACGATCATGCTGACCCCGAGGCGGAAGACTTTCACGCCCACTGACGCCATGGAGGCCACAGATGCTGGCGGGACCATCGGTTCCGCCGGCATCACAGGGACGCAAGCCGTCCTCATGCTGGAAATCGGAAAACGTCGACAAGGCACTGCCGCATCGAGACGCGTCATGCGCGCGGGCCGAACCGCGAAGACGGCGGCGGCCTGGCGCGTCAGTCTGGCTCCGGATCCGCGTCGGCGATCTTGTCGAGCACATCGGCTGCCGAGACGGCGATTCCGGCGAGAAAGCGCAGTGTTTCCGCGTGATCGCGGCAGGTGTCCTGATCGAATTGGCTGACCGGCGTTCTGGCAATGTCGTTCAGAAACTCGAAGCCGGCGACCAATTGCACGATCGATCGCCGGGCCTCGCGCATAAGCTTTCGCTTGA
Source organism: Breoghania sp. L-A4 (assembly GCF_003432385.1). Classification (NCBI taxonomy): domain Bacteria; kingdom Pseudomonadati; phylum Pseudomonadota; class Alphaproteobacteria; order Hyphomicrobiales; family Stappiaceae; genus Breoghania; species Breoghania sp. L-A4. The sequence goes on along the minus strand of NZ_CP031841.1, from coordinate 2,763,109 downwards.
ACCGCAAGCCTTCCCAATGGTCCAATTCGGCCATCACGGTGTCGACTTCATCCTGGCAATGGCAGGGCAGGTGCAGATCGGCGAGCAAACGGCGGATGCGGCCGATGGCGGCCCGTTCGGCCGCCAGCAGGTTGCATTGCTGGCCGTCGCGCGTGGGCGCGCCCGAAATCAGACCGAGAGTCTTTTCCATCCCGGTTCTCCTGTGAGGTAGGCGTTGCATGGTGCGCCAGGCAACGCCATTTGGAGGAGTCGCGTTTCGGCTTCCCCGGGCGCGATGACGCCGTCGAGCAGTGTCCGGTAAAGCCCGGCCACCGCCACCATGTCGAGCATATGCGGCGACAGGCGCAACCGGCCGATGCCGTGCGCCGCCAGCCGGCCCGGATCCAAAAGGACGGTCTGGCAGGCATGTGACAGGGTCTGGATGCCGTTGACCGCGAGGAATTCCTGGTCCGCGAGCGTCTTCACCGCCAGGCCGTCGGCATCCTTTTCGCAGACGAACTGGCAGGAATCCTTGCTCAATCCATGCACCCTGGCGTGGTAGCAGCGGCTCGAGAGTGCGAGCGGCAACCGGCCGAAGGCGAACATCTCCACCGTCACCTCGGGACAGGCGGCGGCCGCCGCCGCGACGGTCGTCAGCGGCGCCTCGACGGGTGGACACCAGTCGGTGGCGCCGCGCGCGGCGAGAAAGTTCAGCGTTGCCTCATTGTAGACGTTGAGGAAGGGGCCCGCGACGAACGGGCGGCTGGCGCGCGCTTCCAGCGCGGACATGTCGTTGATTTCGATGGGCATGTCGAGACCGGCCCATTCGGCGATCGTCTTGCGCTCGCGCACCGTCGCCGGCATCGCCAGCGTCGACAGCACGACCGTCTTGCCGCCGCGCTGCAGCCGCTCGATCAGCTTCGGCCAGATCCTGTCTGTGAACGGCATGCGCTTGCCGCAAATCACCTCGCCGAGATAGACGCGCTCGACCGGCGCCTCGTCGGCGATGCGGGCGTAGAAGTCGGCGAAATGGTCCGCCGACCAGTTGAAGAAGCAGGGCCCGAGGGCGAGTTCGATCGATGCCACGGCTGTCTCCTTCAGCGCCAGGTCTTGCGGTAGGCGCCGGTCGTCTGCTGGCCGCCCTCGCTCAGGGCCGCGAGACGGCCGGCAAGCCCCGTGTCCTCCTCGCCGCGCTCAAGCGCATCGACGGCGCTTCGAAACGCGCGCACGACCTGGGCGACATAGGCTTTGCCGCGCTGCCGGCCCTCGATCTTCAGCGCCGTTACCCCGGCCTTTCGGAGGGCGGGAAACAGCGCCACGGCGTTGAGGCTGACCGGATCCTCGAACAGGTAGCCGGTTTTGCCGCCGGCCGCGAACTGCCCCTTGCACAGGGTTGGGTAACCGGTGGGTTCGCCGGTCTTGAACCGATCGATGGTGAAGCCGCCAAGCCGCGCGACAAGCGTGCCGCCGGTGTCCTCCTCGTAGGCGACATGGCTGGGCGGCGAACAGACGCCCGACAGGTTTGGAGATTCTCCGGTGGCGTAGGAGGACACGGCGCAGCGCCCCTCGGTCATCACGCAGAGCCCGCCAAACACGAAGACCTCCGTTTCCACGTCGATCTCGCGGTTGAGCTTCGCGATTTCCTCCACCGACAGCACGCGTGGCAGCACGACCCGCTTGACGCCGAAATTGCGCACATAGAAGCGGATCGCCTCGGGCGTGTTGGCGGCCGCCTGGACCGACAGATGTAGCCGCGTCGCGCGCTGTGCGGCGTGGTCGAGGACGGCGATATCGGCGGCGATGATGGCGTCGGCTCCGGCGTCGGCGGCGGAGTCAACGGCGCGCCGCCAGGTCTCTATCTGGCCGGCGCGGGCGAAGGTGTTGATGGCGACGAGAACCTTGGCGCCGGCGTCATGGGCGTAGCCGACCGCCTTCGCCATGTCGGCCTCGGAGAAATTCAGACCCGGGAAATTACGCGCGTTGGTCTCGTTGTTGTAGCCGCAGTAGACGGCGTGCGCGCCGGCATCGACCGCGGCACGCAGGGCGGAGGGCGTGCCGGCGGGGCAGACCAGTTCGAGCGGCGGACCGGCGTTGCCGGGATGTGGAGTCATGGGCGGGCTTTCGTCAGGCGGGTCAGGCTGAGGGCAGGGGTGCGCGCAGGACGCGGCGCGCGGCGGCGAAAGCGTGGACCGCGCCACGATTGACGAGGCCGGCGGTTTGTCCGGTGAGGCCGGCGAAATCCGCCGGTGTCAGGGCGGCCTCTTCCAGCGTGTTGCGCAGCGCCAGCACGTGCTCGGTGGCGCCTTCGATCACCAGATCGCGCGAAAAGAACAGGGCGTCGCCGTCATAGGTGCCGTCGAGCAATCCGAGCAGCAGCAGCAGCGGCCCGCTGATGCGTGCGGCCGCCTCATCGAGTCCGTGACGATCGACGACATCGACCCGGGCGCGATCACCGTCGAGGAGCACGGCGAAGGCGAACGGCAGGTCGGTTGGGATGATGCCGATCGTCACCCGGGCGGTCGCGCCGAGCCGCCCGGTCAGATCCGGGCGTTGATGCAGAAGCCGGCGCGTGGCCCGGGTCAGCAGCAGCGCCAGCGGAGCGCGCGGCAGCGGCCGCGCCAGAAGCGACACCAGTCGTGGAAGTTCGCCGCGTTCGCTCATCATGGCCTCGCGATTTCGATGCCGCCACCCTAGGCGCGGGGCCGGTTCTCCAGCCTTGATCAACGTCAAGGCCGGGCGGCTGATTAAGGTCCAAGCCTTCACCGCCGGCGCGACCGGGCCGGACCCGCGAGGCGAGAGAGGTTTGAGACCCAGGATGCATTTGCGGACCTTGCCGGATTTCCCCGACCTGCCGGCGTTTCTCGCCTTCCTCGAGGCGCGCCAGGATGTGTGCCCGATTGCGTCGGCGGTCTCCGTCCGGCTCGAGGCGACCGAGATCCACCGCCGTGTGATCGCCGACGGTGGTCCGGTGCTGCGCTTCGACCAGCCGGTCGGGGACGGTGGCGCGACGTTCACGCGGCCTCTGTTCACCAACCTGTTCGGCACGCGCGAAAGAGTGGCGGCTGGGCTGGGGCTGGCCGCCTGCGATCTGGGCCGCTTTGGCGAGTTTCTCGCCGCCCTGCGGGCGCCGACGCCGCCGGAGGGCCTCGGCGGGTTGCGCGCCATGCTGCCGGTCGCCCGCGCGGGACTGGCGACGCGGCCCAAACGCGTCGCCGCGCCCGCGGCGTTGCGCGCGGTGGCCAATGATCTCACCGCGCTGCCCGTACAGACCTGCTGGCCGGGTGACGCCGGGCCGCTGATCACATGGGGCATCGTGATAACGCGGCCGCCCGGCGCGGACGATCCGCGCGGCTACAATCTCGGCGTCTACCGGATGCAGGTGCTGGCGGCGAACCGGGCGATCGTGCGCTGGCTGCCGATGCGCGGCGGCGCGCGGCATCACCGGCTCTGGGCGGCGCGCGGCGAGTCCATGCCTGTCGCGGTCGTCATCGGTTGCGATCCTGCGACATTGCTGGCCGCGGTGATGCCGGCGCCCGAGGGCGTCAGCGAGTTGGCCCTGTCCGGCATCATCAACGGCCGCCGCCCGCGCCTGGCGCCGTGCGAGACCGTCGCCCTGCATGTGCCGGAAAGCGCCGGCATTGTCGCCGAAGGTCTGGTGGCCTGCGACGAGCAGGCGCTGGAGGGACCGTTCGGTGACCACACCGGCTACTACAACGACGCCGCGTCCTATCCGGTGTTCCGCCTGTCGCGGCTGCGCATGCGCCCCGACGCGCCCTATCTGTCCACCTTCACCGGCCGCGCGCCGGACGAGCCGTCGGTGATCGGCGCGGCGCTCACCGATGTCTTCGCGCCGCTGCTGCGGCAGTCGATACCGGAAATCCTGGACGTGTATCTGCCGCCGGAGGCCTGCTCCTACCGCATCGCGGTGCTGTCGATCGACAAGCGCTACGCCGGCCAGGCGCGGCGGGTGATGATGGGCTTCTGGTCACTGCTGCCGCAGTTCTCGATGACCAAATATGTCATCGTCGTCGACGGTGACATCGACATCCGCTCCTGGTCCGACGTCATGTGGGCGGTGGCGACGCGCGCCGATCCTTCGCGCGACATGATGGTGCTGGAGCGCACGCCGGTGGACCAGCTCGATTTCGCCAGCCCGCTGGAGGGTCTGGGCGGCAAGCTCGGCATCGACGCGACGGTCAAGATCGGCGCGGAGACCGCGCGGCCGTTCGCGGCGCGGCTCCTGATGCCGAAAGAGCTGACAGCGCGGGTCGACGAGCGCTGGGAGGCGCTGTTCGCCGCCGCGCCGCAATCCGCAACGGAGGACATGGTGTCATGAGCGCGCGCGTGATCGTCGGCATCTCGGGCGCCTCGGGCGCCTGTCTCGGACGCGCCGTGCTGGAGGCGCTCGGCCGAATCGGCGCCGAGACCCATCTCGTCGTCAGCGCGGGCGCGGAGCGGACCATCGCGCATGAATTGGGCGCCTGCGCGCGCGCGGAAATCGGCCGCGCCGCCAGCTTCGTGCACGACATTGATGATCTCGCCGCGCCGATCGCCAGCGGGTCGTTTCCCATGGACGCGATGATCGTTGCACCCTGTTCCATGCGCAGTTTGGCGTCGATCGCCCATGGCGTCGGAGAAGGTCTGCTGGCGCGCGCCGCCGACGTGACGCTGAAGGAGCGCCGGCGGCTGGTGCTGCTGGCGCGCGAGGCGCCGCTGCATGAGGGTCATCTCGAGGCCATGCTGAAGGTCACCCGCATGGGCGCCATCGTGTCGCCGCCCGTGCCGCCGTTTTACGCGCCGATCGAAAGCCTCGAGGACATGGTCCGTCAGATCGCCGCGCGCGCGGTCGCCACCGCCGGGCTCGACCCGGGGGAGAGCCTGCGCCGCTGGCGCGTCTGAATCGCATGCGCCGCGCCGTCTGGGCCGCATTCGCACCGGTTGCGGGCCCGAGTCCTGGACCCGACAGGCGTCTATTGCCGCGCGAACGCGGAGTCGCAGCGGGCGTGATCTCGCATGTCTTCGATTGTTTGTAAGGAAGATTGGCTGGGGAACCTGGATTCGAACCAGGACTAGCGGAGTCAGAGTCCGCGGGTCTACCGTTAACCTATTCCCCAACTGAACCGCGTGTCCGGCGAAACAGCACGTCATCGTGTGGATGCGTGCGAGGCGCGGAACGGACCGGATATGGAATCCGGCGAGCGCCAGATGCCGGCACCGCAGTCGTTGGGTGGGCTTATATCGCGCGATCGGAAGCGATGCAACTGTCTGGCGCGGGTTTTTCAACAAGCGCGCTTCGCGGGCGCGCCGCGGCACGGACGGCGGTCCACCGGGGTGAGAAAGGGCCGCGGGTCTCAGCGAGGGGCGCGGGCGCTTCGACCGACGGCAAGGGGTAACGCTTGCGGGGGGCGGGGAGGTGGTACACTCGGGTCAACGTAGATATCGAGACCGCCGCTTCCTTGGCGATACCGGCGGTTCGGAAGGTTCAGACCTTATGGATTCGGGTGAAGACGGGCCGGAACGGCCGTCGCCCGGAGATGCGAATGGGAATGCCGCCGCGCCGCGCAAGAAGAGGTCACGCAGACCGAAGCGCAGGCGTGACGGTGTAATCGGACAGTCGGGAGATGGCGGCGCGCCGACGACGGAGCGCGGCGCCCCGCGGACCCCGCCCCCAACCTGCCGCAGGCGATTCAGCCGCGGCCGGTTCGCGTCCCGTGCGCGACGACAGCGGCAGCCGCCAAAAGCGCGGCAGGCGGCGCAGACGACGAAAACCGGCGATGCCCGGGCAGACCGGCGTGGCGCGGCACGCGGCCGTTCCTGACGGCGGCGGGGAGACTCCGGAACGCGACGATTCGGCGGGTCCAGCCGCACAGGTATCGCTGCGCACGTCCGGCGTTGCGCTGGTCGGACCGCGCGTAGCGGTCATTGGTCAGGCGGTTTCGGGACAGGTGCCGGCCGGCGCCTATTCCGATTCCTCGCGCAACGGACAGATCCACACCGGGACAAGCGGAGCGGAAGGGGCAACACCCGAGGTTGGGCAACCGCAACGGGCTCCCGAGTTCGTGCGTTCGCGCTCTCCCCGGCGCGGCGGCTACACCGGTCCGCTGTATGCGGCGCTGGATCTGGGCACCAACAACTGCCGGCTTCTGGTTGCGCGGCCCGACGGGCGCGGCTTTCGCGTGGTCGACGCGTATTCGCGCATCGTGCGGCTGGGCGAGGGCGTGGGCGCCACGAACCGGTTGAGCGAAGCGGCGATGACGCGGGCCATTGAGGCCCTGTCGATCTGCCGCGACAAGCTCGTGGAATGCGGCGAGGTGCAAACCCGGTTGATAGCCACGGAAGCCTGCCGATCGGCGCAGAATGGACCCGAGTTCATCGAGCGCGTGCGTGTGGAGACCGGGCTGGCGCTGGAAATCGTCAATCGCAAGACCGAGGCGCGGCTGGCGGTGGCCGGCTGCACGTCGCTGGTCGATCTCGACGCCGACGGGGTGCTGCTGTTCGATATCGGCGGCGGCTCCTCTGAACTCGTATGGCTTGATCTGCGCAACCGTTGCGGCGCGCGCGGCTATGCGCTGACGCGCTTCATGCGGGCCTGGACGTCGCTGCCGCTCGGCGTCGTGACGCTGGCAGAACGTCATGGCGGCACCCATGTAGGGCCGGAGGATTTTGAAGCCATGGTGGACGATGTCACCGGGCATCTGGGCTCCTTCGGCACCGGACCGCGCCTTGCCGAAGCCGTCTCGACCGGAAAAATGCATATGCTGGGAACCTCGGGCACGGTGACGACGCTGGCAGGCGTGCACCTGGAGCTTGAGCGCTACGACCGCCGCCGGGTCGATGGGACCTGGATGCAGTCGGAACAGGTCGGCGCGATGATCGATCAGGTGCGCGAGATGAGCTATGAGCAGCGGGTCAGCAACCCGTGCATTGGCGCGGACCGCGCCGATCTGGTGCTTGCGGGCTGCGCGATTCTGGAGGCCATCCGCCGGCGTTGGCCGTGCCCGCGCCTGCGGGTCGCCGACCGGGTCTTCGCGAGGGCATTCTGACGGAGCTCATGGCGGCGGACAGGAACCGCCGGCGGCCGCCCCGGCGGCGGTATTCGGGGTCCTGAGGTCCGCCGAGGCCACCGCGGGATTCACTTTGGTCCGCAAAAATGTGGCGGCGGGCGGCCGCGCCGCGTATGAGGGCGCCTGATATCGATTGACGGTCCGCCGCGGCGGAAGCAGGAAGGATCTGGGAATGGCTGAGGGAAGCGGGCGCGGAACGGGCGACCGGGGCATGCATGTGCGGGTGAAGACCGCGCGTGGCCGCCGCAACTCGTCCACGCTGTGGCTGCAGCGTCAGCTCAACGACCCTTACGTGCGCCGCGCGAAGGCCGAGGGCTATCGCTCGCGCGCGGCTTACAAGCTCCTTGAAATCAACGAGAAGCACAAGTTTCTGAAACCCGGCATGCGCGTTGTCGACCTCGGTGCCGCGCCTGGTGGCTGGTGCCAGATCTGCTCCAGGGTCGTGGGGTCGACGGATGAGAAGCCGCTTGTCGTGGGCATCGATTTTCTGGAAATGGAAGGCATGCCCGGAGTGATTTTCCTGCAAAAGGATTTTCTCGACGACGATGCGCCGGACGCGCTGCGCGAGGCCCTGGGCGGGGAACCCATCGATCTGGTGCTTTCCGATATGGCGGCGCCGACCACCGGGCACCGCAAGACCGATCACCTGCGTACCAGCCACTTGTTCGAGGTGGCGACGGAATTCGCCTGCCAGACGTTGCGCCCTGGCGGTATTTTTCTCTCAAAAGTGTTTCGCGGCGGGGCGGAGAACGTGGTTCTCACCGACCTGAAGAAGAATTTCGAATCCGTGCAGCACGTCAAGCCGCCGGCAAGCCGCAAGGAAAGCCCCGAGCTCTTCGTGATCGCCAAGGGCTTTCGCGGTCAGCACGAGAATTGATGGATCAGGCCCCCGGACTGGACGCCGGGGGATCAATGTCCAGCGTGGATTTCAGCCGCGCCCACAACGCCGCTTCAAGGCGGTCCGGCCAGCGGATGCCGGCGCGCCGGGTCAGTGCGCGGGCCCGAGGCAGATAGGCGGCCGCGTATGCGAGGTGTGCGCCGATCAGGGCACGGCGCTCCGGCACCAAGGGGGCAGGGCGGTCAGGATGGCTTTGTGCTCGGCAGTGATCAGGCGATTGAGGTGAAGCGCACCGCCCCTGTGCGGTGCGCCCGTCTCCGCGATCAGCAGGTCGATCAGCAGGCCGCGCAGGAAACCCAGACCTGTCACGCCATTAATGTATTCCCCGCGTCCCATCGCGACCGGCAGCAGGCCGAGAATGCGGATGAATTCCTCGACCTGCCAGCTCATCTTTTCCTTGTCCAGCGCCGGTGGCGGCGCGACGGCCGGCAGCGTCCCGTAAATCTCGTCGTGATCAAAGAGCGGCTTCAGGCGGTCGCGCGACAGGCCCGCGAGTTGCGCGGGCGCGATGAACCGCACATCGATCCGCACCCAGTCTCCGACAATCGCATTGATCACCTGGCCGGGGCGTTCCCGCCACAGGAGGATGTTACCGCCGAGCGTCTCGCGCCAGAGGTCCGAAAACCCGGCGGCCGCGGGTTCGGTGACGACCGCGAGGAAATCGATATCGCTGCATTTGTCCTGGAGCCCGGCGCCATGGCTCCCGGCGAGAAACAGCGCATGGACACCAGGAACGTTGCGAAGCGCATCGACGGCCGCGTTGATCACATCCAGTTGGGGCTTCGGTTCCACTATTCTATGCCTCTCGAAAAGTCCGCCGGAGCGCCCGGTAGACGGGCTGCGGAATCCCTCTCGGCGGGGTGGGCGTTAGCGTGGAACATCAGCCGCGCATCATGGCTTTGCAAGCCGTCATAAGCGTGTTAATGACCCTCGCCAACTTCTCCGGCACCGCCGAGACGCTTTTTCTCTCGCACCCAGACACGGTGCAAGGGAGGCTCCGGGAATCCTCACAGGGAGATTGGCATGCCCACTTTTTTCGAACCGACCCATGGCCGTGAAGCGCTGACTTTCGATGATGTGCTTCTGTTGCCGGGCCACTCCGAGGTAATGCCCGGGGAAACGGACCTGCGCTCCCGCGTCACCAAATCGCTGCTTCTGAACCTGCCGATCATCTCGGCCGCCATGGATACGGTCACCGAATCGCGCCTGGCGATCGCCATGGCTCAGGCCGGCGGCATCGGCGTTGTCCACCGCAACCTCAGTCACGACGAGCAGGCCGAGGAAGTCCGGCAGGTGAAGAAGTTCGAGTCCGGAATGGTGGTCAACCCGGTGGTGATCGGCCCGGAATCGACGCTGCGCGATGCATTGGAATTGATGAAGCTCCATCACATCTCCGGTATACCGGTCGTGGAGAACGGCAGTGGCGATACGCGCGCAGCCGGCCGTCTCGTCGGCATCCTGACCAACCGCGATGTGCGCTTCGCCTCCGATCCCGAACAGCGCGTCTATGAGCTGATGACTCGGGAGGGGCTGGTGACCGTGCGCGATACGGTGACGCAGGAAGAGGCCAAGCGGCTTTTGCACCACCACCGCATCGAGAAGCTTCTGGTGGTCGATGACGATTACAAATGCGTCGGCCTGATCACCGTCAAGGACATGGAAAAGGCGCAGCTCAACCCGCATGCCTCCAAGGACGAACACGGCCGGTTGCGCGTCGCGGCGGCCACCAGCGTCGGCGAGGATGGTTTTGCCCGCGCGCAACGGCTGATCGACGCGGAAGTGGATCTGCTGGTGGTGGATACGGCGCACGGGCATTCCGAGCGGGTTCTGGAAATGGTTCGCCGGATCAAGGCGCAATCCAATGCCGTTCAGATCCTGGCCGGCAACGTGGCCACCGCGGACGGGACCAAGGCGCTGATCGACGCGGGCGCGGACGCGGTCAAGGTGGGCATCGGGCCCGGCTCCATCTGCACCACGCGGATTGTCGCCGGCGTCGGCATGCCGCAGTTGACCGCAATCCTGGAAGCCGTCGAGGCGGCGAGCAAACAGGGTATCCCGGTGATCGCCGATGGCGGCATCAAGTACTCCGGCGATCTGGCCAAGGCGATCGCCGCCGGCGCATCCTGCGCCATGATCGGCTCGCTGCTGGCGGGCACCGAGGAAAGTCCCGGCGAGGTCTATCTGCACCAGGGCCGCTCGTACAAGTCCTACCGGGGCATGGGCTCGGTCGGCGCCATGGCGCGCGGCTCCGCCGACCGCTATTTCCAGGCGGAGGTGCGCGACACGTTGAAGCTTGTGCCGGAGGGCATCGAGGGGCAGGTGCCATACAAGGGGCTGGTGTCCAGCGTGCTGCACCAGCTTGCGGGCGGCCTGCGCGCCGCCATGGGCTACTCGGGCGCCAGATCGGTCGAGGATTTCCAGGAAAAGGCACGCTTTGTGAGGATCTCGTCGGCCAGCTTACGCGAAAGCCATGCCCATGACGTGACGATCACCCGCGAGAGCCCGAACTATCCAACCAATATCTGATGCGGACCGGTCGCTGACCGGACCTGCAATCGACACAAGGCCGCCGCCGAGCGCGGCAGCCGAAAGGACGTTTTGATATGAAGGACGGGGGCCGCATTGCGGCAGCGATCGAAGTGCTCGAGGAAATCGAGACGCGTCATCGCCCGGCACAGGAAGCGCTGAAGGACTGGGGCATCAAGCACCGGTTCGCTGGCTCGGGTGACCGCACGGTCATCGGCAACCTGGTCTTCGACGTGCTGCGCAGACGCGCCTCTCTGGCGTTCCGCATGGGCGCCGAGACGCCGCGCGCACTGGTGCTGGGCGTTTATGCGCTGGAATGGGAGAAGGGCGTCGAGGGCCTGGAAGCGGCGATTGCCGCGGATGAGCGCCACGCGCCGGAGCCGCTCAGCGACGCGGAGAAGGCGGCGATCGCGGCGAATTCGCTTGATGACGCCCCGATTGGGTCAAGGCGGACGTGCCGGAATGGCTGTGGCCGGCGTTTGTCGCCAATTTCGATGATGAGGCGGTGGCCGAAGGTCAGGCGCTTGCCACGCGCGCGCCGGTCGATCTGCGTGTGAATACGCTGAAGGCGAGCCGCGAGAAGGTGGCCGCGCGGCTCGAATCTCTGGGCGTCGAGGCGACGCAGATCTCGCCGGTCGGGCTGCGGCTGAAGGCCAAGCCGGGTGCCGCCCGCATGCCCCATGTACAGGCCGAGGAAGGCTATCGCAAGGGCTGGTTCGAGCTCCAGGACGAGGCCAGCCAGATCGCATCGCTGCTGGTCTTCGCGGGACCGGGCGAACAGGTGCTGGATTTCTGCGCGGGCGGCGGCGGCAAGACGCTGGCGCTGGCGGCCAGCATGGACAACAAGGGCCAGATCTACGCCTACGACAGCGACAAGCACCGGCTCGCGCCGATCCACGAGCGTCTCGCCCGCGCCGGCGCGCGCAACATCCAGGTGCGCAGTCCCAAGGAAGGCGCGCTGGACGACCTGGTCGGCAAGATGGACCGGGTTCTGGTGGACGCGCCGTGCACGGGCACGGGCGTGTGGCGGCGCAGGCCGGACGCCAAGTGGCGGCTGAGCGAGGCGGCGCTCGAGGATCGTATCGCGGAGCAGGAGCTTGCGATCGCCACGGCCGCGGCCTTTGTGAAGCCCGGCGGCTGCCTGGTCTACGCGACGTGTTCGGTACTGGCCGAAGAAAACGAGGAGCAGGTCTACCGTTTCCTCGACAACAATCCGAATTTCCAGATCGTCTCGCTGGGCGAAGTCTGGCAGGACACGTTTGGGTTCGACAAGGCGCAGCCGTGGTCGGCGGACATGAACTCCATCACCATGACGCCCGCGTCCACCGACACCGACGGGTTTTTCGTCGCGGTGATGGTCCGCGAGGAATAGGGCGCGTTCGCGCACTGCCAGCACGTTTCATTTCATGTGGAATGAATCATTGCCCGATGGCGGCACGCGGGTTCCTCGGCTAGAAGGCGGCATGTCTTCAAAACCCGATCTATTCGCGCTCCAGGGATCCTTGCTGGAAGCGGCGGCCGAGCCGTTCGCGCTCGATAATTTCCTGCCCTGGCGGCTGATGGCGGCGGCGCGGGCGATCGAGCGCCGGCTCGCCGGGGTTGTGTCCGAGGAGTTCGGCTTCTCGCTCGCCGAGTGGCAGGTGCTGGCCTGCCTGATGCGCACCGACAGCGTGTCGGTGCGCGAGATAGGGCCGCGCGTGGGGCTGGATTCGGTTGCCGTCAGCCGGGCGGCCACGCGGCTTGCGGACCGCAAGTATCTCAGGAAGCGCGAAAACGCCGCCGACCGGCGCCTGATCATCCTGACGCCGACGAAAAAGGGGCGCGACGCCGCCGAGGCCATCGGCGAACGGTTGACCGCCCTGGAGAAGGACATCCTCACGGGCATGCATCTTCAGGATCGCATCCGCCTCAGTCAGCTGCTGAAGCCGCTGTCCAGGCGTGACTAGACGCACCGCGTTTGGGCGGGCCGCGGGGCAACGTGCCCACCGGCTGTGCAGCGACGCAAAAAGCGCCGAAGCGGCGCGAAAACAGTTCAAATGTCGATACCAACCGGGTAAACCCGCTTCATGACCGACACCATCCTCATCATCGATTTCGGCTCCCAGGTGACCCAGTTGATCGCGCGTCGTTTGCGCGAGTCGAACGTCTACTGCGAGATCCATCCCTTCCAGAAAGTGACGGACGCGTTCCTGGGCGACTTCAAGCCCAAGGCGGTGATCCTGTCCGGCGGGCCCGCATCGGTCTTCGACGAAGGCGCGCCCCTGCCGCCGAAATCGGTGTTCGAGCTGGGCGTGCCGGTGCTCGGCATCTGCTACGGCCAGCAGGCGATGATGCATCTGCTGGGCGGCAAGGTGGAACGCGGCCACATGACGGCCGAGTTCGGCCGCGCCTATGTGACGCCGAAGAACGGAACGCTCGATCTGCTCGAGGGCTGGTTCGAGACCGACCGCGAGCAGGTGTGGATGAGCCACGGCGACCATGTCAGCGAGATCGCGCCGGGCTTTGAGGTCTACGGCACATCGCCGAACGCGCCCTTCGCGATCACCGCGGACGTGTCGCGGCACTTCTACGCGGTGCAGTTCCACCCCGAGGTGCATCACACGCCGCACGGCTCCAAGCTGTATGAGAACTTCGTCACCATCGCCGGCTGCACGCGCGACTGGACCATGGGCCACTACCGCGAGGAAGCGATCGCCAAGATCCGCGCGCAGGTTGGCGACAAGAAGGTCATTTGCGGCCTGTCGGGCGGCGTCGACAGCTCGGTCGCGGCCGTACTGATCCACGAGGCGATCGGCGACCAGCTCACCTGCGTGTTCGTCGACCACGGATTGTTGCGCCTGCATGAGGCGGAAGAGGTCGTGACCATGTTCCGCGACCACTACAACATGCAGCTCATCCACGCCGACGAGCAGGAGCTGTTCCTGGGCGAGCTGGAAGGCGTCTCGGATCCGGAGACCAAGCGCAAGATCATCGGCAAGCTGTTCATCGACGTGTTCCAGAAGCACGCCCACGACATCGAGGGCGCGGAATTCCTGGCCCAGGGGACGCTGTATCCGGATGTGATCGAGAGCGTTTCGTTTTCCGGCGGTCCGTCCGTGACCATCAAGTCGCACCACAACGTGGGCGGCCTGCCTGAGAAGATGGGCCTGAAGCTGGTCGAACCGCTGCGCGAGCTGTTCAAGGACGAGGTGAGGGCGCTTGGTCGCGAGTTGGGGCTGCCGGATCATTTCATCGGCCGGCATCCGTTCCCCGGCCCCGGTCTGGCGATCCGCTGTCCGGGTGAGATCACCCGCGAGAAGCTGGACATCCTGCGCAAGGCGGACGCGGTGTTCATCGACCAGATCCGCAAGCACGGATTATACGACGCGATCTGGCAGGCGTTCGTCGCGATCCTGCCGGTGCGCACCGTTGGCGTGATGGGCGACTACCGCACCTACGACTACGCCTGCGCCCTGCGCGCGGTTACCTCGGTCGACGGCATGACGGCGGATTTCTATCCCTTCAGCCACGAATTCCTCGGCGAGACCGCGACGCGGATCATCAACGAGGTCAAGGGCATCAACCGCTGCACCTACGACATCACCTCAAAGCCCCGGGCACGATCGAGTGGGAATAACTCAAGCGCATCCGAACGCCGCCGAATTTACGCTGCCTTACGAACTAAGGCACTGAAAATAAAAATAAATAACCCTTATGCCTATCGACATCTATCGGTGGGCATAGATCACGTCCGGCGGCCTTGCTGACGAGCCTGGCCCGCCGCACCCATCCGAAGCTGAAAATCGAATTCCGCGCCACCGACGATCTGGTCGATCTTGCCGAGGCCGGACTTGATCTGGCGATCCAGGCAAGCACGGATGGCGCCGGCAACGGCACGGTGCGCAAACTGGCCGAGATCGAGCTCTGCCTGGTCGCCTCGCGCGGCTATCTCGACCGGGTGGGCAGGCCGAAAGCACCGGCGGATTTGCTTCCCCTCGACTACATCCAGTATCGGGACGACCCTGATGAAAATACCATTGTCTTTGCCGATGGCGGAGTGCTCCCGTCACCCTTTCCTTTGCCGCCCAGATGCCCAAGCTGATTTTGCAGGCCGTGCAGAACCATCTGGGTTTTGCCAAGGCGCCGCGCTATCTCGTGGCCGACCTTCTGGCTCGCGGCGATGCTGAAATCATCCTGCCCGAACGTCCGCTGGTCCCCAAGCTGCTCTACCTGATCCGCGCGCCCGGCCTCGCCGCCAGTCGCCGTGTCAGCCTGTTCATGGATCGCTTCATCGAAGAGCTGGCACGCACACCGGACATAAAGCTGGCGCGCGACCTGAGGTCGGTCGCGGCGCCCGAGGGTTCATAAGACGATGCGCGGGCCTTGCCGGAGCCGGCGGTTCAACTGGATCTGGGCATGTCCTCCATCACCTCGTAGGTTTGAAGGTCGCCTTTCATCCGGCCGCCCCAGTCTTTCAGGAACGCCAATGTCTCCGCCCTTGCAAGATGGGCTGTCAGCGCTTTCTGGTCCCGCCAGCGCTCGGCAACGAGGAAGCGTCCCGTTGGCCTGTCATCCAGGGTGATGCCGTAGAACAGGCACCCATCCTCGGCTTTCGTGCTGAGACCGATCGCCTGAACGTCGCGGACGAATGCGTCAACGTCCTGAGGGTCGATGTGGATGTAACCCATGAGGATGAGCATGGCGTTTCCTCCCGTTCACATGCCAACGGTCAGCACGATCTTGCCCTGGATATGACCCCTGGCTGCCCGTTAATGCGCCTGACGCACCTCGGCAAGCGGAAAGGTGCCGTCGATCACTGCGCGGATCGTCCCGTCGTTCAGATAGCGGGCAAGCTCCGTCAGTTGCGCTCCGCTGGAACGGACCTGGGTCGTGGAGACCATGATGCCCCGCTTTCCGGCCTCCTCGGCGTCCGAAAAGCCCAGCGGGTAGACCGGGAACAAGGCTCCTCCGCGCTTCAGGGTCTGGAGAAAACGACCCGTTGTCGGACCACCCAGCGCATCGACGACAAGATCGAGGTCGTGGGACCAGGCCGGCGAGGCGCTGTTGAGCTGGCTGCGCGAGGCGATCGCGGTGACCCACAGCTACAAGGGTGTGATCGCGCCGATGGTGGCCGCGATCGCCGACGAAAACTCCGCTCTGCATTCCTCATGCGTCGATCTGCGGCAGGCGGGGCGGAGCTTCTGAAGCGGGCGCAAGCCAGGGGGTTGGCGCGGGATGACATGGATGGCAACGATCTCTTCGCACTGATCAGCGCTCTGGCTTGGCTTGCCGACCAGCCTCCGCTCGTCCCGCGCGCGGATCACCTCTTCGATATCATATCGGACGCCATTCTTCGGAGGCGAACCGACGGGGTTCCGGAAAACTAGCGCGTATAAGCTGTCTGAGACGATTTGCTCGGCGTCTACTCAGGCTTATGTGCAGGATTGGCAGCGCCCTGCGGACAGCCCGCGCGATAGCGCAGTCCGTCAACCAGTAGTGCGACCAGCCGGCGAGCGGCTGAGGGATTTCCGTCGCTTGACGGCATGCACAGGCTCGCGACCGCTCGCAAGAGATCATACGGATTTGCGTCGGGGCGTATTTCTCCGGCGGTGACCGCGGCATCGAGCAAGCTTTGCAGTGCAGGCTCGAACCGGCTGTCGAAATAGGCCGGCAAGGCCTCGAACGCCGGGTCGCCCGAATGCAGGGCGGCCGCCAGTCCGCGTTTGGCAACGATGAAATTGACATACCGTTGCATCCAGCGGTCGAGCGCTTCCCCGGGAGGAAAGGCCTCGGCAAGACTGGCCGCGGCGTCCGCGCAGGCGTCGACCTCGCTGCGAAATACCGCTGCAATCAGATCGGAGCGCTGCGGAAAGTTGCGATAGATGGTGCCGACGCCGACGCCTGCTTTTTCCGCGATCTCGCGCATCGGAGCCTCAACCCCTGACGTGGCGAACACGTCCCGTGCCGTGCGTACCAGCGTCTCGATGTTGCGCTGCGCATCTGCGCGCACATTCCGTTCCGACGATCTGCCAGGCATGGATTCCAAAAATTCCCGATACGCGCTTGTTAAACGGAACATCGTTCCGTATATAGACGGAAGACCGTTCCGTTTAATACGCCGTCGGGCTTCAAAAAGCCAGCAGAGAAACTAGGGACTTCATCATGTCGGACGAACGCATTGCTCTCGTCACGGGAGCCACTCAAGGCATCGGTCTCCAGATCGCCAAGGATCTGGTTGCAAAAGGTCTGACGGTGATTGTCGGCGCGCGCGATCTCGAAAAGGGCGAGAAGGCGGCGCAGGAAATCGGAGCGGGAGCCCACGCTATCCAGCTCGATGTCACGGGTGAAGCATCGGTCGCTCGAGCGGCCGCTCTCATTCGCACCCGGTTCGGCCGCCTGGATATCCTGATGAACAATGCCGGGATCTCACGGGCGAAGCCGAACCTGGACTTCGCAGAAGCCGTCAGGACAAACCTGCTCACGGACGCGCCTCTTGCCGATATCCGAACGGTGTTTGAGACCAATGTGTTCGGCGTCATTGCCGTGACACAGGCAATGCTTCCGCTTCTGCGTGAGTCGCCTGCGGGCCGCATCGTCATTACCGGGAGTTCGGGCGCATCGCTGACGCTCAACTCCGATCCCGCCAATCCGCACCGGCGGATGTTCGGCAATTACTCCGTGTCAAAGACAGCGGCGCACGCCGTGATGCTGGCGTTTGCGCTTGCCCTCGAAGGCACCAACATCAAGGTCAACGCCGCTTGTCCTGGCTTCACCTCGACCGCGCTCAACAACTTCAACGGCACGCGCAGCGTGGAAGAGGGCGCGCGGGAACCGGTGCGGCTTGCCCTGATTGGCGATGATGGACCGACCGGGACCTTCTCCGACGAAAATGGAACCGTTCCTTGGTGAAGACGCGCAGAATTGCGGGTTGCTTTGAGCAATGCAGCCCGCTCCGACAGGAATATCCGGAGGTATTGGAATGCGAATTTTTCTGACCGGCGCGACCGGGTTCATTGGCTCGGCGATCGTGCCCAACCTGCTCAACGACAGACACGAAGTCCTGGGACTTGCGCGGTCGGGTACATCTGCCGATGCCTTGCGGCAAGCCGGCTGCGACGTCCTGCAGGGCGATCTGCGGGATCTGGACAGCTTGCGCCGTGGCGCGGCGCAGGCCGACGCCGTCATTCACACGGCCTTCGATCATGATTTCTCTCGCATGGCGGAGAACTGCGAGATGGACCGCATCGCGATCGAAGCGATGGGCAGCGCTCTTGCGGGATCGGGTAAAAGGTTCATCGTCACGTCGGGCCTGCCGCCGTTGATGGGGCGGGTTTCGACCGAGACCGATATTCTGCCGGCGGGCGCCCATGGCATGCCACGGGTATCGGAGCAGGTGGCCATGGCGCTGACCGACAGCTGCGTGCGCGTGTCGGTGATCAGGATGCCGCAGGTCCACGATCAGAACCGGCAGGGATTTGCATCCTACCTGATGGATCATGCGCGCAAACAGGGTTTCTCGGCCTATGTGGGCGAGGGACAAAACCGCTGGCCGGCGGTTCACCGGCTCGACGCCGCCCGGCTTTACAGCCTTGTCCTCGACAAGGGGCGAGTGGCGAGCGTTACCATGCGGTGGGCGAGGAAGGCGTTGCGGTCCGCGACGTCGCGGAAGCGATCGGCAGACGGCTGATGGAGCAGATCGACCCCGATTGCGCCTATGCGTATGCCTACGTCTATGTCCTCGAGTAGTCGGAAAAATGAACACCATCAGCCGACGCCGATCCCTACCGTGTGCGGAATGAGGCAAGACATCCAATCGAATGCAAGTCCTCCTCTCGCGGGCGAGTTCCTGCGTCTTCCTGACCAGCATTTCGACGCGGCGAACGCAGCCGGCATTCGAGCGCATCGACTTACCAAGCGATACGGCAACAAGCTGGTGGTGAAGGATCGAACCCCTTCGCGAACTCAGCTTGCGACGGCATTGGGCCGCGCGGGCATTGCTTGCGAGGACGTTTCGACATCAAGCCTTCTCATCACTGGCGTCGACACGACGACCGTCGGCAGGATTGCTGCACGGGAAGCGATTGTCCTTGAAGAGCTGACCCAGGTCCGAGATTCGCTGGAAGACGTCTTCCTTCGCCTCACTCGTGACGCGCGCGACGATGAGGGCCACATCGCATGAGCATCTTGTGTTCCGAATGGACAAAACTTTCCAGCGTAAGAACCACGTGGTTGCTGGTGGTGAGCGCAATGCTGGCCAGCGTATTGCTGGGGCTTCTCGGCGTGTCCGACCTGATCGGCGCACAGCCGTCAGACTTGCCCGATGACTGGGATCCGACGGCGACGAGCCTGAAGGGGCTTTTGTTCGCTCAGCTCCTGGTCGGAATGCTGGGAGCGCTCAGCATCACATCCGAATATGAGACCGGGATGATCGCGACCAGTCTCTCCGTCGTCCCCTCGAGACCCCGCCTTCTCATAGCGAAGGCGGCAGTGGTGTCTGCGATCGGGCTTGGTACCGGCGTTGCCACGGCACTGATCAGTTTCACGGCGGTGCAATTGGTGCTCGGCGATGCCGATATTCCGATCGCGAGCATAGGTGGTCCGGGTGTTGCTTGGGCGCTCGTCGGAGCCGCGATTTACCTCACGCTCGTCTCCCTCATCGGACTTTCAGTTGGCGTTCTTGCGCGGTCGACCGCGGGCAGCTTGGCGACACTTGTCGGCATCACTCTGCTCATGCCAGCTATCGCACCGTCCATACCTGGTCCGATCGGCGATTGGTTTGGGAGGTACTGGCCGATCACTGCCGGCCAGAAGGCCTATATGGTCATGCAGCTAGCCAATGAAGTTACACCATGGCTTGGGCTGGGAATCCTTGCGGCGGCAACATTCGCGCTTGGGATTGCCAGCATCGCGGCATTCGTCTCGCGAGATGCCTGACGGGCCGTGGCGCGCGCCTTTCGGTGGAGACGGCATCCTGAAGGAGAGGGTGCTTTGAGCCTCCGTACAACCATGCCAACGGCAGAATCATCCTCCCTTAGACCAGTCTGTAATGTTGCGGCAATCCCAAGCTCGCACCGTCCCTCCAACATCGGTGACGGAGGCTATAAAGCGTGAGTAACAATCCATCAATTTTCTCGTTCCGGGGATTTGGGGCTTCTCCGCGACGATTCCCATTGAGAGATCTCAGTCTGGCCTTGCCGGTGATTGTTGCGATATCCGGATGTGCCTCGGTGCCTCTGAAGGACGTCGGAACACTGACCTCCTACAGCAATCTCGGTGCTCCCAAGGGAACGCTGTCAAAGAAGCGAATTTACGTGGACGGCCAAGGTCTGGCTGCGGTGAAGACGGCCAGCATCGTGCCGACCACCTACGGCTTTGGCGCCGCATCCCGGGTCAAGTCGCAAGCCGACCGTTCAATGGTGTCCAATGCACTGGATCGGGCACTCTGCGTCGCGCTGAGCGATAAATATCAGATGGTTCCAGCCGGCCAGCCGGCGGATATCACGATCCGGTCCGTCATTACCAACGTTGTTCCGACGAACAAGATGGCGGCGGGAATTGCAACCATTGTGACCGTGGGAGGCGGATTTGCCATTCCCAGCGATGTTCCCTTTGTCAGCGTGCCACGCCTGCCCATCGGCCTGGGTGGGCTGGCGGTTGAAGCGGAGGCCGTTGATAGCGAGGGCGTCCAGCGCGCGGCGATCGTCTGGGCTCGCGGGGCAAACGCGATCCAGGACAACCCTCGCGTTTCGCAGGTGGGCGACGCGTATGGCCTCGCATCGAAGTTCGCGAGTGCCTTTTCCAGAATACTTGTCACTGGCAAGGAGCCAAAGATGTTGGACATCTCCCTTCCAACACGGCACGGCGTGCAATCCTGGCTCGGCGGAAAACCCAAATACCCCGCGTGTGAAGCCTTTGGCCGGGCGCCTGGGGTGCTGGGCGCCATCGCTGCCAATTACGGGCTGCCACCGGAATGGACCGAAAAGAAGCCCAAACCGCTCGTGACGCACTGACGCCTTCCCGTCGCCGCGCGAACAGAGTGTTTCGGAAACGCGCGTCCTCAAGCACTTCCGCGTTCGAGCCGGTTGCCCCAAGCCGAACCGACTCTTCAGCTTCGACCACTTTCAATACGACGGCAATCCATCCGCCCCTCGGGCTGTTTGGATACCCGACCGACGCACTCAGGATAAGAAGGAGATTGCCCCCATGAGCCAACCTGAAGGGCGGTTCCAACGAAACCTCAGCTTCACCCAGAATGACAGAGCGGCCCCACATGCAGGTCGTCGCTTTATCTGGAGCCGTGAAACCTTTGACGTTGTCAGAAAGCGATTGCGCCCGGCGTCCATTTCCGCGTTGAGCCTGTTCATCTCACTGCAGGCCGCCATCGCAGCTGCGCCCTCGGCCGCGGTCAAAGAAGCGTGCGGAGCGGAAATCCGGTCGGTCTGCCTGCGGCCCTGGCGACTTACGCCGGATGCCATATCGGCGTGCGTCGAGGAGAACGCCTCGAAGCTGTCGCCCGTTTGTCAGGCTTTCTGGGTCACCGCCAGGATGTGTCAATCAGAAATGAGGGAAGTCTGCGGTGGTCTAAACCCATTCACAATCAAGAGCTGCCTGAAAAACAAGAAGCACGAGTTTTCGCAAGTATGCCAGGATACTTTAAACAAAGAATAGAGGTCTCTCTTTCACTTTGTGGGCGAGAAAGCGGAGTTTGTCCTGTTCCAGATCTTGCGTTTGATCTTCGCTATCTCCGGTGCGCGATGCCGGTCGCCGAGCATGGGAGCTTCCGCTGAGCCGCTGATGTTCTGGACCTGCATCCATCAACGATCAGCAGGCGGGTCCAATCACTTGAGCAATGACTTGGCATTTCACTTTTTGAACGAAGCAAAACCGGTGCTCGTCTGACACATTCGGGGCGGAATTCATCCGCCGGGCAACGTTTGGGGCGGAACACCTTCGTCACGCAGTGAACGATTTACGTTCGGTACAGCGCGGATATATCGGCGAACTCCGTCTGGGCATTGTGGGATCTCTTGCGGCCGGGTTTCTTTCCACCTTATTTTGCAATTACCGAAGCCGGTTTCCGAGTGTCTAGGTGAAGGTGGAGGAGACTTGCTCTCGAACGAATGCTGCTGCGATCCTCAACAGTCGTCTGGATGCCGCCTTTATCGTTGGTGTCTCGGAACTGCCAGGGTGCCGCTCGCTCGGGCTTTGGCTTGCTTGCCTCGGGGAATATCCACGCCATCCGGACCCTGTCTGGCCACTTCGAGAACGTCGTTCGATATCTCGGAGTCGAAAACGCTTTGTTCTTGGCGGAGCGCAAGGAGATTTGACGTTGACAAGTCATCCGACACTGCGCGGATCGCCATTTATTTACTTGCTATCCACTGCCTGCTATGTACGTCTTGGAAGAGGCAGCGTGTCTGTCAGCACTCAAGTCTTCTACAAATAAAGATGCCGTAGTCTCAGGACTAAGAACGGGTGCGTGGGTCGTCGACACTGCTCGGAGCCCGCGTGCTCCCCGTCTCAAAGGCAGAGCGCTTATCCTTTGATGCTGCAAAATCCATCTCGAACAAAGCTCCGCTGCCGCCTGGCGCTGTCCTGTACCGAAGACTTCCCCCATGTGCCTCCATGACCGCGCACATGACCGAGAGACCGATCCCATTGCCGCCCGTTTCCCTTGCGCGCTCGGGATTGCCGCGCACGAACGGGTCGAACACCCGGCCAACTAGGTCGGAGTCGATGCCGGGTCCTTGGTCCGAGATGCTGAGCACCGCTGTTCCATTAACCACCTTCAGGCTGATGGTGATCGTCCCCTGGATGCCGTGGCGCCGCGCGTTTGAGATCAAGGCGAGGACCGCCTGGCGGACCCGCGTCGCGTCGACCTCAATGACGAAGTCGTCGAGGTCGAGCGCCAGATCGAAACCGCTGGAAGCCAGATCGGGTGCCATGAGCTCTGCGATTTCCTCGATTTCCTGGGCTAGGCGGGTAGGCACGATGCGGAGGTCGAGATGGCCGCTGTCGGCAAGCGTTACAGTACGAAGGTCCTCGACCAGCCGACTGAGGCCATCGACTTGATGGACGAGCCGCCGAAGCGTGAGTTCGTCTGGCTCGAAAACACCGTCTATGATCCCTGGAGGCGACCCTTGAGGATGGTCAGTGGTGTGCGCAGTTCGTGTGCGATCGTTGCGTTCCACAGCGCCATGTCGGCCGCCATGTTCTGCAGCCGTTGCGCCATCGTGTTGAAGTCGCCGACTAGGGAAGCGGTTTCGCCAGCGCCTTTTCGCTTGCCGCAGCCCGAGCGGACAAGTCGCCGGCGGAGATCTGGCGAGCGCTCCGGGCCAGCGACTCCAACGGATCGAGGATGCGGCGCGCGAGCCGCAGCGCCACGAAGGCGGCAATCGGAAGGGTTACGAAGACCAACGCGGCGAAGATCGCGAGGTCAAGTGATGTCAGCCAGCCATCCGCTTCCGGCAATGGATAGACGGCGACTATAACCGAGTAGATGAGATAGGTGCCGAAGAACACGAGGATGCCTGCCAGGACGGTGATCGCTGACATGGCGATAAGGATCTGACGGCTCAATCCAGTGCGCGCGTCCATCGTCACTCCAACAATCTGTAGCCGATGCCGCGAACGCCGGGCAGGAGCCCGTGCGCTCCGGCCTGTTCGAGCTTCTTCCGCAGCTTGCTGAGATGGCTATCTACGGTCCGGTCCAGGGCGTCAGATCCTGGCAGGCAGGCGTCGACCAGTTCGCTGCGGGTAAACACCTTGCCGGGGTTTCGCGCCATATGGGCGAGGATGCGGAACTCGGTGAGGGTCAGGGCAAGCGGCTTCGCGTCGCTGCCGATTCCGAAGCTCGCCTGATAGCCGTCGAGATCGATGGAGAGATCGCTTGCACGCAGAACGCCGCCTACCGTCGCCAGCCCCGAGCGCCGGAGTACAGCCTTGGCCCGCGCCACTACCTCGATCGGATTGAACGGCTTGACGACGTAATCGTCTGCGCCGATCCGCAGGCCCTGAAGACGGTCCATGTCCTTATCGAGCGCGGTGATCATGATGGCGGGCGTGCTGCCGCGTCGTCGCAGCTCCGCCAAGACCTCCCAACCATCGAGACGTGGCATTGTCACGTCCAGCAGGACGAGGTCCGGTTTTAGCGCGAGGTGCAGGTCGAGCGCGGTGCGGCCGTCACGCGCCATGACCGTCCTGAACCCTTTCCGCTGGAGGTAGGCATCTAGGATGGAGGCGATCTCTTCGTCGTCTTCGGCAATGAGGACAAGTGCGGCCATGGCGTTCTCCTGCCCAAGGGATGCCATCCGCAGTGCCTGCCGTCGAGAGCTTCGGCCGCTCATCCACCAAGTCTCCACAAGACCTCCACGCTGCGCCAACGGTCGAGAGCGATATGGGCGTCGTCGCTTCGAGTGATCGATTGTCTTCAACGATGTCTCGATAATGCGTGTCCAAAGTCAATTTACCCGCGCACTTCTCGGCACTGCCTTGCTGGCTCTTGTCGCCTGTTCCGACAACGCGCAGGAGGCAATGCCCCAGGCAGCAGGCGCGCAGGAACAGGTTGAAGCGATCGCTGCGCGCGTCGCGACCCTGACGGTGCAGCCGCGCCGCGTCGTCGTCTATGACGAACTGCCCGGACGCGTCTCTGCGCTGCGCACCGCCGAAATACGCCCGCAGGTCAGCGGGATCGTCCGCAAAGTGCTCTTCAAGGAGGGCTTCGAAGTCGCTGCGGACCAACCCCTGTTCGAGATCGACCCAGCGCCGTTCGCCGCCGATGTCGAGGCGGCGTCGGCGGTGCTGGCGCGCGCCGAGGCAGACGAGCTCAATGCCTCCCTCAAGCATGATCGTATCAAGGCCCTGGCCGAAAGCCGGACCGCAACCGCCGCCACCCTGGGAGACGCAAAGGCAGCGCTGGCGCAGGCACACGCGAGCGTGGCAGAGGCGCGGGCAAACCTGACGCGGCGCAAATTGGAGCTGGCCTATGCGACCGTCACCAGCTCGATCGCCGGGCGGGTAGGGCAAGCGCTCATCACCGAAGGCGGCCTCGCCACGGCGGGGGCTACCAGCCCCATGGCCGTCGTCCAGCAACTGGACCGCCTCTTTCTGGACGTTCGCCAGCCGTCGATGCGCCGCGAGGTGTTGGAAGAGGCGCTGGCGAACGGTCAAGGAGACGAGGCGGGCGGGCTGCCTGTCGACATCCTGACCATCATAGGGAAGCCCTACGAGTTCCAGGGCACGATCCGTTTCTCCGACAGCGCGGTCGATCCGGGAACGGGCAGCATCATGATCCGCGTCGAGGTGCCCAATCCTTATGATCAGCTGTTGCCCGGCATGTACCTTCGCGCAAGGATCCCTAGCTCAGTCTATCCCAACGCTCTGACGGTGCCGCAGGAAGCCATAGTGCGCGACAGCTCCGGCCGGACGGAGCTGTCGGTTGTCGAGGCTGACAAGACGGCATCGCGCCGCAATGTCGAACTGGGTCCGCTTGTCGACCGGCAGTACGTGATCCTGTCGGGCATCAGCGCCGGCGACGAGGTGGTGGTCCAAGGTCAGGATCGCGCGACCGACGGAACGAAGCTCCAGACGGTGGCGTACCAGCCTGCCGTCCTGACGGACGCACAGTAGAGACGCCGCCATGCCCCAATTCTTTATCGACCGCCCCGTCTTCGTCTGGGTTATCGCCATCTTCATCACGATCGCCGGCATCGTCGCGATCCCGCAGCTGCCTCTTTCGCGCTTCCCCGTGATTGCGCCGCCCAGCGTCAGCATTTATGCGAGCTATGTCGGCGCGAGCGCGCAGACCGTCACCGACAGCGTGATCGCCCCGATCGAGCGCGAGCTGTCGGCGGTCAAGAACGTCCTCTACTTCGAATCCTTGGCAGACGCCTCAGGAAACGCCAACATCACGGTCACCTTCAAGCCCGGCACCGATCCCGAGCTCGCCCAGGTCGATGTGCAGAACCGTTTGAAGTCGGTTGAGTCACGCCTGCCTGAGCAGGTCCGCCGCGGCGGACTGTCCGTGGAAGCCGCATCTTCGGGCTTCCTGATGATCGTCTCGCTGCGGTCGGCCGACGGTGCGGTCCGATCCTCTGGCTCTTGACGACTATCTTGCCCGCAGCCTCGCGCCGGAGCTGAAGCGAGTGCCAGGCGTCGGCCGCGTTCAGTCGTTCGGCTCGGAGGCCGCGATGCGTGTGTGGGTGGATCCCGCCCTGCTCACATCCTACTCGCTGTTGATGGCCGAGATTATCCAGGCCATCCAGACGCAGAACATCCAGGTGGCTCCGGGCAGGCTCGGTGAGGAGCCGACTGTTCCCGGCCAGACGATCAGCGTACCGCTCAGCGTTGGTGGCCAGCTCGAGACGCCTGAGCAGTTCGCTCCGGTGGTGCTGCGCTCCAATCCGAACGGATCGAAGCTGACGCTGGGCGATGTCGCCAGGATCGAGATCGGAGCCCAGTCTTCCGGTTTCTCGATCTTCGACGGCAGCAAGCAGGCGACCGCGGCGGCGATCCAGCTCACGCCCGGCGCCAATGCGGTCAGCACGTCCGAGGGTGTACGAACACGGCTGGCCGAGTTGGCACCCTCAATGCCGTTCGGCGCCACTCACGCCGTCTCCTACGACACCGCGTCCTTCGTGAAGGTCTCAATCACCAAGGTCGTCCAGACCTTGGTCGAAGCAATGGTGCTGGTGTTCCTCATCATGCTGCTCTTTCTCCAGAACATCCGCTACACGCTGATCCCGGCGATCGTCGTCCCTATCGCCCTTCTCGGTACCTTTGCCGTTATGTGGGGAATCGGCTATTCGATCAACGCGCTGACGATGTTCGGCATGGTGCTGGCCATCGGCATCATCGTCGACGATGCGATCGTCGTCGTGGAAAATGTCGAGCGGCTGATGGCCACCGAGGGACTTTCACCGCGGGAAGCCACGCGCCGCGCCATGCGCGAGATCACGGGCGCCGTCATCGGCATCACGCTGGTTCTGACCGCGGTGTTCCTGCCCATGGGCCTTGCCACAGGTTCGGTCGGCACGATCTACCGGCAGTTCACGGTCTCGCTGGCGGTCTCGATCCTATTCTCCGCCTTCTTCGCGCTTAGCCTGACACCGGCACTGTGCGCCACGATCCTCCGGCCGATCGCGCCTCACCACGAGCGCAAGGGCTTTTTCGCGTGGTTCAACCGCGGCTTCGACCGGCTGACAGGCCGCTACACGGCCTGGGTCGGAGCACTGGTGAAACGTGGTGCTCGGGTGATGCTGGTCTACGCCGCGATCGTCGGCGCGCTGGCCTTCGGCTACTCATCGCTGCCCTCCGCCTTCGTGCCTGACGAAGACCAGGGAACGTTCATGACCTCGTTCACGCTTCCGGCCGACGCGACAGCCGAGCGCACCTGCGCGATCCTGGAACGCTTCGACCACCATGTCGCGACGCGTCCCGACATCGAGAACAACCTGTCCGTCATGGGCTTCGGCTTCTCCGGATCGAGTGCGAACACCGCCATGGCGTTCACGACGTTGCGCGACTGGAGCGAACGTACGGGCAGCACCGGCGCAGAAGTGGAGGCTGCGACCGTGGCGATGCAGGACGCGACGGAGGGCGAAATCCTCGTCATGAAGCCGCCGGCCATCGAGGAACTCGGCACCACATCCGGCTTTGCGATGCGCCTCGTCGACCGTGGTGGGACCGGGGCAGGGGCTCTGCGGAAAGCCGCCGACGAGCTCGTCAAGCTGGCGGCAGACAGCAAGCTGTTGCAGAGCGTCCGGGTTGACGGGCTTCCGAGCGGGCCGAGCGTTCGCCTTCATATCGATCGTGCCAAGGCCGGGGCGCTGGGCGTCAGCTTCTCGACGATCAGCGATACGCTCGCTGCGGCGATGGGCTCGACCTACATCAACGACTTTCCGCGCGCCGGCAGGCTTCAACAGGTCATCATACAGGCCGAAGCCAAGGACCGCATGCAGGTTGATGAGGTGCTCAAGCTTCACGTGCGCAACGACAAGGGCGGCATGGTTCCGCTGGCTGAGGTTGTCACGCCGGAATGGTCAGTCAGCCCTCTCCAGCTCAACCGCTACAACGGTTATCCCGCGCTGAGTATTTCCGGCGATGCGGCCTCCGGCGTATCGAGCGGCGCCGCGATGACCGAGATCAAGCGCCTGGCCTCGAAACTGCAGGGTGGTTATGGCGTGGAATGGACGGGGCAGTCATTCCAGGAGCGCCAGACCGGCACGCAGGTACCAATCCTCATCGCCTTTTCCTTCCTCGTTGTGTTCCTGGTTCTGGCGGCGCTCTACGAGAGCTGGGCCATCCCGCTGTCCATCATGCTGGTCGTTCCGCTGGGCATCCTCGGTGCGGTCATCGCGGCGCACCTGCGCGGCTTGGAAAACGACGTGTTTTTCAAGGTCGGCCTCATCACGCTGATTGGCCTGTCGGCCAAGAATGCGGTGCTGATCGTGGAGTTCGCGCGACAGCTGCACGCGGAGGGCCGGAGCCTCGAGGAGGCGGCCATAGAGGCATCGCGTCTCCGCCTGCGGCCGATCGTGATGACCTCGTTTGCCTTCACGCTTGGCATCGTGCCCCTGGTCATCGCCACGGGTCCGAGTTCGGAGACGCAGAACGCGCTGGGTACAGGCCTCTTCGGCGGCATGATCTTGGCCACGGTCCTCGCCGTGCTCTTCGTGCCGGTCTTCTTCACGCTCGTCATGCGATTAGCGGAATGGAAGACAAAGCGAAGGGCCGAGACGGTTCCAACTTGAACGATGCGCTCGAGCGCCCACCCATGACGGAGATATCTTTCCCTGCCGTTTCTCGACATCTGTTCTGGAGAATACTGATGAAATCCGCACCAACACCGGGCCACGTGACGCTGGACATTGCGAGCGAGGACGACCTGCCGCGCTTCCGCAAAGATCTTCAGGATGCCTTCGCGATCGTCGTCGTGGAAACATTCGGATCGGTCGACGACGGCCCGATTCCATCCGATGATGACGTGACCGCCTCCTTCACGGCTCCGAACGCCGTCGTTCACCGGATTTTCGAGGACGGCCGATCGGTAGGCGGGGCCGTGGTTTCGATTGACGTTGCCCCCATCTTTTATCCAATGTGATGTAGACTCCGGGGGTTGTTTTGGCCGTGCTGAGCCGGGTGGAAGACGGGGGCTGGCGCGGAGTTGGCCATTGAGCGCAGCGGCAGGTCCCGTCGTTGGGTGAAGGTGGTGGCGTATTCGGTTGGGGTGAGCCAGCCCAGCCGCGAGTGTGGGCGGTTGGCGTTGTAATCAGCCCGCCATTCTCTCAGGGCGATACGGGCATAGGATCGGCTCGGGAACAGGGTCTCGTTGAGCATCTCGTCCCTGAGCCTGCCATTGAACGATTCAATGAACGCGTTCTGCATCAGCTTTCCCGGTGCGATGTAATGCCAGTCAATCTTGTGCTGATCGGCAAAGCTGAGAATGACATTGGAGGTGAACTCGGTGCCGTTGTCGCTGACCACCATCTTTGGCTTGCCCCGTGTCGCCATGAGCGTCTCTAGCTCTCGAGCAACCCGTAGACCCGAGAGGGATGTGTCGGCGACGAGTGCCAAGCACTCCCGGGTGCAATCGTCCACGACCGTCAGAACCCTGAACCGGCGACCATAGGTGAGCTGATCGGAGACAAAGTCCAGCGACCAGCGGTCGTTGGGTGCTATGGGGATGACCATCGGCGCCCGAGTTCCCAAGGCACGTTTCCGGCACCCCCTGCGCCGCACCGAGAGATTCTCCTCCCGATACATCCGGAACAGGCGCTTGTGGTTGACCACATAGCCTTCCCGGCGCAGCAATACATGCAGGCGCCGATATCCAAAGCGCCGACGTTCATGGGCAATCGCCTTCATCCGATCCCGCAGATCGACATCATCCACGCGGCTGCCCTGATACCGCATGGTCATGCGACAACAGCCTAGCACTGTGCACGCCCTCCGCTCGCTCATCTCAAAGGTCTTCCTGAGATAAGCGACAGCCTTTCGCCTAGTGGCGGGCGCTACCATTTTTTTCGAGAAGATCCTTGAGTGCGGAGTTGTCGAGCATGGTATCGGCCAAGAGCTTTTTGAGCTTGGCGTTCTCGTCCTCGAGCGATTTAAGCAGCTTGGCCTCGCTCACATCCATGCCGCCATACTTGGCTTTTCATTTGTAGATGCTGGCGTTGCTCACGCCGTGCTTGCGGCACAAATCGGCGATCGGAACGCCCGCCTCATGCTCTTTGAGAATGCCGATAATCTGTTCTTCGCTAAACTTGGTGCGCTTCATCTCTGGTCCTTTTCGATGGGCCAGAGTCTATTTCAAACTGGATTAGGTCCGTGGGGCAACGTCACGATCAATACCGAAACGCAGCACAACTCACTCGACTTTTTCTACGTGCGCTCTGATCAACTGGGCCGCGGCATTGGCCGCAACGCCTGGCGTGCCATTGAGGCTACGTATCCGGACACGCAGGTCTGGACAACGCACACGCCGTATTTCGAGAAGCGAAACATTCATTTTTACGTCAACGTCTGCGGCTTCCACATCGTCGAGTACCACCATGCCGGCCACCCGGATCCGCGCCGTCTGAATGAGCCAGATCTGCCCGGCGACGATGGCATGTTCCGGTTCGGGAAGCGCATGTGGGGCGCGGCCTTTCTCGCCTATATGGAGCAGGTTCTCGTTCCGATGCATAAAGCCGGTGACATCGTAGTGATGGACAATCTGCCGGCGCACAAGCCGATTGAAGTGCGCCATGCCATCGAGACCGCCGGCGCGACCCTGCGCTTCCTGCCGCCTTACAGCCCGATTTCAATCCCATCGAGATGGCCTATTCCAAACTCAAGGCCTTCCTCAAGAAAACCGCCGCGCGCACAAAAGACGATCTCTGGGACGCGATCTCCCAGGGTATCGACACCTTCACACCGACCGAATGCCAGAACTATTTCGCGGCAGCCGGATATGATCGCGATTGATCGGTAAATGCTCTAGGTGACCGACTCATAAGTTCGCAGCCATATGCGGATTGAAGCGAGTTGGACTGAGGCGAGAAAATTGGCGTCGCGCTTGTCGTATCGTGTGGCAATGGCCCTGAAGTGTTTGAGTTTGCTAAAGAAACGCTCGACGGCGTTGCGTTGTCGATAAACCCAGGCGCTGAAGGGGGAAGGTTTTGACGCGGTTCGGCATGGCGCGGATGTTGGCCCATGCGCCCCGCGCGGCCATTTCGGCGCGCAAGGCATCGCTGTCATAGGCGCGGTCGGCGAGCAGGATGTGACCGGCCTTGAGCGTTTCGAACATGTCGGCGGCCGAGCGTCCGTCGTGGGCCTGGCCCTCGGTCAGCTTGAGGCGGATCGGCCGGCCCTCGGCGTCGACGAGCGCATGGATCTTGGTGGTCAGGCCGCCGCGCGAGCGACCCATGCAACGGGATCGCTGGTCTTTTTTTGGCCGTTGGCGGCATGCTGGTGAACGCGGATCGATGACGAGTCGATCATCTGCACGTCACCGTCGTAAGCATCTGATACCGCTTCAAGAATACGGGCCCAATGCCCGGCCTTGCGCCAGCGGTTGAAGCGGTTGACGCAGGTCGTGTACGGGCCATAGCGCGCCGGAATGTCGGCCCAAGGCGCTCCCGTGCGCAGCCGCCAGAAGATGCCGTTCAGCACCTTGCGGTCATCGGCGCGCGGGACCCCACGCACCTTTGTCGGCAGAAGCGGCTGTATCACAGACCACTCGAAATCCGTCAGATCGAAGCGAGCCATCCTGACCTCCATTGATGGTGGTCAGTGAATCAGAACCCTCGCGCAAAGGGAATCCCGTTTTATGAGTATGTGACCTAATTCAATCCCAACTTCTTCTGGAAGTTTAGAGGGGTTTATGCATCCTCAAAATCGGCTCGATTTGGTTTGAGCAAATCACTCGGAAAGGAAAACGTGGTATTCGTCATAGCTGCGCATCTCCCGGAATATTCGAAGGTTCGCAAATGATGCAGATGTTATCCTTTGGAAAAAATTTAGAATCATCTAGGTGAAACTCCTGTAGAGGAACTAGTCTTAAGAAAGATCTAGCTGAATTTTGTTTTGAGGTTGACCATCCGAGTTCGAGATCATTAGGTGGAAAGTTCATCGATGTCAAAGGCGAGTGAAGTGTCCAAAGTTGACGCGGTAGTAATAGGAGGAGGTATATTTGGCTGCTTGTCGGCAATTGAGCTGTCAAAATTAGGGTTAAGCGTGAAGTTACTGGAGCGAGAATCGTCGTTGATGCAGGGTGCCACCCTAAATAACCAAAACAGACTTCACCTTGGTTATCATTACCCCGAGATATAGAAACGGCAGTGCACTGTCAGAGAGGCTTTCATGCATTCCAAAAGAGGTTCAATGAAAGCATCTTGCGCGGATTTCCAAACGCGTATTTTGTTAGCAGTGAAGGCAGCAATGTTAACTTCGCCGAGTATCTGGATTTCTGTCGTAAGGCGAATTTGAAAACAGATGAAATCGATCTTGATGATTTCAAACCTTCATTAAGAAATGTCTCTGGTGGGATATATACCGATGAGGTTGTTTACGATTCGCGCATTCTTAAATATTTAGTAAGCTCAGATCTTGATAGGAATAATGTAGCCGTCCTCTTTGACAGCAACGTGAGTTCTGTCGAAGAGTCTATAGATGGCTTTGTTTTAAAGGCCGATAATGTTACCATAAATGCGAGGTCAATTGTAAATTGTACATATTCAAGTTTCAACTCATTCAATGAATCTTTAGGTGTTTCTTTAACAGACCTGCAATACGAGCTTACAGTTGTTCCCATTGTTAAGTGGAGAAGTGAGAAGCCGCCAGTCGGCATCACCGTTATGGATGGACGGTTTTTTACAATTCTCCCGTTTGGTAAATCAGGACAATATCTTCTTTATCATGTTGATCACACGGTACGAGACACATTTATTGGTAGGAATTATCCAAAGAAATGGAAGTCCCCAAGAGAGGCCATAGGGGATGACGCTGCCAGGGATGCATATGAGCAAATGGTTCGTTCGTCATCGCATTGGCTTCCAGATATTTCCAGCGCAGAGTACATAGACTTTTTGGCAACAGTTCGTGTGGTTCTTGCGGGCGTTGATAGTACTGATAGGCGACCGTCGCTCATCGAGAAATTGGAGACAAAACATCCCTTTTATACTGTGTTTTCAGGGAAAATTGATCATTCGATTTGGGTAGCCAGTGATTTGGCAGGTAGGTTAATGCAGGAGTTGAACGAATAGCTGGTAAAAATTAGTTTTCGTCGCAGTTCAGGACTCTGAATAGCCCCAAGCTTCGTAGACGCCTTCTTCCCTAATTTTGAGGCAAGGAGGCCATGATGGTCAAAGGCAATTTCAGCGACGATTTCAAACGGGACGCGGTGGCGCAGATCACCGAGCGGGGCTATCCGGTCGCGGAGGTTTCGAAGCGGCTGGGCGTCAGTCCGCACTCGCTCTACGCCTGGAAGAGGAAGTTCTCGCTGCCGCCCGGCGGCGATGACAGGGACGCCGAGATCAGGCGCCTGAAGGGCGAGCTGGCGAGGGTCACCGAGGAGCGCGACATCCTAAAAATAGGTGAGACGCAGTCGAACGCGTATTTCGCCAGGGATGCAAAGTGAGATACGCGTTCGTCGCCGAGCATCGCCCGCTGTTCTCGGTGCGGGCGATGTGCCGGTGCCTGCGCACCCCATCCGAGCGGCTTCTACGCCTGGCTGAAGAACCCGCTGAGCAAGCGGGCGAAGGAAGACGCTCGCCAGACCGAACTCATCAGCAAGGTTTGGAAGGAAAGCGGCAAGGTGTATGGCTATCGCAAGCTGCACGACGATCTGCTGGATCAGGGCGAGACGTGCTGTCCGAACCGCGTTGCTCGACTGGCCAAGCTGGCGGGCATCAAGGCACAGATCGGCTACAAGCGCCGACCGAGCAGCCATGGCGGCAAGCCGTCATTGGTCGTCGACAACGCATGGACCGGCAGTTCGATGTGGGCGCGCCAGACCGGATCTGGGTCACCGACATTACCTATATCAGGACGCTGGAGGGCTTCGCCTATCTGGCCGTCGTGATCGATCTCTACTCCCGCCGCGTCGTCGGCTGGTTGATGTAGAGCCGTCAGACGATGACGTGGTCCTGCAGGCATTGCTGATGGCGGTGTGGAGACGGAAGCCAAAGCACAAGGTGCTGATCCACTCAGACCAAGGCACCCAATTCACCAGCATGGACTGGGCATCATTCCTCAGGGCTCATAACCTGGAACACTCCATGAGCCGTCGCGGGAACGGCCACGACAACGCTGTTGCGGAGAGCTTCTTCAATCTGCTCAAGCGGGAACGGACACGGCGCCGGACCTACAAGACCCGCGTTGAAGCCCGGCAGGATGTGTTCGACTACATCGAGATGTTCTACAACCCGAAGCGCAAGCATGTGAGGAACGGGATACTGTCACCCGTCGATTTCGAACGGCAGCGGAAAATGAGAGCCGAGGGCGTCTAGAAAACTCGGGGCTATTCATTTCGATGGGCCGAGTCTATTTCAAATAGGATTAGGTCCGTGGGGCAACGTCAAGCTCTATCTCGAGCTCAACGGCATCGAGCATCGCCGAACCAAAGTCAGGACGCCAAAGACGAACGGTTTCGTCGAGCGGTTCAACGGCGCCGTCCTCGACGCGTTCTTCCGCGTGAAGATGCGCGAGACATTCTGTCCGAGCGTCGAAGCCCTGCAGACCGATCTCGACGCCTGGCTCATCCATTACAACACCGAATGCCCACATCTAGGTTACCGCAACATGGGCCGCGGACCCATCGAAGCCGTCATGTCATTCGTAAGCCAAGAAGGTTACGTGGATACGTTAGTAATGAGCGGGAGTAGCACAACCGTGTGGGGCCGGTCCATGGACCGGCCTTTTCATTTCCGGCGGCGGGTGCGTCTGTCCCGCGCTTCAAATTTCCGTGGCGGCATTGCGCTCCCGTGGGCGCAAGATGTACGATCAAGTATATTGAGCCCGGAGGGGTTCAAGGTTTTGTGTCTGAATAATTGATTTTGTTCGAGAAATGCATTTCGTGATTTGAACGCGTGGGCCGGCGGTGATGGAACGTGCGCGGAAGCCTCGCAAGTCTGTTGCCATTTCCCAAGGCGTTGCGGTCCAGGCCCGCGATGTGAATGTTGCGATTGACGGGCTGGACAGCGCGGCCATCGGCGGATCGTTCTCGGTCCATCTTCTGATGAACGGCCAGCGGATTGCATCGCGTTTTTTCTTCCAGCCCTCCGACGGGGCGGATGCCGGCGGGCTCGGCGGACCAAGTCAGGCCGCTCATTTCGATTTTATCTTGCCCATCGACGTCGTGTCTGGCGGCACACTCAGCGTCGACATTGAAGCGCTCGACGCGGACGGGTCTCGCAAGGCCGTCGATCCCGATCGGATGGGAAATCCAACGCTGAGTGTCTGCCTCATGCTGCACCCGGTGTAATTTTTTGACAGGAGATTTTAGTGCCCCAATCGCCAAATTATCCCGTTGCACACCCGACCTGGTACGACACCATCCGGCTGATGTTCACCGATACGGACATCGCCCACATGCAGACGCAGGGGCTCGACCTGACAAGCTACGAGCAGGTGCGGGCGTCCGCAGGCACCATCTACGGCCAGGTGGCCGCCAAGACCATGCCGCCGGGGGACCCCTGGACGGCGGACATGGTCCAGACGTTTCTCAACTGGATGACCGACGGTTATCCGAAGGGGAAAGCCGCACCGGACGGGGAAACAGCCACACTGGCGGCCCCGGCCGGGACGAGCGGCGCAGGGCGCGTCAGGAAGGATCTCAATTCACTGAGCGACGCGGAGCTGAAACTGGTCAAGACGGCGTTCGAGGGAATTCTCGCGAAGGACAAGGATCTCACGGATCCCAACTGCTATTTCATGCAGGCCGGCTACCACTGGCTTCCCGCGCCGCTTTACTGCCAGCATCATGTGCCCGGCTACAATCCCTGGCACCGGGCCTACATGTTCAATTTCGAGAACGCGCTGCGCTCGGTCCCCGGATGCGAGGATGTGACGCTTCCATACTGGGACATCACGACGCCGTTTCCGGACTTTCTCAAGAAGGCGCCCTTCGACAGCTACACGCTGCCCGCCGACATCGGTGGCGGCTTCAGCAAGGGTTACAAGACAACCAGGTTCAGCTATCCCGACATCAAGAGCAACCTGTTGACGTACAACGTGACCGCCGATCTGGAGCGGGCGCTGACAAAGACCGACTGGGAAGACTTCCACGGCTACTGGTCCGGAGCGCCCTACAACACGATCATCGCGGCGCACGACGGCGGACATGGTGCTATCGGGCCGACGATGGCCAACCAGTCGGTCGCAGCCTTCGATCCCGTTTTCTGGTTCTTTCATTCGAACTGGGACCGGCTGTGGTGGGAATGGCAGAAGAAGGTTGGCGCCACCGAGCTGAACGGGTTGCTCTCGACCATCGACAAGCAGACGGACCTGGCGAGCTATCAGATCTTCACCGTCCCGCCGCTGCAGGCGCTGGAACCGTTCACAAGCCTGCCCGTCGCGCTCAGTTCCATCAAAGTCATCGACTCGGTGAAGTCGCTGGACGTCGATTATGCCCCGCCGGCCACCAAACAGCCTCTTATCGCCCTGGCCGCGAAGACGGCGCAATCGGTGCCGCTGGAGCGCAGCGTGTCGATTAATCCGCAACGCGCCATGGTGACGGCCAGCGGCATCAACCGGTTGAAGATCCCGGGCAGCTTCAAGGTTCATCTGTTGAAGGACGGCAAGCCGATCGCCACGCGCTTCATGTTCCAGCCGGATGAGCCGGAAAAGTGCGAAAATTGCGTCAAGAATGCGATGGCGCACTTCGACTTCGACCTGCCGTTGAGCGAAATCGCCGGCGGAAAACTGCAGGTGGAGGTTGAACCGGTCGACACATCGTTTGTCGGGTCGCGCTTTCCGGTCAAGATGATGGGCAAGCCGACGATTTCGGTCAGCATTCCGGTGCAAACCGAATAGCGCAAACAGGACTGTCGTGGCGGAGCAGGGCGGATGCGATCCGCCCTGCGGCACGCGCAGAATCCCTCGCCGGCGTCAGGCGAAGCCTTCCAGCACGACCTTGCCCCGGGCACGGCCGCTTTCGATAAACTCATGAGCGCGTTTGAGGTTTTCGGCGCAAATCGTGCCGAACACCTCGCCCAGCGTGGTGCGCAGCGTGCCTTCATCGACAAGCCGCGACACTTCGTTGAGCAGCTCGCCCTGGGCCGCCATATCGGCGGTTGAGAACATCGAGCGGGTGAACATGAACTCCCAGTGCGTGGAGACGCTTTTGCGCTTGAAAGGCATCACGTCGAGCGCGGCCGGGTCGTCGATCAGCGCGAAGCGGCCTTGCGGGGCGATCAGCTCGACGATCTGCGCGAGATGGTCCTCCGTATTGGTCGTGGAGAAGACGAAGGCCGGAGCGCCGATTCCGAGCGCGGCGACTTCAGCGGCCAGGGGTCTGGAATGATCCACCACATGATGCGCGCCAAGATCCTCGACCCAGGATCGCGTTTCCGCACGTGATGCGGTCGCGATGATGGTGATGTCGGTGAGCCGGCGGATGAGCTGGATGGCGATGGACCCGACTCCGCCGGCGCCGCCGATGATCAGGATCGCATTGCGACCACCCGGCACGGCCCTGTTGACGGTCAGCCGGTCGAACAGCGCCTCCCAGGCCGTGATTGCGGTCAGCGGAAGTGCAGCGGCTCCTGCCCATGACAAGGAAGCGGGCTTGCGGCCGACGATGCGCTCATCGACCAGATGAAACTCCGCGTTGGTGCCGGGGCGCTCGAGTGCGCCGGCGTAATAGACCGCGTCCCCGGGCTTGAACAGCGTCGCATCCGGGCCGACGGCCTCGACGGTGCCCGCGGCGTCCCATCCCAGAATCTTCCAGCCGCCGGCCTCGGGCTCCGCGCGCCGGCGAACCTTGGTGTCGACTGGATTGACGGAGATCGCGTGAATCTTCACCAGAAGGTCGCGCCCGGAGGGTTCGGGTTTCGGCTGCTCGATATCGACAAGCGAGGCGGGATCCTCGATGGGAAGGGATTTCTGGTAGCCGACGGCGCGCATGGTGGCTCCTGCGTCATGGGGTGTGAATTGCCTGCCCGAGACATGCCCCTTACATATGAGAGGTGCAAGTACGCACATAAAATGCGCCCAATGTCAGAAAGGATACCACCATACCGCGCAGCCGCCACAAGCGTCTTGATTGCAGTCCCGGCTGCGCCGTGGAAGGCACGCCCGAACTCATCTCCGGAAAGTGGAAGGGCGTCGTGCTCTATCATTTGTTCGAGGGCGCGCAGCGCACGTTGACCATTCAGTTGCGCGCGCCGGAAGCCGATGGGCTGATCAGCCGCAGGGTCTATCCAGTGGTGCCGCCGAAGGTGGAGTACAGCCTGACCCCGCGCGGCCGCAGCCTTGAACCCGTGATCCGCGCGCTGAGGGCCTGGGGTGATGAGCATGTGGACCTGGCGCCGAAGACCGCTAAGGCCGATGCTGTTGCCGCCGTACGCCACTCTGCTTGAGACGCGATGCCGGAACCTTTTCCTCGCCACGACGTTGCGCAGATGGCGGGGTCCTTGCGCGAAGATCTTCTCTGCGCGACGGGCCTGCCGGCGCGAACCTGCAGGAGGTGATCATGCCAGCGAAATCCAAGGCGCAGCAGAAGGCTGCGGGCGCGGCCCTTTCGGCGAAACGCGGCGAGACGAACAAGTCGGACCTGAAAGGGGCCGCCAGGTCGATGTACGAGAGCATGAGCGAGGAGGAGCTTGAAGAGTTCGCCTCCGGAAGCCGCAAGGGAAAGCCCGAGCATGTGCCCGATTCCTGAACGGGCGAATTGGCTTCAGACCGGGACGGGCCGCAGCGCAAGCACCTGATTGAGATCCCCGCGCAGACGGTCCGCATCCTGCAAAGCGGCGTCGATTTCGGCGTGATGCTGTTTCCAGACGGGGAAGGCGCGCGCCAGAAGGGCGCGTCCGTCATTGGTCAGGTGGAGAAGCCGGGACCGCTTGTCAGCCGGGTTGCATTCGATTGTGACGAGACCGCGCCGCTCAAGGCTCTTGAGCGCGGCGGTGAGCGTGGTCCTGTCCATCGCCAGCACCTCCGCCACCTGGCCGATGGCGGGAGGATGCGGGCGGTTGAGCGACATCAGCAACGAGAATTGCCCGTTGGTCAGCCCCAGTGGCCTGAGCGCGTCATCAAAGCGGCGCGCCAGCGCACGCGCCGCGCGCTGAACATGCAGGCACAGACAGCTGTCGCGGACAAGAATGGTCGTTTCGTACGGAAGCATACCGGGTTTTGACATGGGTCATTTATGTTGATATCAACGTAGATAGTCAACCGGCGCGTTGTGGTTCGCGCCGGGACGCATGCGCTTTTTCCGGCTGGCGAAGCCGGCGGACGGGGGAGGAGACCTGGATGAGCAAGTCGCGTTTTGAATTCGTCTGGTACGAGCTGGCGGTCGGCGACATGGCCGCGGCGGAAGCGTTCTATACGGCGGTCGTTGGCTGGGATGCGGCGGACCCCGGGCACGTAGCTCATCCCTACACGATCTTTTCTTACGGAGACGCGCCGGTTGCGGGGCTGATGACCGCGCCCGAAGGCGTGCCTCCGGGCTGGACCGGCTATATTGGGGTCGCTGACATTGACGATTTCGCTGAGCGGGTTCGCGCGAGCGGCGGCAGCATTTGCAGGCCGCCATTTGACGTTCCGAATGTGGGCCGAATCGCCATTGCGGCCGATCCGCATGGCGCGGTTTTCGGACTGTTCAGCCCAACGGCTATGCCGGAACAAGGCGACGCGGACGCTTGCGCGCCCGAAGACGGGGCCGTGGGACATGTGGGGTGGCGGGAGCTGCATGCCGGTAATGGCGAGGAGGCTTTCGCGTTCTATTCGAGCCTGTTTGGCTGGAAGAAGCGCGACGCCATGGATATGGGCGCGGATGGCGTCTACCAGTTGTTCGGCAATGACGACGGCAGCATTGGCATGGGGCCATGATGACCCGCCAGGACTCCATGCCGGGTCCGTTGTGGAACTTCTATTTCGGTGTCGATAACATCACATCGGCAATCGAGCGCGTTGCCAAGGCGGGCGGCACGATCACCAATGGACCGATGGAAGTGCCCGGCGGCATGTGGATTGCCAATGCGATCGACCCGCAGGGCGTCACATATTCCCTGATGTCCGCAAACAAGAGCGCGTGAACCGGGATACTCGACGGCATACGGCCGCTGGCGGGGTTTGTCACCAGCGGCCGATTGGGTCAGGAGCGCGCGTGGCGCCTACTTCTGCACCACGATGGAAGCGTTTTGCATTCCGGCTTCGCGCACGAGCGAATAAAGAACTTTTGCATTCTTGGGATGCAGGCGCACGCAGCCGTGCGACGCGGGGCGCCCCAAACGCTTGATCGCGTCGGTGCCGTGCACCGCCCAGCCCTTGTGGAAGAACACCGAGTACGGCATGGGCGCGTTCTGATATTTGCGCGACCGCCACATCTTGTGAATGCGATAGGGCGTATATCGCCCAACCGGCGTCCGATAGCCGCGCGCGGCCGTGGAGACCTTCCAGGTGTGCAGCAGCTTGCCGGAGCGAAAGACCCGAAGCCGCTGATCGGAAATATCCACCACGGCGATGATGTCTGGTCCGCCGGAGCGAAAGCCCGGACGAACCGTCGCGTTTGCCTGGGTTGTCAGTGCCGGCACCGACAGTCCCAAAAACGCGCAAAACGATACGATAGCCAAGACAATACGCATACTCACCCCCCATTTCGACGACGGAGCGACGGCTGGCAGACAGAAAGGGCCGACGAGCAGGACGCTCCACAATTCATTTCACGAGCAAATTCGGTTCTCAGAAAAGTTGCGCGGCCGGAATGCCACGCCGAAGCCGGGCTATGTCCGGCCACAGCGAATCTTAGCGCGGCATTCTCTGCGGCAAAAGTGCATTACATCACAATTATCGCGATATTCTTCGGCCGGCGATGAAATTTTCAACCTCCGCGTCGACACTTTCCCGTGCAAGCAGGACCTGCTGAGGAAACCGGGGGCTGGAGAGGCGCTTTCCGTCGATCAGGCGTGGACGCGGAGGGCGCGAAGCTGAAGGTCGGCCGCGTCGTGAATCGGCTCGGCCGGTCCTGTGAACTCGATGCCGATCTCGCGTTCCGAGCGCCAGATGATCCGTGCGGGTGTCAGGGCGTTGTCCCCGGTGACGAACAGGCGGATCTGGTTCGGGACATCGGCGGAAATGGCGACCTTCAGTCGGGCGCCCATGTCCGTGCGGTCCCGGATCATGCAGTCGATCAGCAGGTTGTTCATGCCATAGACGATCTTGCCGCCCTGAAGCATCCGGGGCCGGTGGAGTTTTCTTTTTTCGACGGTGTCCATCTGACGTGCCTGACGATGAGAGTTCTGTTCGCGACACTCTAGCCATGGCCTTCTGACCACACTGTATTGCAATTGCTGAAAATTTTAATGATCGCGCGATTTCGGAATACGCAAGAACACGGATTGAGAAACGGATCACAGCACGGCGCCGCCGCCTCGCGCTCCTGCGCGCGCCGGTGCAGGCGGGCTACATCGCAACCGTGCGGTTGCGGTCAAGTGGATGGATGCCTGCTTGCAGGACCGGGCGGTCCTGCTGCGCATTGGCGGCCTTGCGCCGGCGCACACGGCCGAAGGTTTCATCCAGAACGATGGGCCGGAAGGCGTTCAGAAGACGGCTATCGAGCTTGCCGACCATTTCCGTCATGATGTGAAACGCCTCGCGGTTGCTGTAGGCGCGCTTGTAGGACCGCACCTCGGTCAGCGCCGCGTAGATGTCGGCGATCGTCAGCATGCGCACGAGGGGCGCGATCTGGTCGCCCTTCAAGCCTTCCGGATAGCCCGAGCCGTCGATGAATTCATGATGCTGATAGGCCGCGTTGATCACGGCGGGGGCGAATTGTCCGTCGTCAACCAATATGTCGCGGCTGTAGATGGGGTGATTCTTGATGAGATCGAATTCCTCAGACGTCAGCTTGCCGGGCTTGTCGAGCACGCTGAGCGGGATCCGTACCTTGCCGACGTCATGCAACAATGCGGCAATCGCCAGCAGATCGATGTCAGCGGCGTCCAGCGCCATCTGCTGCCCAAAGACCACCGCATAGCCGGTCACCAGCATCGAATGGCGATAGGTATGGCTGTGGTGCAGGCGCACGGCGTCGATCCACGAACCGATGCCGTGGAAGGCCAGGACGTCGACCAGTTTGCGCAAAACCGTCTCAATGGCCTTTTTCGGCAGGGCCTTGTTGTCGTGCACCGCCAGCGCGATGTCCTGATGCAGCCGCCGGGCCTGGTCGAGAACCCGGCGCACTTCCGGGGACGTGCCGTTTTGCGGCAGCGGACGGATGTCGTGCAGCATCGTGTCCAGCGCATAGCTCAGGGTCGCGATCTTGATCCCGCGGCTGAAAATCTGACCGCCGCCTAGCGCGTTGCCGCGCGCCTGGCCAATGAACCCGCTGCCGTCGACCAAAACGATGCTTTTGTCTGGCGAGGGGACACGCTCCATGAGAGCCTTCAAAGGCTCCGCACTCGCCTTCTCGCCCAGGTCGCAGTCAATAAGCAAAATGCAATCGCCTTCGTTCACGCCATCGGGCAGCGTGTCGATCGGCGCGATCTCAATCCAGAAATTGAATGCCAGTTTGGCGCGCAGTTTCTCGGCGCGGGTCAGATCATCACTGATCAGATAAACATCGGCCATTCTGGCACCATTGAATTTCGGCTGCGGGGGATCTCGGGTACTGGCTGGGTTTCTTGTTGCAATGTTCTTGAGTATCGCAGGACGTAACAAAAAGAGCGGAAGACATTATCTGCCAATAAACTTTTAATAGAGCGTTTCACGGGTCAAGCGATTTTTAAATGTTTGATTTTGCGCGACTATAGTCGATTGTTACAAGGATATATAACGTATGTATTTTGCGCTCGGACGAGGTGGCAGCCTTGCTCGTCCGTGCCCGAAAGCCCTGATTCCCGAGAATGACGGCGGGCTGTTTCCACCACGCCACATTGGAAGCCGGGGTCGTCCTGTTCGCCGTTACTGTTTACATGAATGCCGGCAGCCGAACGTGGTATCGGTCCTGCGGCTTTCGCCGCGCCGCTCGCAGGGCGGGGCGAAGTGGCGAGTGTTCGGGATAACAGAGGAACCGCCGGAGCATTGTCCCGCGCGGCCGGATCACCGAGCGGTTCCGAAACCA
This sequence comes from Breoghania sp. L-A4, assembly GCF_003432385.1. Classification (NCBI taxonomy): domain Bacteria; kingdom Pseudomonadati; phylum Pseudomonadota; class Alphaproteobacteria; order Hyphomicrobiales; family Stappiaceae; genus Breoghania; species Breoghania sp. L-A4. The sequence continues at coordinate 2,720,400 of NZ_CP031841.1, read as the reverse complement.
GGCAATACGGGCCGGCGACGCCAGGCTATTCTGGCGGGCACGACTCAGTGGCGATGATGTTGCTTTGCAGCAATTCGCCATTTTGCTATACAAGCGCCAGACAGGCGTCGGAAACGCGGAAAAGCAATCCGCACGGGAGATTACCATGTGGCTGCTGATACTCGGACTGGTCTTGTTTCTCGTGACGCATCATATTCCTACGCGCCCGGGATTGCGTGCGGGGCTGACGGACCGACTTGGCGCCAATGGTTATCGGATTGTCTTTTCCATCGCATCGCTGTTGAGCCTGGTGATGATCGTCTACGGATTCGCCATGGCGCGGGCTGCCGGTTCTCCGGTGATCTACGAGCCGCCAACGGGACTGCGGCACCTGACGCTGCTGCTGGTGGCGATCGCTTTCGTGCTTCTCGCGGCGTCGATCTTCAAGGGCCGGATCGCGGCGGCCGTGAAGCATCCGATGGTGACGGCCATCAAGGTCTGGGCCCTGGCGCACCTGCTCGCCAATGGCGACCTCGCGTCGCTGGTGCTGTTCACAACGCTTCTCGCCTGGGCGGTCTACGACCGGATTTCGCTGAAGCGCCGCGGCGCGGCTCCCGCACCGGCCGGGCCCTGGATCAATGATGTTCTGGCGGTCATGGTTGGCCTGGGCGTGTATGCGCTGTTCGCCTTGAAACTGCATGAAATGCTGATCGGCGTTCCGGTTCTTCCCTGATCCGCCGCCCGTATGCGGGTTTGGCCAACGCCCTCATGACAACGGCGCACTTTGTGAATCCCGCGTCGCGATACCATATGACGCGATGGCGATAGTGAAATACGGAGAGGCGCGCGGTCGCGCGAAGCCGTTTCTCCGCACTTTATGCGCGACGGGCCATCAACTGCCGCCCGTACGTCTCGGACACGCTGTCCGGGCAAACAGAGAGTGGGAGAATCGATCATGTCGGTCCACGCAGCCAAGCGCCGTTTGACGGCCGTCGACATCAAGAGCCGCAAGGGCGGGATGCCGATCGTGTCCCTGACCGCCTATCACGCGCATACGGCGCGGCTTGTCGACAAACACGCCGATTTCATGCTCGTCGGCGATTCGCTGGGCATGGTCATGCACGGCATGGAGACGACCGTGCCGGTCACGGTCGACATGATGATCATGCACGGGCGCGCGGTGGTGCGCGGATCCGAACGGGCTCTGGTCGTCGTCGACCTGCCGTTCGGCAGCTACGAGGCCGATCCCAAGGAGGCGTTTTCAACTGCCTCGCGCGTGATGAAGGAAACCGGCTGCGGCGCGATCAAGCTCGAAGGCGGCAAGCACATTGCACCGACCGTGCGCTATCTCGTGGATCGCGGCATTCCGGTGCTGGCGCATATCGGGCTGACGCCGCAATCGGTCAACACGATGGGCGGCTTCCGCGTGCAGGGCAAGGACGAGAACCAATGGGCTGCGCTTGAGGAAGACGCGCAGGCGATCTCGGATGCGGGCGCCTTCGCCGTGGTGCTCGAGGGCATCGTTGAGCCGCTTGCCGCGCGCATTTCCGCCGCGATTGCCATCCCGACGATCGGCATTGGCGCGTCGAATGCCTGCGACGGCCAGATTCTGGTGCTGGAGGACATGCTCGGCCTTTCGCCGAAGGTGCCGAAATTCGTGAAAACATACGCCAATCTCGGCGACATGATCGACAGTGCGGTGGCCGAATACGCAACGGAGGTCCGCACGCGGGCGTTCCCGGCTGAAGATCATGTCTATGCGGCCAACAAGAAGGCCGCCTCGGGCGGCTAGCCGAACGGACCGCGACGCGACGAACAAGGATCCGTCGGTGATTTCATATCGCTGGCGGATTTCTTGTGTCTGATTGCCGTCCGGCCTCGATTGCGTCCAAATCGGTGAGCATGTATGGTCCGCGAACCTTTTTTCCGGGGCGATGTTCCGGTTTCTGGACGATTCCCGCAACGATCCTTGCCGATCGCCGTTTGATCCGGAGCATGTCCGGGCGTGGTGCGGCGGAATGAGAAGTTTAAGCGAGTAACAATGGCCGATATTTTTCGCGAGGTTGATGAGGATCTCAGGCGGGACCGCCTGGGCAGGCTCTGGTCGCGATTTGCACCCTACATCATCGGCGTTGCCGTGTTGATCGTTGCTGGCACCGCGGGCTTCCGCGGATGGGAAGCCTGGCAGGCGCAGCGCGCGGAGACGGCGGGGGACGCGTTCCTCGCCGCGCTTGAGGAAGCCGATGCCGGCAACCACGCCAAGGCGCGTGAGATGCTGACGGACATGAACGATGCCACGGGCGGTTATCCGCTTCTGGCGCGCATGCGCGCGGCGGCTGAACTGGCGGCCGAGGGCGACGCCGCGGCGGCCGTGAGCGAATTCGACGCCATTGCAAACGACCGTTCCGCCAGTTCGGTCAATCGGGATCTCGCGCGGGTACGCGCAGGCTATCTGGCGCTTGATCTCGAAGACCGGAGCTCGGTCGAAGCGCGAGTTTCGATTGTCACCGACGGGAACCACGCGCTGCGTCATTCGGCGCGCGAAATCATGGCTCTGGCGGCCTGGAAAGCCGGCGACGCCAAGACGGCAAGCACATGGGTGTCCGAGATTCAAGCCGATACAGAAACCCCTGCGGACGTCGTGAACCGCGCCCGCGTTCTGGAATCGCTGCTGGCCGCGGCCGGCGCCGATGGCGTTGCCAACTGATGGTGTTGCGTATGACCAGGCCCTTTTCCGCCGCATCCGTGGTAATCGCTTGCGCCGTGCTCGCCGGCTGCAGTTCGGTGTCCGATGTCGCATCGTCCCTGAATCCCTTCTCCGAGAGGGAGGACATCCTGCAGGGTGAGCGCCAGGAGCTGTTCGAAGGCGCCGGTTCGCTCACCGGCGAGACCGGTGGCACGGCATCGGTACCCGGACCCTCCGGTGCAGCCGACTGGAGCCAGGGTGGCGGCAACGCGGCCAACAACCCCGCGCATGCCTCCTATTCGGGCGCCGGCGGCAAGGCGTGGCGCGTCTCTGTCGGGACAAGCTCCGGGGGCATCACCTCATTCGGCAGTTCGGGACCGCGGATCGCGGCGTCGCCGATTTCCTACCAGGGCCGTGTCTTCGTCTATGACCCTGCCGGAAAGGTCACGGCGCTTTCGCAGAGCAATGGTGGCCGCCAGTGGGTGGCGCAGTTGCGTCCCGAGGGTGAAAAGGGTGTTGCGAGCGGCGGCGGCGTTGCCGCTGACAGCGGACGGATTTTCGCCGCGACCGGTTACGGATCCGTCGTCGCGCTCGATGCCGCCAGCGGACGTCAGCTTTGGGCCAAGCAGCTCGAGGCGCCTGCGCGCAGTGCGCCCACGGCGGTGGGCGGCAAGGTCTTCGTGGTGACGCAGACCAATGAGGTCTATGCGCTCAACCAGGAAGACGGCGGCGATCTGTGGACCTACTCCGGCATTCCCGAGACGGCCGGACTTCTGTCGGCTGCCAATCCGGCGGTGTCCGGTGACACGGTCGTGGTGCCGTTCTCGTCCGGTGAAGTGATGGCGATTGACGCCAAGAGCGGTTCGCCGCGCTGGATCGATGCGGTCAACAGCTCCTATCGCACCCAGGCCCTGTCGGGTCTGGCGGACGTCAGCGCCAGCCCGGTGATCTCCGACGGCGTCGTTTTCGCCACCAGCGTGGTGGGTCGCACCATCGCCGTGAACCTGAAGAACGGCGATCGGCTCTGGGAACAGGATGCGGGAAGCGTGCACACGCCCGTGGTCGCCGGCAACGCGGTTTTCCTGATTGATCTGCGCGATCGTCTGATTGCGCTTGACCGCAAGAGCGGTTCGCCGATATGGAGCACGCAACTGCCGATCATCCACACCAAGAAGAAGCGCTCGAACTGGGCGGGACCGGTGTTGGCGGGCGGCGCATTGTGGATGCTGTCCAGCGACGGCAAGATGAGCCGTGTCGATCCGGCGACCGGGACGATCACCTGGACCCGCGATGTGTCGGAGAAGGTCTATATTTCTCCGATCGCGGCCGGCGGCAAGCTGATCGCAATCAGCGGCGGCGGCAACGTGGTCGCCTTCAACTGACCGATCGACATTCGTTTTGGCGGCCATGCATGCCTGCCGAAACATGATCGATCCAAGAGTGTAGAACATCGTGCCTGCGTCCCAACGGGCGCAGGCTGTTCTATTGTCACAACAGTCTTTCAAGGAGCACGGGCGTGAACGCGACCGTAGCCATTGTCGGCCGGCCGAACGTCGGCAAGTCGACGCTGTTCAATCGGCTGGTCGGAAAGCGCCTCGCGCTCGTCGACGACACCCCCGGCGTGACCCGCGACCGGCGCGAGGGTGCGGCGACGCTCGGCGATCTGAAATTCACCGCGGTGGATACCGCCGGTCTCGAAGAGGCGGATGCCGAGAGCCTCGAGGGCCGCATGCGCGCCCAGACCGAAGAAGCGATCGCCGCCGCGGACGTGGCGTTGTTCGTGGTCGACGCGCGCGCCGGCATTACCCCGCTGGACAAGTATTTCGCCGACATCTTGCGCAAGGTGGACACGCCGGTGATCCTTCTCGCCAACAAGGCGGAAGGCAAGGCGGGCGAGGGCGGCGTCTACGAGTCCTTCTCCCTCGGATTCGATGCGCCGGTGCCGATTTCAGCCGAACACGGTGAGGGCCTCGCGGATCTCTACGAGGCCTTGCGCAGCACGCTGGAAACCCTGGGCCTGGACAATCCGTTCGACCCGGATGCGCCGGACGCCGACAGCGACAGCGACGAGGAAGCCGACAAGGCCGGCACAGCCGAGCGGCCGATGCGGATCGCCATCGTCGGGCGTCCGAACGCCGGCAAGTCGACCCTGATCAACAATTTCCTCGGTGAGGAACGCCTGCTGGTGGGCCCGGAAGCGGGGATCACCCGCGATTCCATCTCCGTTGACTGGAAGTGGCGCAAGCATTTCATCCGCATGTTCGATACCGCCGGCATGCGGCGCAAGGCGCGGGTGCAGGAAAAGCTCGAAAAGCTCTCCGTCGCCGACGGCCTGCGGGCGATCAAGTTCGCCGAGGTAGTCGTCGTCACGCTGGACGCGACGATTCCCTTCGAGAAGCAGGACTTGCAGATCATCGATCTGGTCCAACGCGAGGGCCGCGCGCTGGTGATCGCCATCAACAAGTGGGATCTCATCGAGGACCGCACCGAGGCGTGGCGCGACATGCGCGAACAGGCGGACCGGTTGCTGCACATGGTGCGGGGCGTGACCCTGGTGCCGATCTCCGGCCGCACGGGCCAGGGCCTCGACAAGCTGATGGAAGAGATCGTCGCCGCGCACCGGATCTGGAACACGCGCATCTCCACCGCGCGGCTCAACCGCTGGCTGGAAGGGGTTCTCGCGCGGCATCCGCCTCCGGCCGTCGGCGGGCGCCGTGTGAAACTGCGCTACCTTACCCAGGCCAAGGCGCGGCCGCCGCATTTCATCGCATTCTGCTCGCGCCCCGAAGCGTTGCCGGAAGCCTATCTGCGCTACCTGATCAACGGCATCCGCGAGACCTTCAAGCTGCCGGGCACGCCGATCCGGCTGAGCATGCGCAAGGGCGAGAACCCTTACGCCAGCAAGGTGAAAAAGCGCAACATCAAGTGATTTGAAATGACAACGCCATGCCGGTCCCCCGGCATGGCGTTTTTCGTTTCAGCGCCGCGTCGTGGCGGTCACACCATCGACGTGTACTCGATCAGCGTTCTTGTCGGAAAATCATAGAGTTTGCCGGTTTCATTGAAGTCCGGAGCGACGAGGTCGAGCAGGGGACCGACGAGCTCGGCGGGTTCCGGCAAGCTCTGCGGATCTTCTCCGGGCATCGCCTTGGCGCGCATGGCGGTGCGCATCGGCCCCGGATTGACAAGATTGGCGCGCACGGTGCCGGAAGCGGTCTCCGCCGCATAGGTGCGCACCAGCGCTTCCAGCGCGGCCTTGGTGACCGAATACCCACCCCAGAACGGCCGGCACTTGTGCGCGGCGCCCGATGACAGGAAGGCGGCGCGTCCGGCGTCGGAGGTGCGCAGCAACGGGTCGAGCGAGCGGATCAGCCGCCAGTTGGCGGTCACGTTGACCGCCATCAGCTTGTCCCAATCCTTGATCGAGATGTGGCCGAGCGGTGACAGCACACCCAGAATGCCGGCGTTGCCGATCAGCACGTCAAGCTTGCCCCAGCGTTCGTGTATGGCGGCGCCCAGACGGTCGATCGCGTCCATGTCGGTCAGATCGAGCGGGACGAGGGTGGTCGAACCGCCGGCCGCCTGGATCTCGTCATCAAGATCCTCCAGCCCGCCGACCGTGCGCGCAATCGCCACGACATGCGCACCTTCGGCCGCCAGCCCCTTGGCGACCTGATAGCCGATACCACGCGATGCGCCGGTGACGACCGCAACGCGTCCTTCAAACCGGTTCGCCATCAGCGCACCTCGACCAGGCGCGGCTGGCTGCGCACCTCGTCCTCGCCCTCAAGATCGGTCAGCGGCGTGGGATAATCGCCGGTGAAGCAGTGATCCGTATACTGGGGCTGCGCGTCGTTGCGGCCGTCGTGACCCATGGCGCGGTACACGCCATCAACAGTCAGGAACGCCAGCGTGTCGGCGCCGATATAAGAGCGCATTTCCTCGAGATTGTATTTCGCGGCCAGCAGCTTCTCGCGCACCGGCGTGTCGATGCCGTAGTAGTCGGAGAAGCGGATCGGCGGGCTCGAGAGACGGAAGTGGACCTCCGCGGCGCCGGCGTCGCGGATCATCTGCACGATCTTCACCGAGGTGGTGCCGCGCACCAGGCTGTCGTCGATCAGCACCACGCGCTTGCCTTCGATCTGGCTGCGATTGGCCGAATGCTTCAGCTTGACGCCGAGCGTGCGGATTGCCTGGGTCGGCTGGATGAACGTGCGTCCGACATAGTGATTGCGGATAATGCCAAGCTCGAACGGAATACCCGATTCCTGGGAGTAACCGAGCGCCGCGGGCACACCGGAATCGGGAACCGGCACGATCACGTCGGCTTCGACGGGGGCTTCCAGCGCTAATTGGCGGCCAAACCGCTTGCGCACGTCGTAGACGCTGTGCCCGCCAAGCACGGAATCGGGCCTGGAGAAGTAGATGTACTCGAAGATGTCCGGGCGCGCCGGGCGCTTGCCGAACGGGAAATAGGACTCGATGCCGCCCGGGGTGCAGACGATCACCTCGCCGTTCTCCACTTCGCGGATGAACTTGGCACCGATGATGTCGAGCGCGCAGGTCTCTGACGCCAGAATGGGCGCGCCGTTGAAGTCGCCCAGCACCAGCGGCCGGATGCCGAAGGGATCGCGTGCGCCGATCAGCTTCTTGCGGGTCAGCGCCACCAGCGAATAGGCGCCTTCCATCTGGCTGATCGCCTCGATGAAACGGTCGACGATCTTGGGCTGACGGCTGCGGGCGAGAAGCTGCAGCACGACCTCGCTGTCGGATGTCGACTGGCAGATCGCGCCGTCCTTGATGAGCTGGCGACGCAGCGTCATCGCGTTGGTGAAGTGGCCGTTGTGGCAGATGGCGATGCCGCCGCCTTCCAGCTCGGCGAACAGCGGCTGCACATTGCGCAGAATGGTTTCGCCCGACGTTGAATAGCGCACGTGGCCGACGGCGTTGGGACCGCTGAGCTGGGCGATGGTGTCGGCGGAGGAGAAGTGGTCGCCGACCAAACCCAGGTGGCGCTCGGCGCGGAACTGTTCGTCGTCATGCGTGACGATGCCGGCCGCTTCCTGTCCGCGATGCTGAAGCGCATGCAGCCCAAGCGCCGTCAGGGCCGCCGCATCGTCGTGGCCGAGAATGCCGAAGACGCCGCATTCTTCATGCAGGCGGTCATCTTCGAGATTGAAAAACGTGCCGTCGTTCGCACCGGCATGACTGGCGGGCGAAGCGGAAAGGGGAGGCTGGCCGCTCATGATGGCTTCCTGGGGTTTCGCCGCCCGGGTGAAACCCGCGCCGGCGGATCCGTATCTAGTTGGCGCTTTGCGAGGCTTCAATCTGCTGATTCAGACCGTTGATCTCGCGATTGGAGTAGCTGGCGTCTTCGTCGCTGGTGACCGGCGGCGTGTTGTCGACCGCGTCATCCTCCTTGGGGGCTCCGCGGTTGCGCAGCTTGAAGAGTTCCGATTCCGGGTCCTCGGGCAGCGCGGCGATGAGCTGTTCCCCGATGGAGTTCAGCATGGGCTTGGACTTGGCCGTGATGATCCACTGCGGCTGTTTGGTTTCGGGCACGAACCAGTTGAAGAACAGCATGGCGACAACAACCAGCAGCAGTCCGCGTACCGCGCCGAACACGAAGCCGAGGGACCGGTCGAGCGCGCCGATGCGGCTGTCGAGAACGAAATCCGAGATCCGCATCGTGATATAGCTGACGATGATCAGCGTCAGCAGGAATACCGAGCCGACCGAGACGCCGAGCGCAATGTGCTCGTTGGAGATGTACTGCTTGGCGAACGGCAGGACCTGGCCATAGAACAGATAGGCGGCGACGGCGGCGGCCACCCAGGAGGCGATCGACAGGACTTCACGCACAAAACCGCGGATCATGGCGAGTACAGCCGAGATCAGCATGATCGCGATCAGGATTCCATCAAGGATAGTAATCGGCATTGCGTGCCATGCTCCGGCGCTAAAGCCTGTTCCGTTGGCGACCCGAGGATACGGGAGGGCGGCGAAAACAGGCTCAAAGTATCGATCCTGAAACTGTTTCATCGATCAGGCGATGCCGGCCCGATCGGTCGAGTGCGTCAGGTCGGCGGACGATTCAGGTCTCGATACCACGTTATTGGAACGATATCATCCGTTCGATTTCGGTTATCCGCTTGCGATCTGCCGGTCGGCGACCTCGCCGCCCGATGGCGCCGCCGGATTGCCGGCTGCGATTTCGGCAACCATCTCGCCAAGTTCCGCAAGTCCGCGGATCGTCAGATCGCTCGTCGCGCGATCCGTGGTCTTGATATTGGCTTGCGGCACAAAGGCCTGGGTGAAGCCGAGCTTCTGCGCCTCCTTGAGCCTGACCGGCGCCTGGGCCACCGGCCGTAGTGCTCCCGACAGACTGATCTCGCCGAAATAGACGCTATCGAGCGGCAGGGCAACCCCGCTCAACGACGAGACCAGGGCTGCAGCGACGGCCATGTCCGCGCCGGGCTCGTTGACGCGCAAGCCCCCGGCGACATTGAGATACACATCATGCTGGGCAAAACGAACGCCGCAGCGCGATTCCAGCACCGCCAGGATCATCGACAGGCGGCTCGAATCCCAGCCGACGACCGCGCGCCGCGGCGTGCCCAGCGGCGAGGGGCGACAAGCGCCTGGATCTCGATCAGCAGCGGCC